>CAVEDD010000229.1:0-2017 GCA_963614515.1 Treponemataceae bacterium | reverse complement strand
TGTCAATCGTCGCGTTGATTTCGAGCGAGGAGATGTTGTCAAGGGTCAGCTCGTTGCGGGGAATGTAGAGTTCCTTCTTCACCGCCGACAGCTCCTGACAGATGACGGACACGGACATCGTCTCGCCCACAAATCCGGTCTCGGAATCAAGCCAGTACAGTTCGATGAACACCTTATCCCCAATCTTGGGGGTGAAGCCGATTTTGGAGGTATAGAGCTTCGTGATGTTCGTCTCGCCCCAGTCGTCCTCCTGCCCCGGAGATACTATGATGGTTCTGTTCCAGCCGGAGGACACTCCGTTGCCCAAGCCCGGAGACATCTTGACAATCAGCCTGTAGCTGTCTTTCGGCGGCACTATGCCCGTGAACAGAATCGTATCCGGCGTCACCCAGAAATCCTCATAATCGACCTCCGGAACATCGCAGACATATACTGGGGTATCCAGAAGAACGGGCTGCCCGACAAGGGCGCGGTTGGCATTGATTCTGACGAAGGCGTTATGGGCGGTGAGTTCGGCGGGCATACCGAAGGTGGATATTCCCTTCAGATGCTTTGCCAAAACCTCCCAGGCGGCCATTTGGGAATCAGAGAGCTGCCTGTATGCCCGGGAGGATTTGGAAAGCTTATTTCTGGAGATCGCCTGTGAGGGCGTGACGATTCTGCTCTGCTTGGCACGGACGGAGAGGATGTTCCGTCCGTCGACATTCCGTGCGGTCACCTCTTTGGCGGTACCGCTGAAGTCGTTGAACGCTATGGAAGGCTTTGCTATCATAAATCGATTATGCTTAGCAGCCACTGATTCCTATGCAAATATAGGAATAATAATTTGATATTTAATAACAAAGAGTTATGCCACTTGAATTAAAGTCAAGCTTTAACTATTTCGACACGGACATAAGAAAAGATTTACTTTTGAAGAAGTTGCGGTAGCCGGTTTTTGAATCTATGAGAAAATACCGTAGATGCACCTGATACGAGCCAAGATCCAGTTTCCAGATGTCCTTGTAGTCGGGGATGACGATTCTCGCCACACAGTCTTTGGCCGTGCAGTTGCCGGAAGCCACAAACGAGCGCAGATACCCCGGTTGTCTTCCCGCCCCAGGCCTGGTCAGCTGAATGCGTACGGCGAGACGGTATCTGGACGGGATGACAACATCCTCCATCCTAACCCGCAGCCTGATTGACAAATTCGTTTCATTCTCTACAACTGCCGAATCATACTCGCAGACGAACACGGGAAAACCCTCGTAACCCTGCGGCTCGGGGATATGTTCGTCTCCCAGTCGGGCAAAGCCGTGGTAAGCAGACACGAACAGATTATGCCCGGAAATGTGATGGTCCTTTCGGAAAGGCGGCCTATGGCTGTGAACAGGCAGGGCAAGGGTATTCCACTGCTCCTGAACCTCCGGTGAAAGTCCCCTCCAAGCTTCAAGAGCTCGGAGATGAACCGCCTGATGCTCCATTTGAGCCATCGTCCCGGGAAACGCCGGGTGCGCCCGCTTCTTCCAGAAGCAGACCCCGTCCCGATGGAAGAAGGTCACTTCTCCCACGGAAGACCAGCAGTCTGAGAATCGGCTATTTGGCAAATACTTCGGCATCTTTGCGGATATCTATAAAGAAGTCCCGTCTGACCATCACGGCGAGACAGGACTTTGGGGAATTGTACTGTGAATAGCCCGGGTCAGAGACCCCCAGCCTTTGAACTCTTGAACTCAGAGGTGACTCAGAGGGACCTCAAAAAGTATTTCAATCACAATGCAAAGATATAAAATAATTTGCTTTACTCTATATAAACCACAACTTGAAGTAAAGTCCTTGACGGGATTGCCTTCCTCCTGCCCACCGCTGCGCGTCAGCGCTGCGGCTTTGTGGTAAATATATATACCCGGCACCACCTCCGCGCGGGCGAAGACGCCGAAATCACGGATAACGCAAAAGCGTGCCTCCATTCCACCGCTCGGGCTTTTATGGTCGGCTGTCGTGACGGCGCAAGCCGTGACGGCAGTTGAACGTAAAA
>CAVEDD010000228.1:0-2056 GCA_963614515.1 Treponemataceae bacterium | reverse complement strand
ATCTTCACCTGACGGATGTTGTACTCCGAAGCCAAGGTGAACTTGAGAAGTCCGGTGGCGTTGACGAACCTGAGGTTGTTGTCGGATGCGGACGCGACCGCAAGCACCGCTTCGGCGGAAACACCGTCCTTCACGGCCTTCTGCGCGGCAGGAACGGCTGTAGTCACGGCTCCAGCTGCGGCCGCGGCGTTTTCCGAATAAGGAGAAACCGCGATGTACTGCGACGCAGTGGCTATTTCTCCGCTGAAAGTAGCCACGGAGCCGCCTTTAGTTGCAGTGAAGGCAGTGTTTGTTCCCGCAGAGAACACGCTGATTCTGTCACCTTCCGCCCAGGACACCTGAGGTCCGGAAGTAAACGCCGTCGTGGCGGCCGAGAAGTCAACCTTCTTCGGAGTGCCGTCATCCACACTTTCGTTTTTGTTGCAGGCACATACGGAAAGAATGGCCGCGAATGCCGCAAATGCTGAAATCTTTTTCATGATGATGAATGGTTATTGAATGTTATTCGATATGATAGAACAGACTGTCATTTCTGTTTCTGATAGGAAAGGACGAAATTTCTGAACTGGGTCTCGCCTGTCCGTCCCCAGAGTCCCACGCTGCCGGCATCGGCATTGACGAAAGTGAACCTGCGGGAATAGAGCGTCTTGAGAACCCGGGTCTCGCCGTTGAGAGTCTTGAGTGACTTGACGGCAATCACCGGCTTGTTCGGCTCGCTCTCGGTGTTATAGACCTCCAGCCTCCACCAGTCGTCACGCTCCGAAGCGTCCGGCATCTCATAGACCGGCTCCCACTTGTCGGGGCAGTCGCCGGAGCCGACGGTGCCGTCGTCCATCGCGCACCAGGTGCTTCCGTTCTGGACCCAGATGCCGCCACGGTTACGCACGGAGTTGTAGCTGAGGTAAATCTTCAGGTCCTGGTGCGGGTCATCGTTGAGATAGAGCTTCACCCCTCCGTCGCCGCCGTCCTTCATCTTCATTTCAACGGAGAAATAATAGGTGGAAGTCTGCGGAGAGAACTTGTCCGGACAGGTGTAGAGGTAGCCGGGCATTTCGGCGGAATTGATTGCAAGGTAGCCGTTGCCGACCGCAAGAGCCGAAGGCTCGTCTGCCTTCCATCCCGAAGGCAGGGTCTTGCCCGTAAAGGAGGCGAAAGCTATTTCCGAGTCCGCTCCGGCCTGGAAAATCTTCAGAGACTGGGTCACGGTGTTGTCCCCGGACGCGCAGACCATCTTCACCGTCCCGCGCCTGACATTCCTCTCTTCGGCATTCGGCTTCACCTTCACCTCAATCGAGCCGAGGTCCTCGCTCACCGCCGCGGACTCAATCCACTCCGGAAGCTCGCCGACCTGCACGGTCTCGGCGTTGGTTGAAATCCTGGACACGAGCGCACCTCCGTCAGAGCCGAAAGCCAGTTCCAGAGGATTCACGAGAAGGACCGGAGACGGCCGGTTGGGACCTATCGGGTCGTATGGCCTGTTGCAGGCGGCAAGCGCGAGAACCGCCGCCGCAAGCATTGTTCTTGTCATCGTTTTCATATTCCTATAATCTTGAGAACATTACATTTCAATTTTCACGACCTCGGAGAAATTGTATCGTCCGGAGGTGTTCGACGCGAGAGCCGCGACACGCGCATAGTAGGTGACGCCCGGTTCAAGGCAGTCGAGCACCGAGTCGGTGTATGTCGTGGTCACGACGGTCTCGTCCTTGACCATGCTGAGATCGCGCACGGTTTCCCGGTCCAGATGGTTCATGCCCACATTCGGGTTCCATTTCGACACGAGCAGACGCACCGTGGTAATCTTTCCGGCGCCCGGAGCCTTGCTGAGGCGGTACTTCGCGATGACATCGGGGCCGCTCGTCGTTATGGAAGCGTTGATTGTCAGGTTAGGAGTCACCTCGAAGGTGAGCTCAGTCCCGCCCGAAATCTCGACCTCCACAGGATCGACCGGAAGGAATGCGCCCTCAACCGGCTGGACGACATACGTCCCCCTGAAAATCTTCGTGTTGCGGAACGTCCCGTCCGGTTTGCCCCAGAACTACTGAGGGAAGTTGGG
>CAVEDD010000227.1:0-2057 GCA_963614515.1 Treponemataceae bacterium | reverse complement strand
TATTCCGTTCCGCAACATCCACAACCAAAGCAGTTCACCTTGTGATGGTCACGACTTTCGGCCTCGCCGAAAACTCCCATTCGACGATTGTCCAGAAATCATTGACCATCGACAATCTGTTCGAGTAGCGAAAAATCGCGGAACTGTTTCCGCAGTTTTGGCAAAATTCGTGGAAATGATTCCGCGGTACTGATGCAGACTTGAGCAGGAGGGCGATACCTTTTTTAGGGAAGTTTACAACGGGACTCCTGAAACGGGAAATGTCCGCGAGACGTTTTTCCTGTCGGCGTTGTCGCTGCGCAACAAGGTTCTGGCTTCTCCTGTATCAGATTTCCTAATTTAAGTTTCTACGCTTGCTTAACAAACCGAGGGGTTTGTCGTCATATATACGGCGCGTCTGATTCCAGGCTTCGGATTCCGGACTTCGGGTTTCGGGCTTCGGGTTCCGGGCTTCGGGTTCCGGGCTTTGAGTTTGGAATAAAAAACAGAAAATTTTGAAAATCAGTTGAATTTGAAATTATGAAAAAGATTTTATGCATCGTATTGGCCGGGCTCGGACTGCTCGCCGCAAGTACAGCCGCTTCCTGCGCTGTGAAAGACGACTCACACAAAACTGAAGTCAAGAAACTCATAAAGGAGTTCGACAAAAAGAAAGGCTTCGAGTCCATGAATCTCGGCTCTTTCGCCATCTCGCTTATGAAGGCGGCCGCCGATGACGACGATGACACGGCACAGGCTGTCAAGGCGATGGACAAGCTCAAGGGAATCACCCTTGTGGATATGGAAGACTGCACTTACGCAGTCAGAGCGGAATTCCGTGAAAGGTTCACTGCGATTATGGGCGAGGACGGGCTTCTGGCAAGCGTGAAAGACGACGGCGAGGATGTGCTGTTCTACGGGAAGACTTCGGCCGACGGCAAGACGGTCAGCGACCTCATCATCTACTGCCCGGACGACGGCGAACTGATCTGCCTATGGGGGACCATCAGCACCGAAGGTATGACCGAACTGACGAAATCCCAACAGGACTGAGCCGTCACACAGTCGGGAATGAAGAACAGTACAGATTCCGCGACGGGGTTTGAAGAACCGATGAATCCTGAGACTCGATGAATCCGGAAACTTTCAGAACAGAGTATCTCCCGCTTCGGGATGCGCTTTTCAGGGCGGCGTATTGCCTGCTTGGCTCGCGCGATGAGGCGGAAGATGCCGTTCAGGATCTCTATCTGAAACTCTGGCAGAGCGGGACGGAACAGGTGCAGAACCCCAAGGCCTATTGCCTCACGATGCTCCGGAACAGCTGTCTTGACCGTCTCAAGAGCAAAAGGCTCCGCGACCGCAGCCCGCTTGACGGCTTGGAACGCGAGATGACTGCGGATGACGACTCTCTCCACGCGAGAGAACGGGAGAGAGCCGTGTTCGAGGCCATCGGGAAACTTCCGCCGCGGGAAAGGGAGGTCCTCAAAATGAAAGTCCTGGACGAAATGTCCTACGAACAGATTGAAAAGCGCACCGGCATCCCCTACCTCAGCCTGAGGGTTCTGCTGAGCGGCGCAAGGAAAAAACTCCGGAAAAGCGTTGATTCATTATGAAAACCGTTGAAGAAATAGAGAGACTGACTCCAGAAGAGCTGGAGAAGATGTCGGCTGACGGAAGCATCGAGGTGCCCTCCGGTCTGGAGCAAGGCATTGAGAACCGGATTCTGGCTTTTGAACTAAGCCGGAGCGAAGAGGAGTTTCCCGGGGAAACGGCCGGACACATTGCCTCCCGGGAGCGTCCGGAGTCACGAAACCGGAGGCTTTTCGCTTTCATTCCTGCGGCGGCAGCTGCTGTGGCGGCCGTAATTGTCGGGCTGAATTTCTACAGCAGTTCACGCACGCCGGCCGACACCTTCAACTCTCCGGAAGAGGCCTATGCGCAGGTGGAGAAGACTTTCTCGCTGATTGGCAGCAAGGTCGGCAAGGGGAAGAGCATCGCGGATGCGGCTGTACCCAAGATGCAGCGGACCGCCGAACTCCTGAAACGGGGCGAATAAAAAGCGGTCTACTGCGTTATTC
>CAVEDD010000226.1:0-2084 GCA_963614515.1 Treponemataceae bacterium | reverse complement strand
CCGCCACCGGCGAGAAGTCCGGCGATATGTTCGCCTCCGCGAAGCTCGGAGCATAGATCCTCTCTGCCCTTCATCGCCCCGTCACTTGAAGTCTTCGTCAGAGATGGCGGCCCCGGTGACGGGGCTTTGTTATTTACTTATGCCGGTTTCTGAGCCGCTCTTGTAGTTCTTCCATCCTCGCAAGCAAAGCCACGAACGGAAGCGAATCGCCATAAATCATCGACTTGCGCATTGATTCATAATCTGCTTCCCAAGCAGAACGGACATCTGCCGGCGGAAGAAGTACTATCCTGTCACGGATATCGGGCGTATAATCCACATCCTTCTTATGCGTGAACACGTCCCGATGATGATGGATGGTATTCCAGAGTTCATCGTCTGTGACGGCTGACTTCGCGAAATCGCAGTCCATCATTCTCTCAAGGTCATACAGATGACGTGGTTTTCCGTCTACCCTCGCTCCGGCATCCGTTGAGAACAACTCGTGCAGGAGATATGCCTTTTCCAGAAATGTTTTCTCCGGAACTGCGGTAGGGATACTCACCGTCCGCGTTGAAGTCACTATCTTCGTAGTCTGACCTACAAGGCTGCTGACATTCCGGAACTCAAAGGGTTCAAACAGGGAGCGGGAGCCTATTTCAAGCATCACCACCGGTTTCATAAGCTTCTCTGACTATTGACGCTATCCAGTCGGGCATCAGTTTAAGATCCTGCAAGACGCTGTCCTTCTGCTCTTTCCGCAGCAGTGACTTGATTCTATCCCTGTCTTCCTCGGAGACTTTCTCCCTTCCCATCTCCTTCAGTGCCGAATTTATCAGCAAGGCCAGCTGATTGTGAAACGACAGATTCCTCGGGCTCACGTGCTTGAAGAGTATCCCGCGATTGCCGTCAATGCTCACCTTTCTCGGCGACCCGTCTGTCAGATACACGACATTCATCGGGACTTGGGTGGACAATCCGAGGCGGTTCATCGCATACACTCCGGCGGGGACGATTCTGGCCTTGTCCCGTTTGGCTATGGCCTGAGCTATCTCCTCATAGGTCGGATAAAGAACTCCAAGCCCCAACTCCTTGTCAATCTTAGGATAACAGTAGATACCTCTCGCCACTCTGATTATTGTTCCTTCTGCGGTCATTCTTTCCAGAGCCTTGAGAACAGCCGACTTCTCCCCCGCCTTTGAGAAATCCGAAGGGAAAAACACCGTCCCTCTCCCGCATTTCTTTATGGAGTTAAGAATTATATTTTCAATGCTTTGAGCCATTATTATCGCCACTATTTGTCGCAAAAATACGACTTTTTTACGACAAAACAAGTAAGTTCAGAAGAATTCTCCCCTACTCTGACTCTCAGATGACGGATTTGGATGTGAATATCTTATCTCGGATATTGAGGTATCGGGAACAATCCTCACAAATTCTTTCAAAAAATTATCCCCCTGCGAAATTACGGGGACAGACGGGGGACAATCGTGAAATGTCAAAAAATGTACAGGACGCTACCCCAAGGACTTCAAGTTCACGGGGTGGTATCCTCACTGCCGCTGCCACGCCGTCTCCGTCCTCAAGGCCGAGGAGGAAATGGCGGAGGACACCCGCCGTATCCTCGCCGGGGAAGAGCCGACAACGGGAAGCTCGCAGACTGAGGGCGATGTCCCGCAGGGGTTCAGAGACTGGGTGAAAGATAATAGCGGGAGAATCAAAAAGGCGAAGTCTTTGCCGTATTTCCTATCCGACAATGCCGGAATGATGGACGGAGCGTTGCTCGACAACGCCGTAAAAAAGACATATCTGAAAGCCTTAACTCAAGGGAAAGAGGTGCAAGATATTGCGGAGAAAATAGCGGCGGAGTATGGGGCTTTCTGTACCCCGATTAATTTCAAGAGCGAGGTCTCAATCCGGAGAAAAGTTCTGTCCGAGAGACAGGAACAGGCATCTCCGGTGTTCAGCCCCGACAAATTGAAAGACACTGTCCGCACAACCATTGTCGCGGAACCCGAACACATAGAGGATATTTTGGCACACCTTGAAGCCTACATTCCCGTGTCAACACATAACGAGGTGACGTTTGTCGGGACAGGGACATC
>CAVEDD010000225.1:0-2090 GCA_963614515.1 Treponemataceae bacterium | reverse complement strand
CCCGCTTCCCGAAAGTATGGGACAGGTGTATTTGGGTGGACGCGCCGGAAGAACTCAGAATCGAGCGCGTGACGGCCCGTGACCGCTGCACCCGCGAAGAGGCTCTGTCCCGCATCCGTCTCCAGTCTCCGCTTGAAGCCCATCGCGACGAAGTCGATGCCGTAATCCTCAACGACTGCCCCATTCATGACCTCGCCGAACGAGTCCGATTCGCCATCACGCGTATGTCGGGCGGTTGACCCCGCCCGCAACATACGAGAAAATATAAGATCATAAACACAAAAAAGTTCAAAGATAAATCCAGGGAGATTTTGGATTTATTTTTGAGGATAGATTCTTTTTTGAAGAAGGAGTGTACCGGGCGTACACGACTGATGAAAAAAAGGATATAGACCAAAAAGAAACCAAAATCACGGGCGTACACGACTGATGAAAAAAGAAATATAGACCAAAAAGAAACCAAAATCATGATAAGACCGGCAAAAAGGACAGAAACCGTCAAAGAATATTATTTTTCACGCAAAAGCAGGGAACTCTCCGCAGTCAACGCCTGGCGTTCTACAAAAGGGGAGTCCCCTGTGATAAGCCTCGGAATCGGCGCACCGGACAGGATGCCGCCGGAGTCCGCAATCGAGTCCCTCTGCGAGTGCGCGCACAGGGCGGATTCGCACGTCTATCAGAACTACAAGGGACTCCCCGAACTGCGCGAAGCCTTTGCTGACTGGTATGCCCGCTGGTACGGCGTGACTCTCGCCCCCGCCACCGAAATCCAGCCTCTGGCCGGCTCCAAGGAGGGTATCCTGCTGCTCGCCCTCGCCTTCATAGACAAGGGTGACAAGGTGCTCGTCCCCGACCCGGGCTATCCGACCTACACCTCCGCGCTCGAACTCGTGGAGGCCGGCATACTCACCTACGACCTGCTCCCCGAGAACGGCTGGAGTCCCGACTTCGAGGCTCTGGAGCGGATGAACCTCGACGGAGTGAAGATGATGTGGGTGAACTACCCTTCGATGCCGACCGGCAAGGCCGCTTCGGAGGAACTCTACCGGAGAATCGTGAAGTTCGGACTCGAGCACGACATCCTGATTGTCAACGACAACCCCTACAGTTTCGTGCTCACGGACAAGCCGCTGTCAATCCTCTCCGTCCCGCGAGCGAAGGAATGCTGCATCGAGCTTAACTCGCTCAGCAAGTCGCACAATATGTCCGGCTGGAGAATCGGGATGGTCGCGGGGGCGCAGGAACTGATCTCATCGGTGCTCAAGGTCAAGTCGCAGATGGATTCCGGTATGTTCAAACCTATGCAGATGGCGGCTGTGGCGGCTCTCTCGCAGGGACCGGAATGGTTCGAAAAACTGAACGCGGGCTACCGCGAGCGCCGGAAAATCGCCTGTGAAATCATGGCCGCGCTCGGAGCGGACTGCCCGGCGGACGGAACCGGACTCTTCGTATGGGGACACATCCCGGCTGACAGCCCGCTGCTCGGACGGACCGGGGAGACGGAACGCATCGCCGCAGAGGCGGGCATAGCCCTCAGCGCCCCGGAGGACGGACGCGCGAAGACAAGGGGCGAGATCGTGTCCGACCATCTGCTCTACAAGGCCGGAGTCTTCATCACCCCGGGCTGCATCTTCGGCCACAACGGCCGCGACTGCATCCGCATCTCCCTCTGCGCCGACGCGGAGAAACTCTCCGCCGCCCTGCGCCTTGTCCGCCGCATCCTTCCTTTCAAGGAAGGTCAGTAATTACCCGTGAACCGAATCTCGGCAATGTTCGCGAGGTTGTCAAAACAGATTCGTTGAAATGTTGATTACGGTATGAAAGAGAATCAGAATCAATGAAGAACAGAACAATGAAACGAGAGCCACCTGCGGGCAAGCAGATGACTCTCGGACAGATGGGATTGGAGCAACCCGCCTATCGTTCCCGACAGTGGGCTTTCACATAGACTTTCTTGCCGTTAACCACCCGGAAGTGGCCTCTGACACGAACCGTCTTGCGAGACTCTTCCTCGCAGAAGACTATTGTAAGGCGCTCTCTCGTGCTGTTTTGTTTAGTTATGGTAATTTTCATACAATTATGAATTTTAT
>CAVEDD010000224.1:0-2102 GCA_963614515.1 Treponemataceae bacterium | reverse complement strand
CGACAACAGCGTGGATTCCTGCATAGTCTGGTTGGACGACATCACCGTCACGCGTTCGGACGACAAAGGCGCAAGTTCCGGAGCGGTCGTGGGTTACACCTGCATCAGGAACACGCTGAAGGACTGCAGGCGCAAGCGGGGGATGACGCTCACCGCCGCCTACTGCTCTGAACTCTACGACCAGGAGAACGCCGACTCTTCAGTTCCGCTCGTGACTGCCACCCCGCCCGACGGCTACAATTACATCTATCCGTACCACGGCAGAGAGGCAGAAGCGGACGCAAGCGCTTCCGAGGTCGCCAAGGCTCTGAACTGGGACGAAAGCGTCTGGGACTTGTCCGGCGCGACTCCGTTCCTGAAGAAATGATGCCAACAGTCAATCGGACATTGCACTTAAACTCTTTAATTACGCTATTTTAATTACGCTATCAAAGCTATATGAATATGAAAACATCCAGAATGAAATACGCACTCCTCGCACTGGCACTTCTCGTGGCCGGCTGCGGAGGCTGCGCGAAATCGCAGGACAACTCGGCGTTCGTGCCGCAGGACAGCAACCCGTCCGCATCGAAAGAGGATACGGCGGGCAAATGGACGGAAACAAAGGTGGAAGACGGTCTGGTCTATAAGCTGTTCCGGGGATATGACGAGATCACCGGGGCGCAGCAGATTGTCTCCGTCTGTGACGTGGATTTGAATTCCGGCAGATGGGAGGTGAAGTTCGACCACCACGACGGATGCAAGACTTCGGCAGCGATGAAGAATCTCGGCGCGACAGCCATCGTAAATGCCTCATACGAAGTCTCGTCCTGTTACATCAAGGTGGACGGAGCCGTGATTTCATCCATTCCGAACCTGACCGTGATGGATACGGGAGTGCCGCAGTGGAAATCGGAGGCGGCCGTCTATACCGACGGGAAGCAGGGCGTTTCGATTGAGTTCTCAGCGAAGGACTGCAACCGCGACATAGAGAAGACCCGTGCGGTCTATAACAGCCGGACCGAAGCGAACATATTCTCTTCCGCCCCTATGCTGATTGACGATTATGAAACCGTCGGCGCGTATTTCGTCCCGGACGGCTACACTCAGCAGCAGTTGGAGGCTCTCAACTATGAAGACCCGATCCGTCATCAGGGTGTCCGGCATCCGAGAACCGCAGTGGCTCTTACGAAAGACAGACATTTCCTTATGATTGTGGTCGACGGCCGCCGTTCCGGCATATCCGAGGGGATGAACGCCCGCGAACTCACTTTCTTCCTCCAGAAGAATTTCAATCCGCGCTATGCCCTGAATATGGACGGCGGCGGCTCCTCCACGCTCTGCATCAAGGGGCAGGGAGACCCCGACACCAATGTCGTGAACTATCCGACCGACAACAACACGTTCGACCACAGCGGCGAGCGGACTCTCTCCACGAGCATTTACATAATGGATACACAAGAATAAATTTTAAACCAAATAGATATGGACAAAGAGAAGACACGGAGATACTCCTCTCCCGCACTCGCGGAGGAAATTTTCAATGCCGAAGGAGGCTTCTGCCTGTCATCGCAGCTTGACGATTTCAGTGAAAACAAGATTTATACGGAAGATTTTGAATAATTTCAACACCCATGAGACACACGATTTATACTTTTGCGGCCGTATCGGCTGCTGCGCTTTCCCTGTTCTCCTGCGCAAAGGAGACCGCCCCGGCGGGGAGTGAAGAGGAAACGGGCAGGAAGATTACAATCACGGCTTCGCTTCCGGAGGGGATGGACTCCAAGGTGACATTCACCGGAGAGGAGTCCGCACTCAAACTCGCGTGGGAGACGACCGACGCAATCCGCGTCATCTCTGAGACCGGAACTTCGGAAATATACACCGTCAAGGAGATAGACGGCAAGACAGCGACTTTCGAGGGGAATGAAGTCGAAGGGTCGGAATTCTCCGTCATATATCCGGGAACTTATGCAACTCTCTCCGCTCTTGAAGCCCGTTCTTACACGGCGCAGAGCCAGAGCGGGAACGGCTCGACTTCACATCTCGTTCTGAACGCCGCAGTTACGGGGCTGTCTTCCTATGATGGCTTCTCTTTCGCGGCCGATGGGGCGAAACTCAAC
>CAVEDD010000223.1:0-2107 GCA_963614515.1 Treponemataceae bacterium | reverse complement strand
CCCGTGCCCGAAAGGTTGGCGGGTGGCTTCACGGCCGGCTCTCGACGCGTTGACAGCCCTCAGTTCTTCCGCTCAGTTCAATGAGTCTATGGCCGGAATGGTGAATGTTCAGGTGGGGGACTTAATCCTTACGGTTCAGGGTCGTCAGACAGCCAAAGATCCTTCCACGGGAACACAGTACAGACCAACGAATATAGGATTGGGCAATGCGGCGTCTGCAAGCACCAACAAAGAAGGCCTGATTTGGAGCAATGTCGCAGGAAATACTCAGGGGCAGGGACTCTGGTATACGCTGAGTACCCACTCATCCGGAAAAAGTATCAGAACGGCCTCGTTCGATAAGGTTTCAGCCGCATCCGTGAGGTGTATCGTGGACGAAAGCAACAGATGATGCGGACTGCGGTTCCGAAGTTTTTTGTGGAATGCGAATTAACTCAAGAATAAAGTTGTTCCTGGCCGTGTCGGTTGTGGCTGCAGTTTCCTGCTGCTCCTGCCGTACGGCCGGGTTTCCAAAAGAGGACAGCTCCTCTGCGGAATGTATGGTGAGCTTCGAGAAATGCGGTTACGGAGAACACTTCAATGTCGCGGTGAAGGACGGATACCGGGCGGATGTCTGGTATGTGTTCAGAATCAATCACTACCTCGACCATTCCTCGCTCCAGTATATGGATCTCTGGCGTGTGGACTGGGCGTATATGGGGCGGTTTGACCGTTCATCCCGCGAGATGAGCGTGATGCTCGACAAAATCCTCACTGACGGGGAGAATGAGTCGGTGTTCAAGGACTACGGCGAGAACCTGAATGCGCAGGGAAAGACTCACATAGACACCTATGATTTCACCGGTGGCTACCACGGTGATGAGCGGACAGACCTTGAAGACGGTTGCGGCGTGGAGTTTCTGATTGACGGGAAAGTTCTGGACTCCGCTGTCCTTGAATCCTCTTTCGGCTGGACCGACTGCTCAAGCTTCTCCTATGTGCAGAAATCCACGATGCACAAGACCGCGTTGAAGGTTGGCGGGGCTCCCGTGGAGTCGGACCACCACATCGTGGCTCTCCACACCAAGACCACGTCGTTTTCGGACGGGGGTTACAGAACCGTCAACCGTCTCGAAATGAAGGACGCGATTGATTTCTATTGGTATTTCGGCATCTGCTGCATCGGCAGGAACGTCGCGGAGCGGGGCTGCAACGAGGATATGAAGACCGTAGTGATGGATGCCGGAGGCGGCAACAAGCTGGAAGCCGTAGGCAAGCGTGACTATCATGCGTGGAGCGATGCAAATTCCATAGAGGCTTATGTGACTTCCCGCCTGATTGAAGGTGGTGATGACTCGGCTGCGAAGATGCATGTCTGGGACAATAAAAACTATGCGAAATACTATCGCCGCTACCCGGCTTCCTCAGCCCACAGGACTTACGACGGAGAAGTCTTCTCGTCCGAGATGACGGTCAAGTTCATGAGCCGTTAGAGCTTGTGCCCGGCCGGATGGTTTCAGAAAAAGTTTGACAGCAATACATATGAACAGAAAAGAGTTTTTCAAGAGGGCGCGTGCAATTGCCGCCGGAATCCTTTTCCGGGTCCTCTTTCCGGGACTCTCCCTTTTTTGTGCGTCATGCTCGACCTACAGTACGGACGGTAGGAAAGTCTATGCCGACTACCATGGAGTGCGTTATACAAGGGAGCATGACGGCAAACTGGGGCGCTGGGAGATGTATGCTTCGACAGAGCAATCGGCGGTGGGGCGCAAGTCTCTGTGCTATAATGCCGACTTGATTGACGACGGGGGACGGCATCAGATTGCGGCCGTCCATTATCCACGGGTGGGCATGCAGTCGAATCTGGACGAGGACTATCTGGAGTATCAGATTCTTTCGGCGAAGGCCGCGAAAATTGACGGATTTTTCGTCGAGTGGGGATTTCTTCCTCACGAGAACGATATTCTGCTGCGGGCGATGCAGAGAGTGGCCTCGAAATACGGATTCGAGATAGGTGTCAACTGGTGCGACGGATGGCTGTTCTACAATTGGATTACCCGTGTCCGTCCGGAGATTGACAGCCGCGAGGCAAAAGTAGGGTATATGGGCAGGTGCTACAGGTATCTGG
>CAVEDD010000222.1:0-2131 GCA_963614515.1 Treponemataceae bacterium | reverse complement strand
GATGAGGGAGGTGAGTTCGGCTCCAGTCGCCCCTGTCGCGATTGCGGACGATTCCACCCCTGCCGCATAGAGTCCCGCTCCGAGCATCGCGACGCCTGCTATGAACTGGCAGAGCGCGAGAGATTTGACTGCTCCGAGCCATTTGTCCGCCACGATTCCCATAAGCGCCGGCATGAATATGGAGACGATTCCCTGCATCGCGTAGAACAGTCCGATTCTGCCACCAAGCCCGACCTGCACGAGGTAGTTGCCCATCGAAGTCAGATATGCACCCCAGATTGCCCATTGCAGGATGTTCATCACAATGAGTCTGATTTTTATGTTCTTGCCCATTTCGTTATGTGTTAATTATGTAATTTAAAGTCGTTTACAGCGGTGCGCATGCTTCTTTGAGAGCCGTCGGGAAGGCCAATGATGACAATCCCGTGCGACGCACGCAACGGACAAAGGTACGAAGTTGTTTTCAATTCTTGCCAAGATTTTGCTAACTTTGGCGGCGTTTTGTCCGGTAAGTAAGCGTTATTTTTTAAGGATTACTAAATTTCAGATTTCGTGAGAATGTGCGGCCGTGCCGGTGAGTGCGGTTCCCGGAGAAAACGCGAGAAAAACATAAGATACACAGTTATAGCGGCATATGACATTCAGACTTACGGCAAAAGACCCCGGCTCGTCGGCAAGGTGCGGGACAATCACGACAGACCACGGAGAGATCCAGACCCCGATTTTCATGCCGGTGGGCACGGTAGGGTCCGTCAAGGGCATCTATCACAGGGACTTGGTGGAGGACATCGGAGCTGAGATAATCCTCGGCAACACCTACCATCTCTACCTGCGCCCCGGTCTGGAGATTCTCCGCAAGGCCGGCGGGCTTCACAAGTTCGAACACTGGGACAGGCCGATTCTCACCGACAGCGGCGGATTCCAGGTGTTCTCGCTCACGCAGATCCGCAAACTCACTCCGGAGGGCTGCACTTTCCGATCGCATATCGACGGCTCGAAGCATACTTTCACTCCGGAGAACAATGTAGACACACAGAGAATCATAGGAGCGGACATAATGATGGCTCTCGACGAGTGCTGCCCCGGCGACGCGCCATACGAATATGCGAAAAAGTCTCTCAAGCTCACCCAGAGCTGGCTGGAGCGCTATCTGAAGCACTTCGACGAGACCGAGCCGCTCTACGGCTACTCACAGACGGTATTTCCGATAATCCAGGGCTGCGTCTATCCCGACCTGCGCAGGGCGGCGGTGGAGCACGCGGCCAAGTTCGACCGTGAGGGCTACGCCATCGGCGGGCTTGCGGTGGGGGAGCCGACCGAGAAGATGTACGAAATGCTGGAACTCGTCTGCCCGATACTTCCGCAGGACCGGCCGCGCTACCTTATGGGCGTGGGGACTCCGGCGAACATCCTCGAAGGCATCGCAAGGGGAGTGGATATGTTCGACTGCGTGATGCCGACCCGCAACGGACGCAACGGGATGCTGTTCACCTGGAACGGAATAATGAATATGCGCAACCTCAAATGGGCGGATGACTTCTCCGAACTCGACCCGAGCGGAAGTTCGTTCGTCGACCATTACTACACGAAGGCATATCTCCGCCACCTTTTCATCGCGGGCGAGATTTTTGCAGCGCAGATTGCCTCCGAACACAACCTCGCCTTCTACCTCGACCTCGTGCGCGCCGCAAGGGAGCATATAGCGGCGGGGGATTTCGCGGCGTGGAAGGATGTGACGGTCAAGAAGATAATGACGAGACTTTAAGGATTCGGACATTTGTCCGCAACGCATAGTCACAAGGCATGGAACAAGTACACAAGGAATAAACTCAAGACGATGGAATTTTCGTTAAGGCCGAAGAAACTCGACATATATATATTCAAGAAGTTCATCCTGACCTTCTTCGTCGCCCTTGTGCTCATCATCGGCATAGTCATAATATTCGACATCAGCGAGAAAATCGACAATTTCGTGGCGAAAGAGGCTCCGCTCAAGGCGATAATCTTCGACTATTACATGAATTTCATCCCGTATTTCATGAATATGTTCTCGCCTCTGTTCGTGTTCATCACGGTGATATTCTTCACTTCGAAGATGGCGGCGACCTCGGAGATTGTGGCGATTCTCAGC
>CAVEDD010000221.1:0-2158 GCA_963614515.1 Treponemataceae bacterium | reverse complement strand
CTCAGGAGCAGCCCCTCGAGACGGTTGTCGTAGAATTTGAGCTGGTCTGAGAAGAAGAGCGGCGACCAGTCCCCTTTGGAGAAACTTCTCGGGAACAGCCCGGCGGAGAGTCTGAAGTCCGTTTCCCCGAACTGCATTCCCAACTGATACCAGAACAGCGCGTTGCAGATTATCTCCCTGTCTGAGGTTCCGAACTGGGACAGGGCATCTGCTCCGGCCATGAGACGGTGGGAAGTCCTGCCGAGTTCCGCGTCAAATCCGACCGTCGGTGCGAGCCTGGCCCCGAAAAGCGTCAGAGACTGCTGGAAGCCGCTGCGGTCATATTCCCGGTTGTCGAAGCGGAAATCGAAATTTACGTCGTAGGCGAAACGGATCTGGGCGGACACCGTCAGAACGGATGCCGCCACGAGAATAATCGTCGAAAGAATCTTTCTTACCATATATATAATATAGCCGCCGATGTTTTCGCAGACGAGGGCATATCTCGGCAAATTTAGCGTTTTTTGCGATGATTTTGCTAATTTTGTGAAATATGTGAAATATACGGATACGAAATATAGGAATTCGAGGATACGGATACGAAATATAGGAATTCGAGGATACGGACACGAAATATACGGATTTGAAGATATGAAACTGACGACACCCGTTGAATTTCCGAAGAGCGGAGTCACGCTTTCCTGCGGGGACAGGATTATGAGTCTGGGCAGCTGCTTCGCGGACAGCATTGGCAGAAAACTGCTCGAAAGGGGCTTTGACGTATGCCTGAACCCGTTCGGGACGCTGTACAATCCGGCTTCGATTGCGGACAGCATCGCCAGGCTCGACAGCGGCCGACATTTCACGGAGCGGGACTGCGTGCAGATGGGCAGCGGGAGCGCGAAATGGTGCTCTTTCCACCATCACACCCTTGCGGCGCGGGACAGCCGGGAGGAGTTTCTCGCCTCCGCGAACGAGGCGCTTGACCGGGCTTCCGCGTTCTGGAAAGGCTGCAACAAGGTTCTTGTGACGCTCGGCACCAGCTGGTGCTACCGGTTCACGGGGGTTCCGGACGGTACGGGGCGGGAATTCCGGAACGGACTTTCCGGAGACCGTGAAACGGGGATGGAAGCGGGCTTTATCCGGGAAACTGGCTTAGAAACGGGCCGTGAAGCGGCAACGGAGGGCATCATCGTCGCCAACTGCCTGAAACGGGACACGAAAGAGTTCCGGAGGGAGTTCCTTCCGGCATCCGAGACAGAACGGCTCATCAGCGGCATTGTCCTGAACCACCCCGACAAGGATTTCATCTTCACGGTAAGCCCCATCAGGCACTTCAAGGACGGCGCGCACGGCAACCGGCTGAGCAAGGCGAACCTGCTCATCGGACTGGACAAGGCGTTGCAGACGGCTTCCCGCTGCGACTACTTCCCCGCCTACGAAATCATGCTCGACGAGCTCCGCGACTACCGCTTCTACGCCGAGGACATGATCCACCCCTCCGAACAGACCGTCAGCTACATCTTCGAGCGCTTCATCGGCTGGGCGCTGCCGGAGTCCGAAACGGAGGAGTTCGCACGCCGGGAGAAGACCCTCCGCCAGTCCCGGCACATACAGCGCTGATTGCATATGTTTGCGGATTGCCGCGTTACGCTCCACTTACTTTCCGTACCAGTCGCAGCTGTCGGCCGTTCCGGCAATCCACACGGTGTCGCCTTCCTTGAACTTGTAGTCGGGTCTCGGGTTGGTCCTGAACTTGCCGTCGGCTCCGAGCACGCTGATTATCATACAGCCGGCCGCCCGTATATTGGTATTCCAGAGCAGTTTGCCGGTGAGATATGACTCCGGCCCGAGAACGGTCTTCTCGACCCTGAAATCATCTTCGGGAGTGTCGTCGGACTGCTGCACCGCTGCCGCCATCGCCTCCTTGAACGCCGCAATCTGGCTGTCCGTCCCCACTGCAAGCAAACGGTCGAACGGATAGATTCTCTCGTGTCCGTGAGGAATGAGTATGCTGCGAGTCCCGCGCTTGATTTTCACGATGTTGACCCCGCTTGCCTTGAACTCCGGAATGTGCCGCAGCTCCTTTCCGACCATTTCGGAGTCCGGAGAGAGGACGAAAGGCTCGATGTGCACGTCGTAGCCGGACAGCTGATTCTTCACTGATGTCGTGACCGGA
>CAVEDD010000220.1:0-2158 GCA_963614515.1 Treponemataceae bacterium | reverse complement strand
AGTGATACTTACTTTATTTGAATTGCATCACTAATTTAGGTGAAATTTCTGACATTATCAAGCCCTGGTGAGTTTTTCTTTATCAGGGCTTTTTAACTTTTTAGCAGCTTAGGCTGCGGAATTTAGGGAGAGATGAAACATTATTACGATAGACAACTAAAAAAATAAACGATATGAAACACAAGGGATTATTGATGCTGCTTCTGGCGGTGGCGGTTGCGCTGGGGATGCCGGCGGAGGGATTCGGGCAGAAGAAAGGCGGTGTCGAGGATGACTATAACCTGAAGAAGGCCTGGGAAGAGGTGCAGAAGGACAACTATGACTCGGGCACGGCACTGAAGCTGTTGGGAAAGCAACTGGAAGTCACTCCTGACAATGTCGAGGCTCTGTATCTGCGGGCAAGGGTCTATATGAAGGACAATGAATATGCGCTGGCCCTGACCGACCTTAACCGGGCAATTAAAATCAACAAGCCGAAGAAAACGAACTTTGCGAACTCTACCCTGCACGCATGGAAGGCGTCAGTCTATGCGAATTCCGGAGATTTCATGAAGGCCGAAGAGGAGCAGGGGCTCACGGTCGCTCTGGCCCGCAAGGATAACAGAGAGAGTCTGCCGAGCTTTCTGAGAGGATATGCGCACTATCTGTATGTGAACGACAAGTACGACGAGTCCGATGCGGCCTACAACGAATGCCTGAAGGAGAACGAGGGCGACACACATGCGATGGCGGGCCTCGCCAGGAATCAGATTGGGCGCAAGAATTATGACGGGGCAATCGAAATCCTTGAAAAATGCCGTGCGCTGTCGCCGGGATATGCGGAAGTCGAGCATTTTGAGGCTCTGGCATACGACGGAAAGGGCGAGACGGACAAGGCAATTGACCGCGTGATTGCTCTGATTGACAAGGACTTTGACCTTGTCGATAATGAGATGCTTGAAATATTGTCAAAGCACATGACATACACGATTGCCAAGATTCGCAGCGGAATCAGAAATGCCGATAATCCCGAGATTTTCAAATATATGCTTCCGGCAATGTTGCAGAAAGCCGGGGAATACGAGGACGCATTCTTCGCATATCAGAAAAACACTGAAGAATTCGGCGAAGAGCTGACGGATCATATGGCTCAATGCCTTACGGAACTCGGCATGAACGAACTCGCGCTTGACCAAATCGAAAGGTATCTTTCCAGGGACAAGGAAAATGTGAATGCTTTGGCCGAAAAAGGCGACATTCTGAAAAGACTGCAAAGATATGAGGACGCGCTGAAAGTATATGACGAAATCATCGAAATCTACCCGATGTCGGCCTGGGGATATTATGCGAAAGGATGGTGTTTCGAGCTTATGGGAGACGACGACGAGGCGATGAAATACTATGACACGGGAATTGATTTGGACTCAAACTATCCTTATATTTTCCTGATGCGCGGAGAGATGAGGATGAAGAACGGCGATGCCGCAGGAGCGGAAGAGGATTTCCGCCGGGTGGTTCAGATTGACACGACGGCGGACACGAGCTCATGCAGGATGTACGCGCTTCATTTTCTCGGGCAGGACAAGGAAGCCGAGGAATGGATCCAGACAATCATCGACAAGAACCCCGGCGATGTCGGCGTGTGGTACGACAAGGCTTGCCTGCTCTGCCGGATGGGACGGGAAGACGATGCAATGGAGGCTCTCAGGACATCGCTTTCCAAAGGATGTGTGAATTTTGCGCACATAGAGGCGGACGACGACCTCGACCCGATTCGCGGGAGAGAAGATTTCAAGTCCATGGTCGAAGAATACCGGAAAAAGTCCGAAGAACGGCAGAAGCGTTTTCTCGAACGCCTGCATGAGGCACGGCTCGAAAAGGATAATGAGAACGGCCACATCACGACGGAGATTGCCATCAACCGCAAGGGCGGCGGCACATTCGAGGTGCCGTGCACGGTGAACGGTCTGGAGCTCAAGATGTTCTTTGACACGGGAGCATCCGACGTGACGATTTCCTCCGTGGAGGCGAACTTCATGCTGAAGAACGGACAGCTGTCGAAGGACGACATCAAGGGCAAGAAGTACTACCAGATAGCCAACGGCGACATCGCCGAAGGGACGACGGTGGTTCTGCGCGAAGTTAAAATCGGTGACGCGGTGCTGCACAATGTCGATGC
>CAVEDD010000219.1:0-2166 GCA_963614515.1 Treponemataceae bacterium | reverse complement strand
AGAAGCGTATGGAGATATCCCGGTCCCTATTTTCCGACTTCGGTGACTCCGCAGCGGCGTGCAGCTGGCTCGCCTACAATTCGGGTTTCGCTCCGGATGCGCTCTCCCCTTCCGTGGAGACCGTCTTCCGGCGGATGACTCTCGTGAATCCGGAGATGAGCGAAAGGCTCACCATTGATACGGGAATCCGTTTCACCAATCTCCGTACCGGTCTTCAGTCCGGTCTCGGGGAGGCCGTCATCATCGAGCTGAAACAGGACGGAAGGGCGTTCAGCCGTATGAAGTGCATCCTCTCCGCCCACAGGGTCAAAGCGATGAAGATGAGCAAATACTGTATGGGGGTTACCCTGACCGACCCTTCCGCGAGAGCCGGAAGATTCAGACAGAAAGCCAGAATAATAGAGAAATTAAATAAAAATTTTTAAGCCGCAATGCTTTACAACGACTACACTGGAGTCGCGCCTCTGGACGAGAGCGAACTCCTTGACATCCAATCAGCCATCGATCCCGTGATGACTACGGCCCAGAACCTCGCGGAACTCGGCATACGCTTCTTCCTGAACCTGCTCGTATGCTGGCTTATCGTGCGCTTGTTCTACTTCCGCAAAAGCCGCCGCAGGGATTATTTCTTCACTTTCATCTGCTTCTCTTCGGCAATGCTTCTCCTTCTGTATATGATGGGGAACGTGGAGGTCGGAGTGGGGCTGACTTTGGGAATGTTCGCCATTTTCGGAGTCATACGCTACCGGACCGAGACCGTGCCGATACGGGAGATGACCTATCTTTTCGTGATTATCGCCATTGCGGCGGTCAACGGACTCGCTCCTCTGTACAGATTGAGCGGTGCGCTTGACGGAAATCCGCATTATATCCTCTCGTATGGGGACATATTCATCACGGTCCTTACCAATCTTCTCGCCATCGGACTTATCTGGATTCTGGAGAGCAGCAGCACGATGAAGCACAGCGCCACGAAGATCATCCTCTACGACCGCATAGAACTCATCGTCCCGGAGAGACGTGAGGAGCTTCTCGCGGACATCCATAAGCGCTGCGGCATCAGGGCCGACAGAATCGAGATAGGGAACATCGACTTCCTCAAGGATTCAGCCTTCATAAAGCTCTATTACACACCCGATTCGGAGGAAATCTCCACCATCGGTTCCATCACCCGCTACAAACAGTTCACAGAACAGCAGGAATTGTAGAATTCTTAGTAATTTTGTTTTCAAAATTTCTTCCAAATGAGATATAGTCGCTTACTCGCCATCCCGGTGCTGATGCTGCTTATGCCGCTTGCGGCATCGTCACAGGACACTTCAATACGCACCAGAAGCAGCCTTGAGGCTGACTGGAAAATCAGAAAGGGCCTGCATCTGAACGCCGAATACGAACTCCGCACCTCCGACGGCCTGAGCGGAGTCGAGAGACATCAGTTCTCCCTCGGCCTGTCCTATAAGCTGAACAATCATTTCACGGCCGGCGCGGGATACTCTTATCTCGGACACTACGGCTCGGACGGAAGTCTCAAGCCGCGCCACCGTATGACGGCAGATATCAGTTACAGGCTGGATGCGGGGGACTGGCGCCTTTCCGTCAAGGAGGTCCTGCAGCTCACGCACCGCTCCTACGACTTCAACCGCTTCCAGCAGACCCCGAACGCCCTCGAACTGAAATCCCGGGCGAAGCTGGGCTACAGGGGCTTGCAGAAGATTGAACCCTACGCCTATGTCGAGGTCCGCAACATTTTCAACGCCCCGAGCTGCTCCGCGACCTACAACAGCAGCTCCGACGCATATAGCGGCTACGAATTTCTCGGATACAAGGACGTGTATGTCAACCGCTTGAGGGGAGCCGTGGGCGCGGAGTGGAAGCTGTCCAAGAAGCACTCGCTCGACTTCCACGTCCTCTGTGACCGCAACCGCGACAGGGTGACGGACACCAACAAGTCCGGCACGAAACTCAAAGCCCTCTACTGGGAAAACTCCAACTGCGTCTCCCTCTGCATCGGATATAAATTCTCTTTCTGACGCCGAGAGGGACTCCGCAGAGTCCGCATCACCACCCCTGCGCCGAGACCGGATGTTCCAGTCCGTCAGGGGTGACAAGCACGGCTCCGACGTCCTTCCGGGCAAGATGTCCGATGACGTCGAAGCCGTTAAGTTC
>CAVEDD010000218.1:0-2214 GCA_963614515.1 Treponemataceae bacterium | reverse complement strand
GAAGTACCAGAAGAAGACTCTCAATTCTTTCTACGCCGCAGTGGGCAAGGAGGAGATTGACGTCTTCGACATCCGCGACTTCATCCAGGCCGGGGGAGAGGCCCCGAAGATTCCGGAGGGCAAGCCTCAGAAATCCGCCGTCGAACAGCAGTCATCCGACAAGGGGGGCGATGACATACTCGTGATTGACGCGAAGAATGTGCGCGGGCTCGACTACAAGATGGCCAGGTGTTGCAACCCGGTCTTCGGCGATGACGTTTTCGGCTTCGTGAGCCGTCTGGACGGAATCAAGATTCACAGGATGTCCTGCCCGAATGCCGCCAGACTTATGGATCAGTACCCCTACAGGATTCAGAAAGTCTGCTGGAGCGACACCCCGTCCTCGTCGAACTTCCAGAGCACTCTGAAGGTGAGCGCTGTGCACGAACCGTCTGTAATCAACGAGATTATGGATGTAATCAACTCGTTCCGCGCCTCGATGCGCTCGTTCAATGTCAACGACAACACCCGCGCCGGCACCTACGAAATCCTCCTGAAGGTCGCCGTCCCGAGCAACCTCGAACTCGACAAGGTGATTTCCCAGATACGCGCCCTACGCGATGTAATCAAGGTCAGCCGGAGTTAGATAAAAAGGTCAGCCACAGTTAGATGAATTAAATAAAACTGTTGAATATGCCGAAGATATCCGTAATCATCCCCGTCTATAATGTCGAGAAATTTGTCGGACGCTGCCTGGACTCTGTCCTGGGGCAGACATTCACCGACTGGGAAGCCGTCTGCGTCAATGACGGAAGTCCGGACCGCAGCCGTGAGATACTCGCGGAATATGCCGCGAAGGACAGCCGCATAAAGATTGTCGACAAGCCCAACGGAGGCCTGAGCGACGCGAGAAACGCCGGGATGAAGAACGCTTCCGGGGAATATGTCGTATTCCTTGATTCCGACGATTTCATCCATCCGCAGACCTTTGAACTCTCGCTTGCCCTTGCTCAGAAGACCGGGACGGACATAGTCTCGTGGTACAAGGACCCGAATTACAGGAATATAACCGTAATCCGCCATAAGCTCGGCCTTGACACGATTGATTTCAGACCCCGCAGTTTCCGCAGGAGGTTCTGTGCCGACAAGGTGAAATTCTGCGTGACGCACGACATATATTCCCACGCCACGGAACTCTCACACCCCCGGGGCAAAAAATGGCCTCTCAAGCATTTCTACGTGTGGCGGCATCTGATCAGAAAGACGGTCATCGAAGACGTGCCTTTCGTGAAGGGAATCACTTTCGAGGACTTTCCTTGGTGGAGCGCCGTGATGCTGAAGAACCCTTCGGTGACGATAACCCGCCTTCCGTTCTATTACTACTATCCGAACTTCGGTTCAATCGACATGAGTTCGTCGCGGATGAAGAAAATCACGAGCTGGTGCATCGGACTCGACATTTCTTGCTCCGCATATCAGGAGAGGGGGACGGAATATCAGAAGGAGATGTGGTCGCGCAACTGCAAATGGCCGGCCGTCTACAAGCATATCGCAAAGCGGCTCGGCAGGTTCGACCCGGCCGCCCCGGAATGTGCCGAGGCTTACAGACGGCTTTCCGGGCTGTGGGACAGGGGGGCGTTTGAAGATGCGAAATCGAGTCTTGACAGGAAAAGCGTCGAAACCATCCGGAAATTCATAGGGAGGGACATCTGACGCGCAATCCGCTTATTTTTTCGCGGCGACAAGGTCGGCGTAGTCCTCGAACGAGCGGTTGATGACATCGCGGGCGACTTCCGCTCCGTAGATGCTGATGAACTGCATCCTGCGTCCGTTTTCTCCGGGGATGTCCTTGTAGGTGGTGAAATAGTGGATGAGTCTGCGGACAATCTCTATCGGCAGCTCGTTCAGGTCGTTGAATTCGCCGTAAACGGCGTCGTTCTTCAGGACGGCTATGATTTTGTCGTCCGCCTGGTTGTTGTCCAGCAGCCTCAGCCCGCCTATCGGTCTCGCCCATACGAGCACGTCGCCGTGGGTCACGTCCTTCTCGGTGAGCACGCAGATGTCGAGCGGGTCGCCGTCGCCCTCGATGTCATAGCGCGCGAGCGCCTTGTTGGTCAGCTCGGCCATCCTTTCCTTGCAGTAGGACCTCGGAATGAAGCCGTAAAGTGACGGGACTATGTTGGAGAATTTCTGGGGGCGGTCTATGGAGAGGTAGCCGGTTTCCTTGTCAACCTC
>CAVEDD010000217.1:0-2236 GCA_963614515.1 Treponemataceae bacterium | reverse complement strand
GATAAGAATTTCAATCCATTACAAAGATTTTATCCTACTAAATGTCCAACCCGCCGAGATTCCCGAAAGCCTCGTCCATCCATTCCGCATCAGTGTTGAACGGGTCGGGCTATATCTCTTGAGGGCATCGCTCAACGCCTCTTCGAGCAATTCCGGATTGTTCGCAAGATAGTCGTTGGTGGCGTTGCGCTTCGACAGTTGGTTCTCCACCCAGACGCTGAACGCCCTTGCGCCCATTTCGGTAGGCTTGTCCCAATAGTCACTGTTATGGAGGCGCGAATAGCTGTGCGAACGTTTGCCGTAGTCGCTCGCCTCGATTGTATCTATAAGATGTTCCCAGGCTTCCGCCATCTCCTTGCGGATACTGTGCGCCGCAACTGCCGCCTCGTATTCTTCCTTTGTGGCGGTCTTGTGAGTTGTATTATCAATGTACATCTCCGAGCCGGACTTGAACTGATACCTTGTTATGCCCGGTTTTATCCCCTGCTTCGAGGTGGCGAACCCTCCGGCGGCGGCTCCTCCCATACGGGCGAAATAGTTGTCGAGTGCGTGGAACCATTCGTGGGCCAGAGAGCCTGCACCCTTTGTCTTCGTCATATTGATTACGACCTTGCTCGGCTCATAGTGAGCATTGAACCTTCCGCCGCCCCTTGCTCCGAATGCCATAGCGAGCTTGCCGTCCAGGGACAATGCCTTCGGGGACACTCCGCAGACATCCGCCAGATCCATAAGCGCATCATAGCACTCGTTCAGAGCCTTCGCCCTGTCCGTCTGAGCCATCCAGTTGCCGAACTCTACGCCTCTGAATCCGAAAGTAGTTCTGAATTCTTCCGCGCCGATATCCTTTCCTGCCCTGTAATCGCGTCCCTTGCGGGCACGGTTTTCTCCTGGCACGGACTTGGTGTCATCCATAAGTGAACGATATCTCTCCTGAAGTTCCGCATAGTGTTCCCGCACATACTCGAAGGCTTCGGCCGCAGTCTTGAATCCGTCCGCAATGATGATCTCGGACTTGCCCTTCGGGGTGACGTAATGGACTTTGTCGGCGGTCCTCCTGTACACGGTGAACTTTATCTCCTTCGTCTTACCGTTTTTCGCGCTGACCGCATTCTCTCCCGCAAAGGCTTTCAGGACATCAACCGCTTCTTTTCTGGTGCGATAAGGCGCGGTGTATTTCCCGGCCTTGCCGACATACCAATATCCGTCGAGCGAGATTGTGTTTCCCTCGCTGTCTGTGCTTGTTACACCGGACCCTCTTCGGAGCTGCGAAAGTTCGGCATCTCCGATGTTCAGTCCGCCGTCGAAGCCTCCGACCGCCATATATGCGTCATATTGCCGTGTCCGAATGGAGCCGGAGACGCTCCCGGCTTCGAGGACTTCTTTCACCTTGCCCCACTCCGCCATTGCCTGGAGAGAGACTCTGTACAACGCCAGCACATCGCTTACCCACACTCGCAGCTTCCACTCGTTCCTCGGTTTTGCAGGCAGTGCTCTCTTGACTATCTGGACGAATGATACGGCTTCGTTGCTTACCCCACCCTCACGTAGCTTGGCGAAATCGAAACCGAATATCTTGCTGACAGGCGTGGAGGCTATAAATGATGCGAGGTCATCGTCGGAGCGTTCAAGGTCTTTCTTGGCCCGTTCCATCGTCTCCTTGTATATGTCCTTCTTCGCCCCGCCGATCTTCTCTCCCACGTCCTCAATCTTGCTTTCGGGTTTCGAGACTTCATTCTTCTTTGTGGAAGATTCCGCCTCCTTCCTGTCGAAAGTCTCGGATTTGTTCGTATCTTTGTCGTCAGAAGACAAGCTTTGCGCAGGAGTGGAAAGGCTTTCCACCTTGTCCTTTGACAACATAACGAGTTCGCCGCCATTGCGTTCAGCCTGTCTTTTAATCCTTTCAAGATTTCTCTCGTCCAGCGAATACCAGCTTATAATTTCCACATTGTCTTTATTGTGGCTCACCTCAAGAACTACTATCGGGCTGCTCTCATCAACCTTTATCGCCACCCAGTAATTCTGCTTGTTGCGAGGATTCGCATCGAAGCTCATTCGGTGCATCGAAATGTGCGGATAACGTTTCAAGTGCACATCTCGAGGCGCAAAAGTACATCGAGATGTACGTTTTATATCAACCTCAATTCCGCAAACTTCCAAAAGTTTTTGACGCTTTGAGTTGGGAATGGCGGATTTTTATGCCGGCGGGCATCCGGTCGGTGAAAGATCAGTGGTTTCC
>CAVEDD010000216.1:0-2300 GCA_963614515.1 Treponemataceae bacterium | reverse complement strand
CTGCGGCAATGTGTTCAACGCCCACACTGCGGAATATGTCCGCTCCATTCAGGAGGTCGCGGTCAACGAAACCCGTCTCGGCATTCCGGTTCTCTTCGGATATGACGTCATACACGGCTACAAGACCGAGTTCCCGATTTCCCTCGGAGAGTCGGCCTGCTGGAACATCCCTCTCATTCAGGAAGCGGCTTCAGTGGCGGCGGCGGAGTCCGCTGCGGCAGGGCTGAAATGGACTTTCGCCCCTATGTGCGATGTCTGTGTGGATCCTCGCTGGGGACGCATTTCGGAAGGCGCCGGAGAGGACCCTTTCCTCGCTTCAGAGATTTCTGCGGCGCGGGTGCGGGGCTTTCAGGGGGAATCTCTTGACGACACTCTCAGCGTGCTCGCCTGTGTCAAGCATTTCGCGGCCTATGGGGCGGCTCAGGCCGGAAGGGACTACCACACGGTGGATATGTCCGAGCGGAGACTCCGCGAGATGTATCTTCCTCCGTACAAAGCCGCAGTCGATGCCGGAGCGCTGAGCGTGATGAACTCCTTCAACGAGCTTGACGGAGTCCCTGCGACGGCCAACACCCATCTGCTCAAGGATATACTCCGGGACGAGTGGGGATTCAAGGGCTTTGTGGTCACGGACTACACTTCGATTAACGAGATGGTTCCGCACGGCTATGCCAGTGATGAGAAGCACGCCGGGGAACTTGCGATGCACGCCGGTGTGGATATGGACCTGCAGGGAGCCGTCTATTACAGCCACCTCAAGGAACTTGTGGAAGAGGGGAGAGTCCCGGTGCGGGAGCTTGACGAAGCTGTGCGCAGGGTTCTCAAACTCAAATACAGGCTGGGACTGTTCGACGACCCTTTCAGATACTGTTCTCCGGAACGGGAAAAGGCGGTCGTTTACAGTGAAGCCAATCTTGACGCAGCCTACAGAATGGCCTGCGAGTCATTCGTTCTGCTCAAGAACGAAGGGGATGTCCTCCCATTCGCAAAAGGGATGAAAGTCGCCGTAATCGGTTCTCTGGCAGCTTCCGCAGACGACCTTCTGGGGTCGTGGAGGGCGGCTTCCGAGACTGCGCGGACTCAGTCGCTGCTTGACGCTCTCCGGGAATACAACGGGAAGGACAACATTGTCTATGCTCCGGGCTACGACTATTTCAAGTCAGACTCCGAGGCGGGATTTTCCGAGGCTATTTCCGCCGCCCGCCGCAGCGACTGCGTGCTGCTTGTTCTCGGTGAGAAGGCATCTTGGAGCGGGGAGGCGAAATCCCGCGCCGACATCTCACTCCCGAAAGTTCAGACCAGGCTTCTTGAGGAGGTCTGCAAGATCGGAAAGCCCGTCGCCGTCGTTCTGATGAGCGGCCGTCCGCTGACCATTGAAAAAGAAAGCGGAATGGCCGGGGCTTTGCTTCAGACCTGGTTCGCCGGTTCAATGGGAGGCAAGGCAATAGCTGCGACGGTCTTCGGGGACAACAACCCGTCCGGCAAACTACCCGTAACCTTCCCGCGTGCCGTTGGGCAGATTCCCATATATTATTATATGAAGAACACCGGCCGTCCGACCACCGTTCCGAATCTTGAAGAGAAGAACATCTACGCTCCTGCGCCGGAAGAGTACAAATCCATGTACATCGACTGCCCGAACAAGCCTCTGTATGCCTTCGGACACGGACTGAGCTACACAAGTTTTGAGTATTCCGCGATAAGGCTGTCTTCGGAAAGGATTAGTGCGGACGGCGGCATAACGGCCTCCGTCACTGTCAAGAATGTCGGGAAAACAGCCGGCAGCGAGGTGGTCCAGCTCTACATCCGTGACCTTGTGGGCAGCGTCACCCGTCCTGTGAAGGAACTCAAGGCTTTCAGGAAAATATCTCTCGCTCCGGGAGAAAGCGCCGACGTGGAATTCGGAATCACCCCCGCGATGCTGTCTTTCTGGCGTGCTGACATGACTTTCGGAACCGAACCGGGCGAATTCGAACTGTTCATTGGAACTGCATCCGACGACACCGTCGAAGCCGGGTTTGTGCTCGAATAATCTTAACAATATTCATCATGAGTTGCGACAATAACATTCTGAAGCGCCTGTCCATAATCATCCTTGCGATTGCCGCTGTCTCCCTTTCTGGATTGCGTGCCCAGAGCAGGATTCAGACGGGCGGAAAGGTTCTCGACTCGGCGGGCGGAGAGCCGCTTGTCGGAGCGACCGTCATCGAACTCGGAACCTACAATGCCGTGCTGACCGACAGCGAAGGCTCATTCGTCATAACCACGGCTCCCGATGCCGTTCTCAATGTCTCCTACCT
>CAVEDD010000215.1:0-2314 GCA_963614515.1 Treponemataceae bacterium | reverse complement strand
CCCAGGTCTCGTCCTCCGAATGTCGGATGCTGTGTTCGTATTTGTCGAGACAGAGGTTGTCGCTCACGATTTTCACCGCCCCGACAAGCGGGATGGGGAAGGCCGCCATATAGTTCAGCTCCATATCGAACGCGCAAGGCTCCACGATGTCCGTCTTGAGCACGAAACTGTTGCTCGTGTAGCACGGAACGCCGTCCTTCGCAAGTTCAAGGCCGTTCCTCCAGTCCGCAAACTCCACGACATTGTCCATCAGCCGCCAGGTCCTGGAAATCTTCACCACGGAACCCACGGGAATCGAGTTGCTCCCGCAGAACCCCACATTCACAATCTTTTCCCGCTGAATCCCCTCACACATCAGCAGTTCCGAGCAGGCCCGTATGACATTTCCCGCACCCACACCGGTCTTCACAATCCAGTAATCCCCGAGATGTCTTTTCGCGAGCCGCAGCTCGTCCTCCGTCGCAACAAGTATGATCATAGTCCAATGTTTTCAAACTCCCCGCGAACCTACACTTTTCCATATGATTTTGCAAATAAAACCTAAACATTTCCATATTGACCTGCAAATCTTCGTCCTCGGCGCAGGTGAATGTTTTCACTCCGCGATATGACAAATGATTCCTTGAAAAATAATCTTATCTTTGTCGGGAATAACGGGATACGGTTATGGGAGCATACGTCAATATGGGGAACGCTGGGTTCCAGTCCGCGAGAAACGGTGAATATGTGGACAAGTCCGGGCTGATAGCCGTGGTGAACAAGACTTTGTTCAGCGAGGCGAGGTTCAGCTGCGTGACGCGTTGCCGCCGTTTCGGGAAGTCGATGGCCGCCAAGATGCTTTATGCCTACTATGACAAATGGTGCGATTCGCGGAGTCTGTTCGAGGATTTGGCGATAGCGGAGAATCCGACCTTTGAAAGGCATTTGAACAAGTACCCGGTCATATATCTGGACTTGAGCGATTTCGTGACACGGTTCAGGGACGAGACGATAGTCCGGCGGATGGATGAGAATCTGAGAGGGGACATCCGGGGCGTTTATCCCGAAATTCCTCCGCGGGACGGGGACGATCTGATGGAATATCTCATCCGCGTAGTCGGTGAAACAAGGCAACCGTTCATATTCATCATCGACGAGTGGGATGCGATATGCAGGGAATTCAAAGCCGGGACGGCAGTTATGGACGAGTATGTCAACTGGCTGCGCCGTATGTTCAAAGGCGGACTTTCCTCTCAGGTGTTCGCCGGGGTTTATATGACCGGCATTCTGCCCATAAAGAAATACAGCACGCAGTCGTCGCTGAACAACTTCATAGAGTATTCTATGGTGGAGCCGGTGAATATGGCGCCATTCTTCGGTTTTACGAAAGAAGAAGTCAAAGATCTTTCGGCAAAGTATGAAATGGACTTTGACGAACTTGAAAAGTGGTATGACGGATATCAGATTGGCGATGAACAATCGATGTTCAACCCGAATTCCGTAATGCGGGCCATCGCCTCGGGGCGCTGCCGCAGTTTCTGGGCTTCCACCGGTTCTTTCGAGTCCGTGGCGAAATATATCAATATGAATTTCGGCGGACTGAAGGATGACATCATCCGGATGTTGGCCGGAGGGAGTTCCGCAGTGGATCCCACGGGTTTCGCTAACGATATGTCCGTGGTCAGGAACAGGGACGATGTCCTGACCGTGCTGATTCATCTGGGGTATCTGTCTTACGATTGGGTGAACGGCGAGTGCCGCATTCCAAATCTGGAGGTCGCGGGAGAGATGGTGAACGCGGTTAAAGCGAATGAGTGGGATTATGTGATGAAGTCTCTGAACGCCTCCAGGCAGCTTCTCCAGTCGACCCTCGACTGCGACGAAGAGGCTGTGGCTCACAGCATAGACAGGGCACACGATGAAAATACGAGCATCTTGAGCTACAACGATGAGAACTCCCTCTCCTGCGTGCTCGGAATTGCCTATTATTATGCCCGTGACAAATATACCATCCACAGGGAACTCCCTTCGGGGAAAGGTTTCGCCGACCTGGTGATGATTCCGCGCAAGAATGTCGACAGCCCGGCACTGGTCATCGAGTTGAAATGCCGCAGGGACGCGGACTCCGCCATCAGACAAATCAAGGAGAAGAACTACCCGGAAGGTGTCGCTGAATACAAGGACAACCTGCTCCTCGTCGGCATCAACTACGACAGGGAGACCAAGACCCATACCTGCCGGATAGAGAGGTATTCCACGGCCAAGTGATGGCTTTTTTCAAAAAAAGTCGAAAAAAGTTTGCGAAAAATTTGCAGGTTCAGAAAAAAGGCGTACC
>CAVEDD010000214.1:0-2385 GCA_963614515.1 Treponemataceae bacterium | reverse complement strand
TGCCGTATTCCTCGACTTCGCCGCCCTCGTGGTCGTGATGGTGGTGATGATGATGTCCGTCTTCATCGTGCCCGTCATCGTCGTGGTGGTGATGATGTTCCGGAACGGCATCGTGTTCGCTCCGGCGGGCTTCTTCTTCGGAAAGTTCGATTCCCCTGACCCAGCCTGCGGAGGCTGACACCTTGTCGTAGTCGAAGAGGTGAGTGTCCAGCAGCTTTCCGAGTTCCACATCCGCATAGTCGCACTCGATGATTTCCGCTTTCGGCTGAAGTTCCCTGATGATGGTCTTTATACGCTCAAGTTCCCTCGGCGAAACCTCCGAAGCCTTGTTGAGAAGAACGGTGTTGCAGAACTCAATCTGCTGGATTACGAGATTTTCGATGTCTTCCTCGTCAATGTCCTTCATCACGAGGGTGTCGCCGCAGTCAAACTCGCTCTGCATCCTCATCGCATCGACGACCGTCACGATGTTGTCGAGCCGGCATATCCCGTACTTTGTGTAGGGCCCGCCGAATGTCGGGATGCTGCAGATTGTCCGGGCGATAGGCTCCGGTTCGCAGATTCCGCTGGCCTCGATGACGATGTAGTCGAATTTCTGCATCTTCATGAGTTCATAAATCTGCTCAATCAGGTCGGTCTTCAGCGTGCAGCAGATGCAGCCGTTCTGGAGAGCCACGAGGCTTTCGTCCTTCTTCCCGACCACACCGCCTTTCTGTATGAGGTCAGCGTCGATGTTCACTTCTCCGATGTCATTGACAATCACGGCGAAGCGTATGCCATTCCCATTTGACAGAATCCTGTTGAGGAGCGTCGTCTTGCCGCTTCCGAGGTAGCCGGTGAGCAGGAGCACCGGAATTTCTTTCTTTTCCATATCGTCTGGTGTTTTTTCAATGTCAAAAATTCCGTCTTGTCGCGTCAAAGTCTGTGCCTGTTCTGCGTTGGAAAGCTTTTGGATTAACCGAAAAATTCTTAACTTTGCAGTCCGGTTCGTCCGAGTGGGGTCTCACGGCGGTGAAGCGTCACGGCGGATTGTAACAGGAACCGATGCCTCCGTAGTTTAATGGATAGAATTTCAGATTCCGGTTCTGACGGTTGCGGTTCGATTCCGCACGGGGGTACAAAACTGCGCACAAAGGAATTGGTGCAAAAAAGACAGGATGACTGAAAGTGCTTCGGTCATCCTGTCTTTTTTTAAGGATTACTTTGCGTGGCGGCGGGGTGAAAATACTTTCAGAAACCCCGTCAATCTTTACTCCTCATCATCACCGGTGTCCGGCAGCAGAGCCGCAAGCGCCACAACATCAATGAAATTGTTGACGGTCAGCTTCGTTGAGCCGAGGCTCTTGAATGTGTACTTGATTGTCACCTCGTCTGTGTAGCTTATGGTCATTGAGTCATCGCTGAGACCGGAGTAATCGACTTCGCTCTTCTCCGTCTTTCCGTCTGCAACGACAGTGAATTCGAGTTTGCCTTTCGTCGCATCTTCGGGAGCAGCAGTGTATGTGAATGTCGCACCGATGTAGTCATTGACCTTCAGATTGCCGACAAGAGTCTTGATCGCCTCCGGAATCTCAATGCCTTCCTGAGCCGCATATGTAATCAGACCGTTCAGCAGCAGGAGTATCTGATTGTCGATGAGCAAGCCCGTATTTCCTTTCCCGTTTTCGTCGAATTTCACGATCACATTGACTTTCATCGCCGCAATCTGATTCTTTATGGTCTCGGAGACAGGAAGAGTATTCAGCAATTCATCGATGCTCGTGCCGTCGATGTCTGCCAGAACATCGCTGACTGCGACATTCTCGGCCACCCACGTGTTGATGTACTTGGTGTTGTCGCTCACCTCGGGATCTTCGTTCTTGTTGCAGGATGATGCCAGCACCACTGCCAGCGCCATCATCGAAATTGTAAGAAATTTTTTCATCACTACTGTTATTTTATGTTTGTTTTATGTTTCCGGGTTGCCCTTTTCTTCAAAATCCATTCCGCCTGAGGTGGCGGCTGCCATCTTGTCGTAAGCAGTTTTGCGCACATTTTATACAAAACCGCTCATACCGGCGTGGCGCTCTCGTTCTAAAAAGTCGGCCGGGAATTTCCGATATTTTCGGATAATGCGTAACTTTGCAGGATTGCGGGCGGTCATAATGCCCGGGGAAAGAAATGAGGGAATTCAAGGATATACGGATTGCGGTCGCCGGCACAGGCTATGTCGGGCTGAGTATCGCGACATTGCTCTCGCAGCACCACAAGGTGACGGCGGTGGACATAATTCCAGAAAAAGTCGAGAAAATCAACAGGCGCGTCAGCCCGATACAGGACGAATATATAGAGAAATATTTCCGTGGGGAATTCGGTGACTGGGAAAAGACAGGCAGACCTTGCAGT
>CAVEDD010000213.1:0-2390 GCA_963614515.1 Treponemataceae bacterium | reverse complement strand
ATGAAATTCTGCGGCAACCTCACCGCAGATGCTGCGAAGTTTCCTCGGCGCTGACGCGGAGGCCTTTCTTCTTACGGATTATTGACCTGACTTTGACATATAAATTAAAAATCACTTAACTCTTGGCGCTATTTATTGTATATATGAAAAACTGTCATAACTTTGCATAAATTTCATTTATATATGAATCTTGTCAAACGGGAATATTACATTGAGAAAGTTCAGAGTTATCTGGGCAAAGGGCTTATTGTGGTGCTCACCGGGCAGAGGAGAGTGGGAAAGAGCTGCATATTGCAGAGCGTATGCGACAGAATCAGGGAGCAGGATGCCGATGCCAACACCATATACATCAACAAGGAATACGCCGAGTTCCGCGACCTGAACACGGACATTGAACTCAACCGCCACGTTGACGGCCAATTGCAAGCCGGCAGGAAGAATTTCCTGTTCATTGATGAGGTTCAGGACATCCGTGGCTTCGAGAACTCGCTGCGAAACTATCAGGCGAAACAGTCCTGCGACATAATCGTCACCGGCAGCAACGCCACGATGCTGTCCGGGGAACTCGCGACATACCTCTCCGGGCGCTATGTGGAGATACACATCCAAAGCCTCGACTATCCCGAATTTCTCGAGTTCCATAAACTTCAGGACAATCAGGACTCTCTGCTGGAATACTTCACTTTCGGAGGATTGCCGCAACTCTCACATATCGGTCTGGACAACCGCCGGATGATTCTCGACTATCTCGGAGACGTCTATAACACGGTGATGATGAAAGATGTCATATCGAGGGAACGCATCCGCAATGTCCGTTTTCTGGAGGATATGGTACACTTTGTAAGCGACAACATCGGAAAAAACATCTCCGCCAACAGCATCTGCAAGTTCATGCGTTCTCAGGGGATGACGGTCTCTCCGGCCCTCGTTTCAAATTACCTCAGCTTTCTGTCAAATGCCTATGTCATCAATCGGGTGAAGCGCTATGACATCCACGGACGCAGGATTTTTGACACGAACGAGAAATACTATTTTGAAGACATCGGTCTGCGGAACTCGCTTGCCGGTATGAATCTGCGCGGGGACATCGAGAAAATCCTTGAAAACGCCACCTATCTCCACCTGAAGAAACTGGGCTACAAAGTCTTCGTCGGGCAGCTGCAGAATGCTGAAATAGATTTTGTCGCAGAGAAAGACGGACAGCGCCTCTACGTCCAAGTCTGCTACCTGCTTCAGAGCGACGGGACAATGGAACGGGAGTTCGGCAATCTGCGCAGAATCAGAGACAATTTTCCGAAAATGGTCATCTGTATGGATGAGATTGCCGCCCGTGGTTCATACGACGGGATACAGTGCGTCCACATCAAAGATTTTCTGGAAGCTGCAGCCGAGTGACAGGCGATACACAGAAGTCGCCCGGAAAACTGGCAGATGGTTGAAAATTAGAAAGGGGTGGCTGAGAATTTCAGTCACCCCCTTGGTTCATATTCTTTGAATGTAGAGCGGTGTTTCGCCCCTGCAATCAGAGTTCAATTATCTGATGAGGTCGGCGCGAAGTTTCCTCGGCGCTGACGCGGAGGCGGTTCCTGTCGCAGTTCCGGCATTCTGAGGCTGTCCTGCGCGGACCTTGAAGTCTGCGGCCTTGACCGGTATCCGGCCTTCTGCGCCGGCGAAGTCGGTGTAGATGCGGACGGAAGACTTGGCGTTGCGGATTGCCTCGCGAATCTGAATCTTCTCAGGCTGCACGCAGTTGAACTTGATTGAGGAAATCTCTTCGGAAATCCTGTGGAGTTCAGCCGTGGTCGCTTTCGCTGCGGACGGAGCCACTCCGTTGTCGTCCTTGGCCTCGTCCACCAGAAGCAGGTCGGTGTACCAGGCTGCGATACCTGCGGCAGCGGCAGAAGAATAGCTCTCATCCTTGTACAGCATCATAGCGATACCGTCGAAATCGTATCCTGAACTTGCATAATTCGGCTCGCACGCGAATGCGATGTAGCCATCCCTGACAAAGCCGCCGATGAGGAGATTGCTGTACTTGTTGGTGAAAAGGCCGGCGGATGCTGACGTAATCCAAGGCATAGCCCAGTAGTTCCCCGCAGAGCCCACGGACTGTGCAAGATAATAAAGCACTCCGCCGTAGTAGTCCCAGGTCATCGTGTCGTCAAAAGGCTCGTCAAGTTCCAGAAGAGCGGTCACCTCGGAAGAGAACATTCCTGAAACCTCGACATACTCGTCTTTGAGGCCGTCATCGTCCGGTTCGGAATCAGCAATCCCGCTGTCAGCGATTGTCACCTTGGAGATGTACTCACGCAGACCGAGTTTCCCGTAATAGTTGACCGCGTAGAAGTTGTACTTTCCGAAATAGCCCTCGGAAGCTTCCGGGAGAAGGG
>CAVEDD010000212.1:0-2406 GCA_963614515.1 Treponemataceae bacterium | reverse complement strand
ATGTCATCTGTCGCGATGAAAACATTTTTCAAGGTCATTTGTCGTGCCTCCTCTTTCCAAAGGAGACACATTTCCGCAAAATTAGGCAATTCCGGCGAAATCGGCAACAGGTGATCCGCAAAAAATTCCGCCCGCAAATCAGACGGTGTCTGATTCAGTCAGAATCAGCCGGAGGAACTGTTCAGTCCTCGCCTTCGGACGCGCCGTCGAGCAGGGCGGAAAGCACGCGGTCGATTCCGTTGTTCACCGGAGCGGCTTCAACCCCTGCAACTGAGCGGTCCGGACGGCCTACGCGGTAGTAGGCGACATCCTGGAGGAGGAACTGGGAATCGACATAATCGCCGTCCGCATCGGCAATCTGGAGCAGCACCCCGGGGATTTCCGCGAAGAGCACTTTCAAGATGTCCGACTCGCCGCAGGCGTCGCACACTCCGCCCACATTCAGCCTCACGCCCATTCCCGAACCCTCCGCAAGCTTCATCGCCGCGACTGCGAGTCCTCCGTCGCATACTGTCCGCGACGCGAGCACCGCGCCGTCCGAAACGAGGTCGTGCACGACTTCGTAACAGTCAATGAAATAGTCGGAATCGGAAATCGCCGGAGCAGCTCCCCCGCCGCAGCCGAGCGCCCTTGAGAAAAGCGAGCCCCCGAGTTTCGGGGAGCAGGTGTCGAAGGGCACATAAATCAGGAAAGATCCCGCAGAATCCACAAGATGCGGATAACAGTTTCTTTCGTCCCCCATCCAGACATCGCGGTTCCTGTCGAAATTCACGTCCGCGCTTCCGCCCACGGTCCACAGGCTGTCTTCCGCCGGAGCGTCCCCCTCTTCCCAGTCCTTGTCCGTGACATCTTCGAGTTCCGCCTCATCCTCATCGTCACAGTTTTCATTCCCGTATGAGGCGAGAGTGGCGAAATAGGAGTTTGTGCACTGCTGCGCGCCGTCTTCATAGAGATAGCCCTGAATCTCGACTCCGAGTTCATAGACATACTCGTTCACTGACTGCACGCAGTTGTAGAACGCCGCCATGTTCCCGACGGCGGACGAATTCCATTTCCAGTCCGCCCAGAGCCGGAGGTCTTCGAGCCTGAACTCGCCTTCAAGCCAGAGCGTGTCAATCAGCGCCGCCGCAACCCGCTGACGTGCGAAACTTTCCGGATACAGCAGATTGAACTCGCGGTCCTGGGCCGCAGACGCCGCATCCGTCACTTTCCGGACATATTCGGGAAACCTGTCCCTCGAATATTCCATATTCTCCGGAGGAAAATCGGCAGTCTCGTCCCAGATGTCCTCGAATTCATCAGATGTCCCGTCTTCCGGAGCCGCTGAAGGAAGCATACATTCGTCGAGCATCTGGGCCGGCGTCACGTCATACCGCACGCCGTCGATGACATACTTTGAAAATAGCGCGTCCTGTTTCTGTTTCATGAAACCGTCTGTAAAATTCTCTGTGAAAATTCAAAAAATATGCGTTATTCGCCGAAAAGGCGTTTCATGTCGTTGCGTATATATGCCGAAGCCTGTTTCTCCGGGATGAACTTCCAAGTCCCGAGCAGTCCGGCATCCCCGAGTTCCTCAGCGCCGAGCACCGGATGCAGGCGGAGGTAATCATACAGCAGCGTGCGGTATTCCGGAAGACGCGCCGTGATGCGCGAATCAATCTCCGAGGGGTCAATCCCGGCGGCCTTGAGCAGTCCTCCCCCGCCGCAGGCACGGTAGGAGGTCATGGCCACGCCGTACTCGCGCTCCGGGTCGAAAGCCGAGCCGTCCGCCATTGAGAGCACGGTGACGCGCTCCCCCGCCGGCTTCGTCACATCCACGGTGTAGCTTATGCCGGCGGCCGAGTCAAAGTTGTAGGAGCGGTTGACGAAAGACCATCTCTCCCGGGAAGTGCGCGGGTCGGGACGGGGCGCAATCTTGAGCAGAGCCGGAGATGTGCCGGTCGGGGTCTTCGAGAGCTGCGCCGGGGTGAGAGTGTTGATCCACTGCTCATAGGATACTTCGAGGTAGTCCTTGATTTCGCGGCCGGACATCTTCAGGACAAACATCTGGTTTTCATACGGGTAGATGGTGAAGAGGTCGTTGTAGATGATTGTTCCCGGCTTCACCGTGCCGTTGAAGGTGAGCGGAGCGGCAAGCGAGATGTCGACGCCGGGCTGCGAAAGGCCGAGACGGTGCACGAGCGCAAGATAGTCAGACACGCCGGCATAGCCGTCGCGGGTGCGGAGTTCCGTCCTGAGTTCGCCGACCTTCTGAAGCGTGAAATCCTTGACTGCAAGGTAGTCCTTGTGGAACATCGCTTCCATCTTTCCGTCGACCGGGGCGGCCTTGAGCGGTATGAGCTCCGTCGAGACGCTCCTTGAAACGACCTTGCCGTCCTTTACCTCAACAGTAAGACGGCCGTGGCC
>CAVEDD010000211.1:0-2513 GCA_963614515.1 Treponemataceae bacterium | reverse complement strand
GTCATCATCCTCGCAGCCACCAACCGCGCCGACATTCTCGACAAGGCTCTGCTGCGGGCGGGACGTTTTGACCGCCAGATACACGTCGATCTGCCTGACCTCAAGGAGAGGGAGGAGATTTTCAAGGTGCATCTCAAGGGGATCAAGCTCGCTGACGATTTCGACGTGGAATTCCTCTCCAAGCACACTCCGGGCTTTTCCGGCGCCGACATAGCCAATGTCTGCAACGAGGCAGCCCTCACAGCGGCGCGGCACAACAAGAAGAAAGTCGACAGGCAGGATTTCCTTGACGCCGTCGACCGTATAATAGGCGGTCTGGAACGCAAGAACAAGATTATCACTCCGGAGGAGAAGAAATCGATCGCCCATCACGAGGCCGGACATGCTGTCGTAAGCTGGCTTCTGCCTAATGCCAATCCTTTGTTCAAGGTGACGATTGTCCCGCGTGGACAGGCTCTCGGAGCGGCGTGGTATCTTCCAGAGGAAAGGCAGCTCGTGACAAGGGAGCAGATGACCGACGAGATGTGCTCGCTCATAGGAGGACGTGTCGCGGAGGAGATTGTCAACGGACAGCCTTCCACGGGAGCGCTGAACGATCTTGAGCGTCTGACGAAAATGGCCTACAGCATGGTCTGCTACTACGGAATGAGCGACAAGGTGGGGACTCTGTCGTTCTACGACTCGACGGGTTCACGCGGATATGAGCTGACCCGCCCGTACAGCGAAAAGACGGCGGAGCTTATGGACGAGGAAGTCCAGCGGCTCGTGAAGGACATCCACGACAGGACTCTGTCGATTCTTACCGGACACAGGAAGGAATTCCTCGAAGTGGCGGCTCTGCTGCTTGAGAAGGAAGTGATTTTCTCCGATGACCTCGAACGCATACTCGGGCCGCGTGCCGGAACCGAAGACAGCCGGAGTCGTCAGGCGGAAAAGGACGCCAAGGCCCAGGAGAATGCCGAGACCCGGGAGGACGCAGAGACGGGCGATGCCCGCGAAAAAGACTCTGAACAATGAAGAATCTGATAGTCAGGACAGTTTCCGGACTTGTTTTCCTGGCAGTAATGCTTCTGGCATTGCTGTCGGGAGATTGGTTTGAAGGAGGCAAGTACATCTTCGCGGCAGTGATGATGTTCGCCCTCGTGATGATGATGGCGGAGTTCTTCCGCATGACAATGGGAAAAGTCTACAAGTGTTCGAGGGCTATCGCCATCATAGGCGGATGTCTGATGTTTCTGGTGACTTTCCTTGTCCAGTCGACGGAGGCGGTCACGGGACGTTTCATCGCGCTCGCGTTCATACCCCTCTTTATCGTCATGATCAACTCCCTGTATGTCAAGGACAAGAAGGATTTCGGACGGTTTGCGGACATCTATACGGGGCTGCTCTACATCGCTGTTCCGTGGACGCTGCTGAATTTTGCGGCATTCGATTCGGAGCACAATTTCAACGGTCTCATGCTTCTGTGCATGTTCGTGATAATCTGGGTGTCGGATGTCGGGGCCTATCTGTTCGGAAGCACTCTCGGGCAGAAGTTCGGGCCGAAGCTCTTCCCATCCGTCTCGCCCAGGAAATCGTGGATCGGATGCATAGGCGGGTTCGCCTGCGCGCTGGGGGCTGCCTGCGGGATGCACTGCCTTGACTGGCTGCCGTTCTGCGGAATGAGCTGGTATCACTGCCTTGCGGTAGCCGCGATAATGAATGTCGCCGGAGTCTATGGCGACCTCATAGAATCCCAGTGGAAGAGGCATTGCGGAGTGAAGGACTCGGGAGACATAATTCCCGGACACGGAGGTATGCTTGACCGTTTCGACAGTGCGCTTGTCGCCGTTCCGGCAGCCACCGTCTATATGATGTGCTTCGAAATCATTTGACTATGAAGATACACAAGGACTGTTACAAGACGATTGCGGTAGTCTGGCTGATATGCCTCATACTGCTGTTCCTGATATGGCGTTTCCTGTATAGCCTGCTTTATGTCGCCATTCCGCTGTCTGCCGTGCTGCTGTTCATGATGGGTTTCATAACCTATTTCTTCCGGCTGCCGAAGCGCGAGACCGTTCCGGGCGACAATGTGCTGACGGCCGTCGCGGACGGGGAGATTGTCATTCTCGAAAAGGTCTATGAACCGGAATATCTCAAGAGAGAATGCATCCAGGTGTCGATTTATATGAACTTCTTCAATGTCCACGTGAATTACTGGCCTATGGACGGGGAGGTGAGCTACTACAAATACCACCCGGGGAAATACTATCTCGCCTTCCTCCCGAAGGCGTCGGAACTCAACGAGCACTCGTCAGTCGGAATGAAGAACGCCCACGGGGAGATTCTGTTCAAACAGCTCGCCGGAACTTTCGCGAGGCGGATAGTCTGCAACGCCAAGCCGGGGAACATTGAAAAGAAAGGGGAATTGTGCGGAGTAATCAAGTTCGGCTCCCGCATAGACATGTATCTTCCGCTCGATGCCGATATAAAAGTCGAAATCGGTGACGACGTGCGTGCCTGTGAGACAG
>CAVEDD010000210.1:0-2554 GCA_963614515.1 Treponemataceae bacterium | reverse complement strand
AAATCAAAAAGGGGACGGCCGAGTTAGTCGGTCGTCCCCCATATTTTTCGTGAGGTGGCTTCAGAACTTGTACCTTACGCCGAGGGCGATGCCCTCATAAAGCCCCCCGCCCCAAAACTTTGGTTTGTCTCCTCCGAATTCAGGGCCGAACAAAGGACGCCAGTCGAAAGAAAGCTGAAGCGGGAACCAGAAGTTGTACTCGACTCCCACTCGGCCACCGACACCCATACCGAAATTTCCCGTGAAATAGTAGGCAAGACCTGCACCTGCTCCGAGATACCAGTTCCACTCACCCTTGTACTCCCAAGGAATCGTTGCATGGAAAGGATTTATCCAATCATAAGTGGCTGCAACACCGACACCATAATAGGCAGGGAATGAAAATTCAGCGGAAATCATGCTGGCCGGGCTGAGTGAGTGCTGATAAGAGACCTCGACACCGTAGCCGAGACGTGCACCGATTGCGCGCGGCTGTGCGCTGACTGCAACAGCAGCAAGAGTTGCCGCTGCAAGAACAAGGATAAACTTTTTCATTTTGTTTTATTTAAAGTTTGTTTAGTAATCGTCTCCTCCGTCCGCCGGCGGAACCGGGCAAATGACGGAAATGTGCAAAGCACAAAGATAGATAAAATTTAATGATATTTACAAATCCACTCCTGCGGAGATACTCCGGTGATGGCGGTGAAATTCCTCCACGCGGTGACGCGGGAACGGTAGCCAGCCCGGTAGAAAGCGTCCTGGATGTCCGGCGTCTCGGAAGAGAGGCTCGCGCAGACATATTCCACTCTCTTGCGGTTTATCATATCCGAATAGGACTGCCAGCCCATCTCCCTTATGGCTTTCTGAAGATAGCTGGTGTTCGTCCCCACGAGGTCGCACAATTTCCCCACACTCACTTCCGGATCCTGCCACACGGCGGGGTCATCCAGCACGAGCCTGAGCCTTTCCATCACGTGGCGGGGGACAGCGCTCGCGGAAGAAGACGCACCGTGCTCCGCCTGCGCCGGAGCAGCTTCGGGGACGACTCCGGGAAACGCCGGCGCAGCTGTCCCGGAGGCATTTTCATCACCGTCCGGCACTCTGAAACGCGTGCCGAGTTCAAAGCGGAGAATGATATATGTGAGCAGGAAATACAGCGCGAAATGCACATACAGCATCCAGCCGACACCGAGAATGCTGTGAAGGGAGAAAGTCACCGTCATAAGCATCGCCAGCGCGACGATGGCGTTCATCCACGATCTTGATGCGCTGCTTTTTTCCCGGTTGTACTGAAACCGGCACAGCCAGATTCCATAGGGGATGAAAATCAGCGACAGCACCACCCGCAGATAGACATCCGTATATCCGATGTTCCGGAGAGTCTCCGAAAGGGAATGGAGACTGCGCACCCCTTCAAGCGGCATCTGTGCGATGAGACAGAGCAGAAAGAACAGCCACGGCGCGAGAATGACTCCGCCCCTGCCGGCGTTCAGCCAGCGGGGACGCATCACCTCAATCGGGTAGAGCAGCAGGAGGAAATAGGTCAGAAAGCCGAGGATTATGCTCACGGGGGCCATCACCTCCCCCGAAACGAACAGATTGGCGTGCATAACCCGGCTGACAGTCACGGCCACCGCGCTCAGGGTGCTCAGAAAGAAGAAAATCGCGATGAAAATCCGCGATCTGTCAGGCTGCTGCCGTCTGCGTGCGAACATAAGACCGGCTGCGGTCATTTCCACGACGATGAACAATGCATATAATATGTATCTTGCAGTTTCCATAAAATGTCAGTCCCGGCACCGGTGGTCCGATGCGGCATCCCCGCCGCCCGCACTCCCGGAAGCCGGACTGCAAAAGTACGAAAAATAAAGAAAATGACTCGGGAAACAAGGTCTTACTTTCCGCCCGGGGTAAGGTCGATGTCGCCGTCCCAGTTGGGGTTTATTCTGATGACGAGAGGAAGCCGCTTCTTGACGAGGGTAAGGTAATCCCCCGCAATCAGATAATAATGGTTGCGCAGGGACACGAGAGTGCCGACGGCAAGCTGTCCGTCGGTATTGACCCCGTCGTCGGGACTGACGGGATTGCCGTCGGCATCCGTCTTCCGCTTCATTCTCAGCGTTTCCACAGTAACTTTCTCACCATCATCCGTTTCCTCCGTTATCCGCACATACAGGGTGGAAGTGACAGGCAGCAGGTTCGATTCATTCATTGTCACATTGATACTGTCCGTCACGGCTTCAACGCCATACGCATTCACCCAATCATCCGGACGCGTCCACTTGTCCAGCACGAATCTCCCGGACTCCTCCCCCTCCGGAACGGTCCGCTTCCCGTCGGGAGTAAGGAAATCGTCATAACAGGCAGCCCGGCACTGCGTATTCAAGGAATCGGTGAGCAAAGCCAGCTCCTTCACTTCGGGCGGGACTTTCCTCAATGTCAGCCCCACTCCGGCCACACAGCGGTATAGCCACCCTCCCAGAGCGTCAATGGCACCCGACTCATAGGAGAACACCTCCTCGCCGGCTTCCTTGTCCGTCATATCGGCGCCGTAGCGCGGAGTGCCGAAAAACAG
>CAVEDD010000209.1:0-2570 GCA_963614515.1 Treponemataceae bacterium | reverse complement strand
GTGCGGCAACTACAGAGACCTGTCTCTTGAAGGGGCGCAGGCGGCCGCCCGGAAGGTACTCGCCGCCGGGTTCTCGCTCGACCCGTTCACACGGCGGTTGTCCTGACGAACGAACCGCCGCATTATGTCCCCGTTCAAATCATCACAACCGGCAGGTCGCCGCATAGACATAGACATATAAACATTGTACAAAAGACATAATTAACTGTAACACAACGATTTATGCACAATTTCTCAACAGGACTGAATTTATGCATTCTTGCGGCGTCGGTTTTCGCCGCAGTTTCATGCGAAAAAGGCACGGACACGGTGAACGTGATTCCGGAGCCGGCCTATGTCGAGCTGCTCGGCGGAACGACTCCGGCGGACTGCAATGTCGAGAAAATCGACAGCCCCGCACTCGGCGAGGAAGAATACGAAATTCTGATCAGGGACGGCAAGGCGACGGTGAAAGCCTCCGCCCCGCGAGGATTCCTCTATGCGGAACAGACTCTCTCACAGCTCCGTGACGCGGACGGCAACTGGCCGGATGTTCTCATCAAAGATAAACCGAGGTTCGCCTACAGGGGTATGCATCTCGACTGCGGACGTCACTTTTTCAGCATCGACGAGGTGAAGAGATACCTCGATATGATGGCCGTCCATAAAATGAACACCTTTCACTGGCATCTGACGGAAGACCAGGGGTGGAGAATCGAGAGCGTCAAGTACCCGAAACTCACGGAAGTCGGAGCCTGGAGAAAGGGCGAGAAGCTCACACGGCCGGACGGCACGGACGGTGACACGACGGGGAAGACCTACGGAGGCTACTACACCCGGGAGCAGATGAGGGAGATTGTCGATTATGCGGCATCCAAAGGGATAGACGTGATTCCGGAGATTGACCTTCCGGGACATATGCAGGCGGCTCTCGCGTCCTACCCGGAGCTCGGCTGCGAAGGCTACGGCCCTTACGAGGTCTGGACTTGGTGCGGCGTTTCCGATGACGTGCTGTGCGCCGGGAACGAAAAGACCTACGAGTTCCTCGAAGGAGTGCTCGGGGAGCTGATGGAGATTTTCCCTTACAAATACATCCACATCGGGGGTGACGAGTGCCCTAAAGAGCATTGGAAGACCTGCCCGCGCTGCCAGGCGAAGATTGCGGAACTCGGACTCAAGGATGACGAAAATTATACTGCGGAGCACTATCTCCAGAGCTATGTGACAGCCCGTGTCGAGAAATTCCTCAACGAACACGGACGCAGCATCATCGGCTGGGACGAGATTCTCGAAGGGGAGCTCTCTCCGAACGCGACCGTGATGTCGTGGAGAGGAAGTTCGGGAGGACAGAAGGCGGCCGCGATGGGTCACGATGCGGTCATGACCCCGACCACACATTTCTATTTCGACTACTGTCAGAGCATCGACAGAGCTTCCGAGCCGCCTTGCATCGGAGGGTATCTCCCTGTGCACAAGGTCTATGGCTACGAGCCTTTCACTCCGTCGATGACGGATGAGGAGAAAGGGCACATACTCGGAGTGCAGGCGAATATGTGGACGGAATATATCGCCACTCCGGAACATCTTGAATATATGCTGCTTCCGCGTATGAGCGCGCTTGCCGAGGTGCAGTGGTGCGCTCCAGAGAGACGCGACTTCGACCGGTTTCTCCACGACATCGACCGGATGTGCGGAATTTACAAGAAGATGGGTTTCAACTACGCGAAACATATCTATGACGTATTCCCGACCATCGAGGTCTCAAGCGAAGGCTACAGGTTCACTCTCCGCACCGCCGGAGACACACCTATATACTATACGCTCGACGGAACCGTGCCTACTGAAAAGTCCACGCTCTACACCGGGCCGTTCACGGTCACCGAAACACCATTCACGGTGAAGGCCGCATCCCTGAAAGACGGGCACTGGTCCAAAGTCTGGTCCCAGGACATCATCCTCAACAGGGCTCTCGGGAAGAAGATCACCCTCAACAGCCCGAAGGCCAACGGTTATGACTACCTCGAAGAGACTTCGCTTGTGGACGGAATCCGGGGAAACGTCAATTTCAGCGACGGGCGCTGGGTTGCCTGGAACGGAGCTCCGGTGGATCTGACAATCGCTCTCGGCGGGACTGAATGCTCCGGCGTGACGGTCGGATTCGTCATCGACGTTCCGAACTGGATTTTCGGTCCGCTCTCGCTCAAGGTCTATGGAGACGATGTGCTTCTGGGAGAAATCTCAATCCCTTTGGTCGAGGATAGGAATATGGTCAAGACGGTGGATTACAGCTTGACTTTCCCGGAAACCGCCGTACAGAATCTCAGAGTGGTGGCCGAGGACACGCGGGTCATTCCGGAGTGGCACAATGGGGCTGGCAGGCCGGGATTTCTATTCATCGACGAGGTCATAGTATATTAAGGAGAGGGGGAAGAAAAAGCGGCCTGCCGCGTTGCGTGGCTTGTTCAAATCCTCACAACCGACAGGTTGCTGCGGTTTGAACTTCGCCGCGCGCCTTGCATCCCATCTTTTTCTTCTCCCCTCTCCCCCGGCGCTTATAACCGCGAAGCGGCCTGCCGCGTTGCTTGGCTTAA
>CAVEDD010000208.1:0-2582 GCA_963614515.1 Treponemataceae bacterium | reverse complement strand
CTTGTCAGGATTCAGGAACCTCTCGAACAACAGGCCGTGCTTGAGAGGGTCTATTCCTGTAATTCCGAGGCAGTAGTTCACTATGCTGCCGGGAGCCGAACCCCGTCCCGGACCCACCACGATTCCTTCCGAACGCGCCCAATCCACGACCTCCTTCCAGAGCAGGAAATAATTCTCCATGTCGTTCTTTCCGATAACTGAGAGTTCGAACTCTATCCGCTCCAGCACCGTCGAATCAAGTTCGCCATACCTGTTTGCAGCTCCGGCGAAAACCTTTCTGCGGAGCTCTTCTTTCGGATTCGCTGATACGGCAGGAATCATCGGTCCTTCGGCTATTGAATACCTTCCCACCTTGTCGAGTATCTCCTGCGTATTGTCTATCACATCCGGATGCGAACTGAACACACGGCGCATCTCCGCCTCACTTCTCAGGAACTCCATGTGGGAGTACCTCACCCTGTCCGCCTTTCCGACCTTGACCGCATTGGAAATGCACAGCAGAGTGTCATGGGCCACAGCATCAGCGCGAAGCACAAAGTGCACATCATTGGTGGCGATAACCTTGATTCCAAGCTTCTTTCCGAGCTCGTAGATACCCTTGACGACTTTCCTCTGTTGCGAGACCCGCTCCTTGTTGACAGCTCGGAATGCCTCCATATTGTCAAAGGAGGAGACAACCACTTTTGAGTCTGCACGATGGTTCCATACTTCAAGATAAAAGTCCTCGCCGAAGACACGCTTATACCACAGGGCAGCCTCTCGTGCCGCATCCATTTCTCCCTTCAATATCCTCTGTGGAATCTCACCGGCCAAGCAGGCCGATGTGCAGATAAGTCCCTCGTGATACTCCTCAAGAAGCCGGTGACTGATTCGTGGCTTGCCGCAGTACATGCCTTCCGTCCTGGCTATCGAACAGAGTTTTACGAGATTGTGATACCCGGTCAGGTTCTTTGCCAGAAGTATGATATGGAACCAGCCCCCGCGCATCTCGGTGTGCACGATGTGGTCGGTGATATAGCACTCGCAGCCCACTATCGGCTTGATGACGGGGTGTTTCCTGGCCTCGTTCAAGAATGCCGGCACCCCCGCCATGGTCCCGTAGTCAGTGATGGCAAGACCGCTCATATGAAGCTGGTCCGCCCTATGGAACAAGTCCTTAATTCTCGCTATGCCGTCTGACTTCGAATAGTCCGTATGTACGTGTAGATGTGTGTATGCCATATTCTTTATCCTTAATGTTTCCTGTTGCAAACATAGCAACCCGAACTGCCAAACCACGGCAGTTTGATGATGTTAATTGCCACCCGAAACTGAACAGAGACAACATACACTCTCCCTACATTTTCATCAGTTTTGCCGTCCAGTCAACGAGCGGTATCGGAATATTCAGGACAACTCCATCACGTTTCAGGTTGTTCATTGAGAACCTCAATGCTGTCGTCACGCCGAAACGATTGATGTAGAGACCGAGGCTCTTGCCGCCGAGCCGTGTGCCCGACTTCACCTCCACGGGAATGATCGCAGCCTCATCCTGCACCAGAAAGTCCACCTCTGCTGTCGCTTCCGATGTCCAATACCTCGGCATCACCTCAAATTGCGTGACGAGTGACTGCAACACCATATTTTCAGCCATTGCCCCCTTGAATTCTACATAAAGCGGGTTTTCTGCCCAGAGGACCTCTGATGGAAGCTGCGCCATCCTTCTCAAAAGGCCACAGTCGCAAAGATACACCTTGAAAGCAGACAGGTCATCATAGGCGCTCAACGGCAGGCCCGGCTTTGACGAGCAGAACACCCTGTAGATCATTCCTGCGTGTTCCAGCCATAGAAGGGCGTCCTCATACTCACGCCCGCGGGCTCCGGCTTTTACGAGTTTATAGACGAATTTCCGGTTTTCCCTGGCAAGCTGGGACGGGATGGAGCTCCAGATGGCGGAAATGCGTGGAATATCCTTCCCGGGGGCATGTTTCGCAAAGTCAAGGACATATGCGGTCAATATGGATGTCTGGATGTCTTCAATCTCCTTCACGCTGCGCCTGTCCAGCATCGCCACCGCTGCCGCAGGCATACCGCCGCTCGTCTGATAGCGCCGATATGACTCGGCAAGTCTGTTCATGACAACTTTCGGAAGCGCGGCCAGTTCGGAGAGATTTTCGACATATTCGTACATCTGAGAATCATCAGCATTGAGAAATTCCCTGAAGGTCACAGGATACATTTTCAGAAAATCGACTTTTCCGACAGGGAACGAGTCACCCTTCGACAGTGACACTCCCAGAAGAGAGCCCGCGGCAAGGATATGATATTGAGGGGCTTCCTCGCAGAAATATTTCAACGAGTTCAATGCCTTGTTGCTCTGCTGTATCTCGTCGAAAATCATCAATGTCCGCCCGGGCTCAATCGGGGAGTCCGTATAAAGACGGAGAATATCAATCAGTCTTTGGGGATTCTTTGTGTTCTCAAATTCCCGACATAATTCCTCCGACGAGTCAAAGTTGAAGTAAGCCACATAGTCGAAATATTCCTCTCCGAACTTGCGCATGACCCAAGTCTTGCCGATCTGGCGGGCTCCGCGGATAATG
>CAVEDD010000207.1:0-2604 GCA_963614515.1 Treponemataceae bacterium | reverse complement strand
ATTAGTAACAACTTTCTTACTAATAAAGTTCTTACAAATGTCGTGAGGATAACGGCTCCGGGAAACGGGAAACAACTTGTCGGGACGATCAGTACGCCTTGAAGATAGGCCTATATGTTACAAAAAGTCGATTTTCGTCCAAATCTCTAAAGCAGAAACTCCTCGATGTTGTCCGGAGTGACCACAGTGAAACTCGCGCCAGGATAGGCTGATGCGAATGAAGACGGGCATTTCGTACCTGATTTCGACGGATTCCATTTGAATTCAAATGCTTTCACTCCCCCGTCTTCCTCTTCTATGTAGTCGATTTCACTCTGGTCTTTAGTTCTCCAAAAATAGGATTGTGCGAAACTGGAATCATATTCCTTTATTTTCATTCTTTCCGATATGACGAAGTTTTCCCACAATGCACCGCTGTCCGTCCTGCTCTCCAGAGGGGCGAAATTACCTATGACTGCATTCCTGACCCCGAGATCCCAGAAAAATACTTTGCGGGTCATTTTCAACTCGTTCCTCAGATTCCCGGAAAAAGAGCCGAGTCTGAAAATTATGTATGATTTCTCAAGTATGTCAATATACTTCTCCGCTGTCTTTGGGTCAACACCGAGCAACTGGCCCAATTCGTTATATGACACCTGATTACCTATCTGCAATGACAGCGCCTTCAGCAGACGGACGAACACATCCGGCTTACGGAGGTTGTCTATTGCGAGCAAGTCCTTGTACAGATAACTGTCAACCAATTCTTTAAGCACGGTTTTCTCTTCAGCCGGCCTTGTGACGACCTCCGGATAATACCCGAAAACCAGCCTATGCGGAATCATTCTATGCTCGTCCAGAAAAGATGTCTGTCTGACCATTTCCGAAAATGCCAAAGGAAAGAGTTTAAGTTCCCTTTTCCGCCCGGCGAGAGACTCGTTGATTTTTGAAGACAGCTCAAAACTGCTGCTGCCCGTTGCAATGACCTGTACCCCGGGAATCTGATCCGTAATCAGTTTCATTCTCAATCCAATCTCCTCTATGCGCTGAGCCTCGTCTATCACGACTATTTTTCTATTGCCGATGATTGCCCTGAGTCTGGTTGACGTCATGTTTCTGAAAGTTTCCCTCACATCGTCGTCATCCCCGTTGAGCCAAAGCACGCCGCCGTCCCCATCCAACAGTGAATGGAGTATTGTCGATTTCCCCACCTGCCTTGCCCCCATCAGCGTTATAGCCTTTCCCGAGCCTATCAGCGATTTGATTCTCTCGGATTGCGCCCTTTGTATCATATCTCACCTGTTTTGGCGCGAATATACATAAAATCCCAAAAACTCGCCACTTTTCAGGAATATATTCCCAAAAACTCGCCACTTTTCGGGAATATAAATGTATTCAGTCGGTGGGACGGTTCAGCCCGTGACTTCGACTTTTTCTATTACGGAGTCGAGACGGTAGATGCGGTATGACCATTCTGCGACCTGCGCCGTGCCGGACACCGTGTAGAAGACGGACGGAGTCCGGTAGTCCTTGAGGTAGCCGTACTCGTCACGCAGGACACAGGCGTTGTGGTTCCTGTAGAATCCGGTGACGGAATGATCTATGTCGAGAATGCGCGTCCAGGTCCCCTTACCTTCAAGAAAAGAGTCGAGAGGCATATGCGCGACAGTGTTATATGACTCTATATATGAAGGATATACGTTCGGGCAAGTCCCCGAAAGGACTCCTACGACCTTGTTGTTCGCCTCATCGACGGCGAAGTCGCAGTTGTGCAGCGCGATATTGAATCCCAGCGAACTGACGTATTTCGCGGTCTCGATTTCCAGCTTGTCCATATCGCTCATATCAAGCCGGCAGAAAAGCACGCCCGACCCGGAAATGTCGCCTTTGGTGTAGGTAAGCAGCACTGAACCCTCCCTGTCGAGGGAGAATGCCGACGGCTGTCCGACTCCCCACGCGATGTCGCGGTTGTCCGGGAAAGCGACAATCTGCTTCGGGTATTTCACCCACTCCGTCGCGTTCAAATCGTTGCTGAAAGCCACTCCGACCTCGTTACCCTTGCAGTCGCCCTTGTCGATGCCGAGGTAGAACATAGCGTACCTGTAGTCCGTGCCGTCCATTCTGAACTTCCCCCGGATGACGCTCGGGTCGCAGCAGTGATAGCTGTCCCACGTGCCGGGTGTCGGCTGCAGCACGCTCACCGGAGCCGTCTTCGTGCCGTCCGCCTTTATCTCGATGTGGTAGATGTTGTCCACCATCTTGCCGGCTTCCGGATTGCCGCAGAAGAACATATGACACGAGCCGTCCTCCATTTCAAGCACGGAGGGGCAGTAGGCGTAACGGTTCTCCGGCTGAAAGCCGAAAATGTCAACCGGGGGCTGACACCACTTTGTGACAGACTTGTATGCACGACCTCCCCCGGGTTCCTGAGCGGGGGCATCCTCGCGGGCACAGCCGCACGAGACGAATGCAGCGGTGACGGCGGCGATTGCGATTGCGGAAACTGTTCTTTTCATCATATAGTAAGCGTTAAAAAATAAATTGGTGGAGATTTGTGAAGGATTTTTGAAAATAGATTTCTTTTGGAAGAGGGAGTGTACTGGAGGTACATGACCGATGAGAAAA
>CAVEDD010000206.1:0-2630 GCA_963614515.1 Treponemataceae bacterium | reverse complement strand
ATCTATCCTCAAAAATCCTTCACAAATCTCCACCAATTTATTTTTTAAAGCTTACTATATTCTATTGTATATCAATATATTATATTTTGATATCCTATATCCTATATCCCGTGTCCCACATTCTGTCCCCGCATCATCTGACTTTCAAGATGGCGATGGTGATGACGGCCAGCATAATCCCCACAATCCAGAATCTCATCGTAATCTTCGCCTCCGGCTGGGCTGCCTTCGGCGACTGAATCAGCGCCGGAACGCCCTCCTTCTGGAAATGGTGGTGGAGAGGAGTCATCTTGAAGATGCGCCGCCCCTCCCCGTAGCGTTTTTTCGTATATTTGAAATAGCCCCTCTGCATCAGCACCGAAAGGCTCTCGACGAAAAAGATTCCGCAGAGCACCGGGAGCAGGAGTTCCTTGCGGATGAGCACCGCGCAGACCCCTATGATTCCCCCGATCATCAGGCTTCCCGTGTCGCCCATGAACACCTGGGCCGGGTAGGAATTGTACCAGAGGAAAGCGATGAGCGCACCGACGAAAGCCGACATGAACACTGCAATCTCACCGCTTCCCGGGATATACATTATGTTGAGGTAAGCGGCGTTGTGCATGTTTCCCCCGAGATACGCCATGATTCCGAGCACCACGCCCACAATTGCCGACGAGCCTCCCGCGAGACCGTCAATCCCGTCGGAGAGATTCGTCCCGTTGGAGCAGGCCACCACCACGAGGGTTATCATAATCACATATATGCCCCATTTCGTGTACCATTCCCACTCTCCGGTGAACGGGGTGAGCCAGGCGTAGTCGAACTCGTTGTTCTTGACGAACGGAATCGTAGTCGTCGTCCCGAGCGCGCTTCCCTCCATCCACACGGCGAGCGCGACCCCCAGGCCGAGAATCGTCTGGAAAATCAGCTTCTTCTTCTCGCTCAGCCCGTCCTTGTTGTGCTTGTGAATCTTGAGGTAATCGTCGCAGAACCCGATTCCGGCGCACCAGAGGGCGCTCGCGCCGAGGATGAGGATGAAAGTGTTGCTGAGGTCGCACCAGAGCAGCACACCCGAGAACAGGGCGATGACGATTATGATTCCTCCCATTGTCGGAGTGCCCTTCTTCGACATCTGCCCCTCAAGGCCGAGGTCGCGGATGAGTTCGCCGATCTGTTTTTTCTGAAGCAGCCCGATGATGTGTCTGCCGGCGATGATGCCCACGAGCAGTGAGGTGAAGCAGGCCATCAGGGCGCGGAACGAGATATAATTCATCAGTCCCTGCCCCGGTATGTTGATGTCCCTGAGTGCTTCGAATATATGGTAAATCATAATCCTCTTTTTTTATATGGTCATATTTTATATGGTCATATCCTTCCGGTCAGGATTCCATCCCGCCGAAAACTTCCCCGACAATCTCCTTTTCGTCGAAATGTCTCTTTTCCGTGCCTATGATCTGGTAGGTCTCGTGCCCCTTGCCGGCGAGCAGAATCACGTCTCCCTGTTCCGCCATCAGGATTGCCGTGCGTATGGCCTGTTCGCGGTCCTCGATGAACAGCGACTTGGCCCGCCCCGCAGTGTCGAAGCCCGTCCTGATTTCAGCGATGATGTCGGAGGTCTTCTCCGTGCGGCTGTTGTCCGAGGTGACATAAATCCTGTCGGCGTATTTCTGGGCCACGGCCGCCATCTCCGGGCGTTTGGTTCTGTCCCTGTCCCCGCCGCAGCCGAAGAGGCAGACGAGCCTTCCTCCGCAGCTGATGTCCCTGAGAGTCTTGAGCACGTTCTCAAGCGCGTCGGGAGTGTGGGCGTAGTCGATGATGACGGTGATGTCCTTCGGCCCGTGGAGGGTTTCAAGCCTTCCCGGAGCCGATTCCAGACGGCTGAGAGCCACGAGAGCCTCCTCCGGTTTCGCCCCGAGGACGACCGCGGTGGTGTAAATCGCAAGCAGGTTGTAGGCGTTGTGTTCTCCTATGAGCGGAGTCCAGCACTCGGTCCCGTCAATCTTGAGCAGCATCCCGTCGAAACTCTCCTCGAGAATCCGGCAGCTGTGGTCGGCGAGGGAGCGGCAGGAATAGCGGACAATCTTCGCCCGGCAGTTCTGCACCATCACTTCGGCGTTCCTGTCGTCTATGTTTATGATTGCGGACGACTCCTTCGGAAGCCCGTCGAAGAAGAGTTTCTTGCAGCGGAGATACTCGGCGAAGGTCTTGTGGTAGTCGAGATGGTCGTGCGTGAGGTTGGAGAAGATTCCGGCGCAGAAATGAAGTCCGGCGACCCTTTCCTGTTCAAGGCCTATGGAGCTGACTTCCATGAAGCAGAACTCGCAGCCGCAGCGGCACATCTCGTCGAGTAGCGAATTTATGGTAATCGGGTCGGAGGTGGTGTTGGCGGTTTCGCTGCGCCGTCCGGCGACATAGTTGGCTATGGTCGAAAGCAGCCCGCAGCTGTAGCCGAGCATTGTGAACAGCCTGTAGAGCAGCGTCACGGTCGTGGTCTTGCCGTTTGTCCCGGTGATTCCCACGAGACGGAGACGGCGCGACGGGTTGTCGAACCACGCCGATGCGATGAAACCGAGGGCGTGCCTTGCGGACCTTACCCTCACGAGAACGATGTCCCCGGCAGCCTGTCCGGCGGCGGATTCCCCTGCCGG
>CAVEDD010000205.1:0-2643 GCA_963614515.1 Treponemataceae bacterium | reverse complement strand
GGCGCGGATGGTGGCCCTCAAGGTCGGGGAGTCGGTTGTGCTGCGCGGGGTGAAGCTTACCTCCGTCAGAGTTACGGCCACGACCCTCGGGCGCGACCTCGACAGGGTTTATTCGGTGTCAGCTCCGAAAGGCAGGGACATCACGGTTTCACGGATAAAGTAGGCGGCCATGAGACTCAGATTTACGGCTGAAGGTGCGCTCCGGCTGACGACATGGATTATTTCGGTCTCGGCGATGGCCGCCCTGCTCGCCCTCATCTTCGAGAAGATTCTGCTGTGCGTCATCTTGGCGCTTGTGGCGGTGCTCGGATGCCTCGCGGCGATACTGATCGTCAGGAATGAATACAATCAAACATTATAGATATGGATAATTTTTCAATCAGACTCGATTTGATGAAGTTCCGGGGCGCGAGGCTCGTGACCGCACAGGGGCACAAGGGCGTGTTCATCCCCGTCGAGGAGAATCCCGCGCTCTATGTCGGGAGCAAGTGCGTCTATCTCAACCTTTCGGCTCTGAGGCTCGCGCAGGAGGGGCGCTATGGTGACACCCATCTCGTGAAGGGTAATGTCGGCAAGGAGATTTTCGACGCAATGACGGAGGAACAGCGCCGCTCACAGCCGATTCTCGGCAATATGCGTCCGCTCCGCTCACCGGAGATGGCCGCCCAGCCGGTAAGTTTTGACGATGATTTGCCGGAATGAGTTATGTCACAGAGGGACGGGAATAACCGGATGAAGAGGGAACCCCGGAGAACCGGGTGTCTCTACACTGAAATCCAACGGAACACGGGGCGCGGTTCGGGTGAACTCCATTCCGGAAGGCTCGTGTCCGGAGTCGGATATGTCGAGACCTCGCGAATCAGATGGGTCGCAGTAATTTACTACCACGGAACACGCTACCGTTTCCGTTCGACCAATTACGGCAATGTCCGCCGTTGGCTTGAGGCAATGGTGGAAAAGTTCAACTGAGATGAAAGAGACGATACAGAAAATATCACTTATGACCGGGGAGAACTGGACGGTGGTGTTCGGGGAATTTCTCCGGTATGTCATAGCCGGGTTCTCTGTGGCCCGGAGGGGTATTGACTGGAAGTTCGGTGAAAACACCAACGAGCTTTTCAATGACCTGCTCGGAGAATGGGCGAAGGAGAGCACTCGCGGGATTGCCGCCCACGGCTGGTGCGACGTGCTGGGCGACCTGTACGAAAGTATGTCTCTTGACGGTGGCAATCAGAAGCAGAGGGCGCAGTTCTTCACGCCTTCGGACGTGACCGACTTGATGGCGGGACTTTCCGACGGGGTGGAGGACGGAGGACGGCCTTACGACCCCACCTGCGGCTCGGGGCGCACACTGCTCGCATACCTCGCGAAGTTTCCTTCCAAGACCTGCCGGGGTGAGGATATCGACCCCACCGCCTGCCGGATGTGCACCTGCAATCTACTGATTCACGGATTCACGGGCGAAGTCATCTGCCACGATGTTCTCCTGAACGGCAAGGTGAAATTCGCCTACAGAATCAACGGGCATTTCAGGCAAAGCGGACATCCGCTCGCTCATCTCCCGCACATCGAGAGAATAATGTAAACGCCCCAAGCCGCCCGGGACCTGCGGGACGGCAAACCTATTTTCTGAGACTGATTTTCAGCAATATAATGACGATGGGAAAGAAAAGACATGAAGAAGAATTCCGGCTCGCGGATGAGCGTTATCGCGGTGAAATGGATTTCGCTCTCCGTTTTGTTACTTTCGCGTATAAGGGGCTTATAGAAATCAAAGACACGGAGAATTGGGAAATGTATTTCGCTATGGTAGATATGCTGGATACTGCTGCAAGGCTTCTTTGGGAGGCTGCTGATAATGGAATACTTCCACAAAATAAAACCCGTAGAATTCGCGAGATACAGGAGCAAATATTAAAATAAAGCCGCCCGGAGGGACGACTTGGCAACAAAAAGGTTTCAACTATTATGTATTTCTGTACGCACGGCAAGGGTGCGGAGAAATTCCGCAACGACCTGCGGGACGGCAAAACTATTTTTTGAGACTGATTTTTCAGCAATATAATGATACGCAAGGAACAGATTTTCGAGGCGACGGAAGGCGGAAAGGCGGTCATCGCCGGATACTATCCTCAGAGTGCATCGTGCTTTTCGGGGCGCGGGCGCAATTTCAGAATCCGGGAAGACGACAAAAGCCCGTCCTGCACCGTGTTCAGCAAGGGCGGCGTATGGTTCATTCAGGACAAGGGCGGAAGCGACACCAAGGCCTACACCGCAATACAGCTCGTGATGAAGAACGAGGGTCTGGACTATCCGGCCGCGATAAACTGGATTGCGAAGAAGTATGCGCCGCAGCTGCTTGAGGACGGCGGGGCTGCGGATGTTAAGCCGATGCCGGAGATGCGTAAGGTCAGAGGGCAGGAGAAGATGAGCGTGAACCTGCGCAAGGGCGGGAAGTTCACCGACCGGGAACTGTATTTCCTCGGTTACAAGATTACTCCGGAGGTCTGCGCCGACCTTTTCCTCAAGCCGGTGGATTCCTACATTACGGCGAAGAACTCCAAGGGCGAAAGCTGGGAGATTACGGCCACGGAGAACTATCCCATCTATTACTACGATTACGGTTCCTGGGGCAAGCTCTAC
>CAVEDD010000204.1:0-2667 GCA_963614515.1 Treponemataceae bacterium | reverse complement strand
ATCTCCTCGCTCGAAATCAACGCGACGATTGACAGGTTCTACATCGAGCAGGCTCCGGGTTCCGCCATCGTTATGATGGACGTCCACGCGGTCAACCACTCGTATATAAACGGCATCCGAGGCTATTTCAAAGACGTTCCGGACTCCTACCTTGCGGGAAGGGTTTATTTCCCGGGACGTGGCAACGGCCGCAGCAAATGGGCCATCGGACTGTATGAACTCTATATCTACAGAGGGTTCTCGTACATCGAATGGAACCTGTCGGGACGCTGCGCCACTTATGACCAGGACTCACTGATATTCGCCACCTCGGCTATGGTAGATTTCTGATGACAAACTGATTATCAAGAATATGATTACCTCAATATCCAATAACATAGGCATAGAGCAAGTTTCATTCAAAGACTATCAGACGGAAACCCTCACGATTCTGAACGCGCAGTTCGAGGTTGACCCGACCACCGAGGCGTGGAAAAGCGCCGATGAGATAGTCTTCGAGTTCAGCTCGCTGCTGATGAAGAAGTCGGGTGACACCTGCGTCTATCTCATCGACTCGCGTCCGTTCAGCAAATACGAGACAACTTTCCGCGGGACGGTTCTTCGCAGCCGGATTGCAGAGAACAAGCTTTACATCGAGAAGGTGGACGCGTTCGACGAGTACGGGCCGCTGCGCTTCATCGTCTGCTCGGCCTATGCGAAGGGAGGTCAGAGGACGGAGATAGTCTCCGACGGGTTCGTCACCACGGGAATCACCAACAACTTCTCGGGCACGGCTCTGAAGCATCAGTGCCTGATGGTCAAGGACGGCTATGTGTTCTGCCTTCTGACCTTCAAGAAGTTCAATACTGACGACTCCACGCTTGAGCAGGCGTTCGACATCACCGGGATGCCGTCCGATGTGGACGTGGCCGTTCCGGTCGTCCACTGCAACCCTTATGTCGACACGAAGGGGCATCCGCTCTCGATTGGGCATATCAGCGCCGGGCATTTCACCAGCACCAATCCCGACAATGCCGGCTTCACCGCCAACGAGGGGACGTTCCTGCATTTCTTCGCGGTGAGGGACGGAAGCGCAGAGAGTTCAGAGTCGACAGAATAACGAGATAACACCTTATGTTTCACTTTAATACCTTTTCTTTATGAAGTACATCCCATCAATCGCCTTCGACGAAATGTCAGGCTCCGCAAAGGGTGTCACCGCAGCCAAGAGCCGCGGTCGCAAGTACATCCGCAACCGTGGGTACGGCGGCTCGACCCGCACGTCATCCCAGTCTTCCGTAAAAGCTGTCTTCAAGCAGCTCTCCCAGGCTTGGCAGGGTCTCACCAACGAACAGATCCTCTCGTGGAACGCTTCGGCGAACTCCGCGCAGGGCAAGTCCGTTCTGGGCACCAAGTCCAGAATCTCCGGAGCGAACCTCTTTATGAGGCTCAACTTCTGGGTCATCAAGTGCGGCGGCACTATGCTCACCTCTCCTCCGACCCTCTCGGGCGTGGACGCTCCGTCAAGCTGCACCATCGCCCTGACCGACGCCGCGTTCAAGTTCACCCTTGACGAGATTCCGGCCACGACCACGAACCTCAAGCTCATCATCCAGGCCTCCGCGCCGCAGAGCAACGGTATCACCCGTGCCTACAGCAAGGCTGTCCAGATCGGAGACGCGAGGACCATCGCCGCCGAGGACTACGACATCAAGGCCGACTACGAGGCGGTACACGGAGCGGTCAGCGCAGGAGCGCCGAAGGTGTTCTTCAAGTACTTCTACGTCAACACCACCACCGGCGAGAAGTCCGGCGATATGTTCGCCTCCGCGAAGCTCGGAGCATAGCCTGAGTACTCCCCTGTCATTTGCCCCGGCCGGCAGTCAGTCAGTTGCTGACCGGGGTATTTTTTAAAAAAAGTTCAACCGCAGGTATTCTCACATTACTTGCTAAAACAGAAAATAAATGAGAAAAATATTCTTGGCGCTATGCGCATCAGCAGTCCTGCTCTCAATCAGTTGCGCGGAGACATCTTCGGCCCGACACAGATTCGATGCTCCGACGATAAGCACTACGATGGCCTGTGATTCTGTAGCCATTCGGGAAGCCGCCGTTCCGACCAATCCTCAGGCGCAGACATATGTCCAGCAGTACAACTACCAGGCAGTCGCCACAGCGGAAAACGACAGGCAGAAACCTGAGACATTCGGTGAGATTGTTCTCGAAGCAGTGCAAATCTGCATCGCCGTTATCAGTATCCTGTCTCTGATTTTCCTGTTCTATGCAGGAGTCATCGTAATAATCGACAGGTTCTACGATATAATCTATAGGAGTTGACGCAGAGAACCTCCGCACCGCCATTTTAAAAACGGACGGATGCATCAGAAGTCAAATCGGCTTCTCTGAGGTTCTGAGAAACATCTTCAAAAAGTTCCGCCGAAACTTGAAATGTATCGAAAAATGACTAAATTTGAATGTTGAAACTCACGACTGGAATAGTTAGTTTCCAACGGATTACATTCAGTGCCGATTAGGTTTCCGTACCTCATTTGTACCGCTAAATACCTAATCAATTGATGTTCAATAAGTTCTATTTATTGCATCGGAAAATGATGGGGTCGGAAGAAGCGGTGGAATAGGGGTAACAATCGGGATAATATATTGAGTTTCAGAGCCGAGAGTGTGGAT
>CAVEDD010000203.1:0-2699 GCA_963614515.1 Treponemataceae bacterium | reverse complement strand
CAGCAGCAGTGTCAGCAGCAGTGTCAATGTCTGTGCCAGTTCCGGCATCAGCAGCCTCGTCGTCATTCTTCGCCACGACTGAAACCGCAGCTATCGAATCCCCGTCCTTTATGTTTATGAGACGGACACCCTGTGTTGCCCTTCCCGCAATGCGGATGTCGGACACGGCCATGCGGATGGTGAGTCCGGAACGGGTGATGATCATCAGGTCGTCGTTGTCCGTGACATTCTTTATGGCGATGAGCTGACCCGTCTTGTCCGTGATACTCAGAGTCTTGACTCCCTTGCTTCCGCGGCTGGTCTTGCGGTACTCCTCGAAATCGGAGCGTTTGCCGTAGCCGTGGTCGCTCACGACAAGGATGGAGTGGTCGGCGGCATCCTCTGCCTGAGGCTCGTAGCTGAGCAGACCTATCACCTCGTTGGTTTCACTGTCGAGGTTTATGCCCTTCACTCCGGCGGCCGTCCTTCCCATCGGCCTGACATCGGACTCATCGAACCTCACGCAGCGCCCCTCCTTGCCGGCGATGAAAATCTGGCTGCTGCCGCTGGTGAGAGCCACATCGAGAAGTTCGTCCCCCTCGCGGATTGTGAGGGCTATGACTCCGTTCGCACGAGGTCTCGAATAGGCCTCAAGCGTCGTCTTCTTTATGATTCCGTTCTTCGTGCACAGGACGACATAGGTATTGTTCACATATTCCTCGTCCTTGAGACTGCGGACATTAAGATAGGCCTTGACCCTGTCTTCGGACGTGAGGTTGAGCACGTTCTGGATGGCGCGTCCCTTCGATGAACGCGAACCCTCCGGTATCTCATAGACCTTGAGCCAGTAGCATTTCGCGCACTCCGTGAAAAGGAGAAGGGTGCTGTGCATATTGGCGACATAGATGTGCTCGATGAAGTCCTCGTCCCTCTTCGACGCGCCTTTCATCCCGACTCCCCCGCGGGCCTGCGTGCGGTATTCGGTGAGCGCAGTCCTCTTTATATATCCGAGATGGGAAATCGTCACCACGACATCCTCGTCAGGATAGAAGTCCTCTGGATTGAACTCCTCCGCAGACAGGGCTATCTCCGTGCGCCTTTCGTCGCCGTACCTCTCCTTCATCTGCATCGTCTCGTCCTTGACGATCTGCATCTGCATCTCGTAGCTTCCGAGCACGTCGATGCAGTATTTTATGAACTTCATCAGTTCGTCGTATTCGCTCTGGAGCTTCTCCCTCTCGAGTCCGGTGAGCTGACGCAGACGCATCTCCACGATGGCCGAAGCCTGAATCTCCGTAAAGTCGAAGCTTTCAATCAGCTGGGTCTTGGCATCATCGACGCTCTTCGAAGCACGGATGATACGGATGATTTCGTCAATCACGTCAAGCGCCTTGAGCAGTCCTTCGAGGATGTGGGCGCGGGCCTGGGCCTTCTTGAGGTCGAACTTGGTCCTGCGGACTATCACCTGATGGCGGTGCTCCACGAAATTCTTAATCAAGTCCTTGAGGTTCAGCGTGTAAGGCCGTCCGTTGACGAGGGCGACATTATTCACGGAGAAACTTGACTGGAGCGGGGAATATTTGAACAGGTTGTTCAGAACCACGTTCGAGTTCGCCCCCTGCTTGAGCTTTATGACGATGCGGACTCCCTGACGCGTGGTCTCATCGTTGATATATGAAATCCCGTCAATCTTCTTGGATTCGACAAGTTCGGCGATCTTCTCGATCATCTCGCGCTTGTTGATCATATAAGGGATTTCGGTGACGACTATGGTCTCGCGGCCGCTGTCACTCACCTCGATTTCCGTCTTGGAACGGATTACGATCCTGCCCTGACCTGTCTCGAACGCATCCTTTATGCCCTGACGGCCCATTATGATGCCGCCTGTCGGAAAATCCGGACCCTTTATGAAGTGCATCAGTTCATCCACGCTGATGTCGGGGTTGTCGATGTAGGCGCAGATGCCGTCGCAGCACTCGGAGAGGTTGTGCGGAGCCATGTTCGTCGCCATTCCGACGGCGATTCCGGAAGAGCCGTTCAGAAGGAGCAGCGGAAGTTTGGTCGGCAGAACCGTAGGCTCCTGGAGGGAGTCGTCGAAGTTGTTCTGCATATCGACTGTGTCCTTGTCGAGGTCGCCGAGAATGTCCTCGGAAATCTTTTCGAGCTTTGCTTCGGTGTAACGCATCGCCGCCACGGAATCGCCGTCCATCGAACCGAAGTTTCCCTGGCCGAACACGAGCGGATAGCGCACGTTCCACCACTGTGCGAGACGGGCCATCGCATCATAGACGCTGGAGTCTCCGTGCGGGTGGTACTTACCGAGCACCTCTCCGACGATTCTGGCGGATTTCTTTGTCTGGCCGGAGTATGAGAGGCCGAGTCCGTCCATACCGAAGAGCACCCTGCGGTGAACCGGCTTGAGACCGTCCCTGACATCCGGCAGCGCACGGGAGACAATCACCGACATGGAGTAGTCGATGTAGGCGCTCCTCATCTGCTGGTCGATGTCAACCTGCTCAATCCTGCCTGTAACAATCTTTTCTTCGTTGTTTTCCATATTTCAAATCTGCATTTTCCCTTTTTCCGTGTTTCCCGACGCCTGACGCGACGGCACGGCATAGCTTGCAAATATACGGAGATTTGCTTAATTTTGCAAAAACGGGGGCTAAGTAATCCTTAAAAAATAACTTGGTAATCTTTGTGTGTCTTTTTGGTCTATA
>CAVEDD010000202.1:0-2705 GCA_963614515.1 Treponemataceae bacterium | reverse complement strand
CCTCAAGACACTGCTCCCGGAGACATCCGGAGTCGACGACCCTGCATTCTACCTCGCTTTCAGATACTTCGACAGAGACCCTGACGCGCCGGTGAAAAACCGCTGGGTCGTGCGTACCTACAGCGTGAAGAGCATCGGCACGGACGGTGAGGAGACGGTTCTTGCAGACAAGTCGCAGACTATGGGCTGGACGACTGTCAGCCTCGGAAGCGATATGGGAGAGGAGAAGCTCTGGAGCATCGGCGCCACCCAGGTTATGGCGGAAGGGCAGAAAAACACGACCGTAGCCATCAAGGGAAAAGACGAGTGGTTGATATCCAAAGCTTTCCATCCGAATCTGGTTTCACCGGACAGCGGCGAGGTCATCAGTTTCATCAGCATAAGCCCGTCATCGTACAGCTACACTTTCGAGAAGGCCGGAGTGTATGAGGTTGTTTTCGACTGTTCATCCGTTTGGTACAACGGCAGTGCGGCAAAGGTTCTCAGAAAGACAATCACCATAACAGAAAATACGGACAGCATAACGGAATAGGCTATGAATCTGCTGCTTTCACTTCTTGCCATAGCCGGCGGCCTGACTCTCAAGGCGGGAAACACCGCTGTCAGTTTCGAAAAAACTGAACGCGGCTACGCCGTCGCCTCCGCATCGTCGGAGAGCCTGGCTCTCGCTTCGCCATCGGGAGAGTGTGTCGTGCTTTTTTCCGAGAAGAAGCCCTCGGGAGAACCGATAATGGACAAGCCCTATCCGGACTACCCGGTGAACGCCATAGCCGACCGAACCTACAGCGCAGTCGGTCTGAACACGGCCGGAGACACATTCCGGTTCCTGCCGGAGAATCTGGCTTATCGCGGGGAGGAAATGCTCGTGTTCAGCCACGACTGCGGGGATTTCTCGCTGATTAACAGCTGGTATGTGCACGGAGGGGACATAATTCTCGAACAGAGGCTCACTGCAAAAAGGGACGGCTGGTGGTCGATTCAGTCGCCGACACTCGCCGAATTTGACCGCGACGGCTTCGTCTGGGCCACGATTCCGGGTTACTACCACTCAGACCGCTTCAACCCCGATTTCCACACTGCGCTGAACTACGGGATAGGCATTCCGGAACGCCCTGCGGTGCTCTTCGAGGGCACCTGCACGACTCTGACCGCCCTCATCTCGGACGCTCAGGGTCTCTCCCTCGCGGTTTCCGCCCTTCCGGGGCAGTCCCGCGACCCGTGGAAATGGGACCACAACACCAACGGAGAATGGAAGATCGGTGTCTCGCTCGTGAACCGTGACGGAATCTTCACCCCGTCGGTCCACAAACCGATACTCGGCGAGGAAGGCTCATACCTGAAGGCAGGGGAGAGTACGACGCTCAAGCTGGCCTACACCCTGAAAAGGGCGGACTGGTACTCGACCTACTCCCACGTGGCACTCGACATAAACCGCCTCGGAGAGCAGCTTGCGATGCGCGAAACCCATTGTTCGCTGAGCCGCCGGCTGTCTATGCTGCGCAATCACGTACTCGATGACGGGGCGTCAAAGTGGCGGACGGTCGAACTCGACGGCAAAACGCTCGGGGCGCAGGACTATCTCGGCTCAGTGAAGGACTCCGACCACGACGCGATGAAAAACGCCGACTACGGCACGATGTGGATGCTCGGACGGCTCACCGGAGATCCGCGCATCACCTCGGAGAGGCTTCCCTACGCGCTGAACTTCAAATTCGCCAACCAGGGAGCGGACGGGGCCACGAAAGGGCAGTACTATCTATGGAAGTCCCGGTGTTTCACGGAAGAATGGGGGCACTACACCGAGCCTATGGCCAACACTTTCTATATGCTCTGCGACCTCGGCAACATCAGCCTTTTCGAACCTGATAATCAGGAAATCCGCGACCGCATACGCCTCTCCGCCGACAGGCTTCTGGATTGGATGCATCCGGACGGACACTGGGAGGTGGCCTACGACAACCTCACCGGAGAACCTCAGTTCACCGACATCCCCGATCTCCGCCCGACATTCTACGGACTTCTGGTGGCCTACCGCACGCTCGGTGACAGAAAATATCTCGACGCCGCAGTCAAAGGCGGCGACTGGCTGCTTGAGAATGCGGTGAAACACGGCTCCTATATCGGGGTCTGCGGAGACACCCGCTTCGCCCCCGACTTCGCCACGGCACAGACAGCACAGGCGTTCCGCGACCTGTACGAACTCACCGGGGACAGGAAATATCTTCAGGCATATGTCGATGCCGCTGAAGTATATACCACCCACATCTTCACACACCCGTTTCCGACCGACGACATAAAACTTGCAGGCGAAAAGATTCGTGAATACCGCCGGGATTTCGAAATTTCGCAGGTGGGGATGAACTTTGAGCACGGAGGCACTTTCGGCTCGGCGAACAAGGTCGGGCCCATACTTCTCGCCTCGCACGCCGGGATGTTCGTCCGTCAGGCGGCCCTCACTGGAGACTCTTTGATGCTCGACATGGCAAGGCTTGCCGTGACGGGCAGGGATGCGTTCATCAACAAGTCCACCGGAGGCGCCTCCTACTACTGGTACGCGATGAACCGCGGTCCGGGACCTTTCCCTCACCACGCCTGGTGGCAGATTGGCTGGATTACCGATTATCTGCTTGCCGAGGCATATTTCCGCTCCGGTAACTACTCAGGTGCCCCAGCCATAGCCAACCGGCCATAACCTCACGATAAAG
>CAVEDD010000201.1:0-2708 GCA_963614515.1 Treponemataceae bacterium | reverse complement strand
TCGCTCAGACCTATGTTCTGCGCCTGGTTGATGATGATTGTGTTGGCGTTGGGAATGTCGAGTCCGTTTTCTATGATGGTGGTGCAGAGCAGCAGGTCGTAATCCCCCGCCATGAAGTCGAGTATCCTGTCTTCCAGAACCTTGGCCTCCATCTGCCCGTGCGCGACGCAGATTTTCATATCGGGGACGAGCCTGTGCAGAATATCGTAAATGGACTGGAGTTCCTCCACCTTGTTGTGGAGAAAGAACACCTGCCCGCCCCTGTTGAGTTCGTAGTTTATGATCTTGCGGATTTCATCGCCGTCGAAGAGCATTATTTCGGTCTGCACCGGAATCCTGTTCGGCGGCGGAGTGGAGATTATCGAGAGGTCACGCGCCCCGAGGAGGGAGAACTGGAGGGTTCTCGGTATCGGGGTGGCGGTGAGGGTCAGAGTGTCGACGGACTCCCTCATCTGACGGAGCTTCTCCTTCGCGCTCACTCCGAACTTCTGCTCCTCGTCGATGATGAGCAGTCCCAAATCCCTGAATTCGAAAGAAGAGCCGAGAATCTTGTGTGTTCCTATGAGTATGTCTATGGCACCGCTCTTGAGCCTCTGTCGTATGTCGCTGATTTCCTTCGCAGTGCGAAGCCGGCTGACGAAATCTATGTTGCAGGGGAATTCCTTTAGACGCGAAGTGAAAGTCTTGTAGTGCTGGAGCGCGAGAATGGTCGTAGGCACGAGCACTGCGACCTGCTTCCCGTCGGCGGCCGCCTTGAACGCCGCCCTCACGGCCACCTCGGTCTTTCCGAAACCCACGTCGCCGCAGACGAGCCTGTCCATCGGACAGCTGTCCTCCATATCCCTTTTGACTGCCTGAACCGCCTTTTCCTGATCCGGAGTGTCCTCATACATGAACGACGACTCAAGCTCAGTCTGGAGAAAAGTGTCCGAAGAAAACGCGAAACCCTTCGAGGCGCGTCTTTTGGCATAGAGTTTTATCAGATCTTTCGCTATGTCCTTGACTTTCTTCTTCGCGCCGGACTTGAGCGTCTGCCAGGTCTTCGAGCCGAGTTTGTATATCTTCGGAGGTTCGCCGTCCTTTGACCTGTAGCGCGAAATCTTGTGAAGGGCGTGCACGGAGACGAATACGACGTCATTGTCCTTGTAAGTGAGTTTCACGACCTCGTGCATCCTCCCCTTGTCGTCCTTCATCCTCACGAGTCCGCCGAATATCCCCACTCCGTAGTCGATATGGACGATGTAATCCCCTATCGCGAATGATGTCAAATCATTGATTGTCAGCTGTTCGCTCTTCTCCACGGTCCTCCGCAGGCTGACACGGTGGAAACGGTCGAAAATTTCGTGGTCAGTGTAGCAGCACAGCTTTTCGTCATTGTCTATGAATCCGCTGTGGATGTTGCGTGATGGGAAAAACTCTGGCAGACAGCCTTCATTCTGAAGCAATATGCTTTCGAGTCTCTCCAGCTGAGAGCGCTTCTCCCCATAGATGCAGACTCTGTAGCCTTTTCCCATCTTGTCCTTTATGTCCTCGGTGAGAAGTTCGAAATTCTTGTTGAAGACAGGCTGGGGGGCTATATTGAACTTCACCGGTTCTGTTCCGTCTTTTCCTGAAGATGAGACTGGAACTTCAAGACAAACCCTGCGGAATTTTGTCAAATCCCCGTAGAATTCCCTGTCCTTGTACATGTCGGAAGAATCCATCCACACAAGTGTGTCGGACGGAAGCAGGTCAGTGACGGAAAGCCTGTCCTCCCCATCCCCGTCTTCCTCTGAAAGGTCGGCGAAAATCTCCGCCTCGTCGAGCTTTTCCTTGGAAAGCTGTGAGTTGCAGTCGAAAACGCTTATGGAATCAACTTCGTCGCCGAAAAATGAAATTCTGTATGGATTGTTGAATGAATATGAAAATATGTCCACGAGAGCGCCCCTGACGGCATATTGCCCCGGTTCGCTCACGAAATCGACACGGGTGAAGCCCATATTGAACAGGCTTTCCGTAAGATTTTCGCGGTCGTGGCTTTCACCTTTCCTTATCTTGAGGACGGATTTGCCGTCCGGCTTCGACACCTTTTCAGCCATCGCTTCGGGATAGGTAACGAAGAAAAGCTGAGTTTTCCCGTCATATTCCATTATTTTACCGACGGACGATGTCCTCTGCACGCTCAGAGATGACTTGTAATTGCTCTTTTCAATGTTTTTTCCGGAATCCGGAAGGAAGAACACCCTGTCCCCCTCGATAAGCCCGTAAAGGTCCGAGGCGCAATACTCCGCCGACTCCCTGTCTGGAAGCACGATGAAATTTATCCCCGGTCCTGCGGCCTGTGCCACCGCGAACCATCTTGCGGAAAGGAAGAGTCCCGAACAGAAAGTCTCCCGGGATTCCCTTATTTTTTCAGAAAGTTCCGCGACGGATTTCCGACTTATCAACAATTCACTCATTTTTCTGTTAATAACAGGTTGATAAACCTGTTGAAATAAATTAAAAACTAATTTTTGAAATCCGCTGAATTATCATATTCCGAAACATCATCCGAAAATGCAATGACGTGGAGATTTTTTTAAAATGAATTAAACCAACGGTTTATCAACAGTTTTCTATAATTACAACATATTGAAATTCAGAAACTTCATATATTTTATCAACATATTGACCGCAGTTATATCATCATCCGGAAAAATAAAGAATATCTCTCTTTTGATTATATTTGT
>CAVEDD010000200.1:0-2831 GCA_963614515.1 Treponemataceae bacterium | reverse complement strand
GAGACATACATCCGCATTTCCGCAAGGGTGAAGGACGGTCGCGTCGAACTGTCTGTCCGCAACGACGGGCCGGCGATACCTCCGGAGCGGCGCGAGGAGATTTTCAAGCCTTTCGTGCAGTACAGCAATGAACTCCAGCCATATTCGCAGAGTTTCGGAATCGGGCTTTCCCTTGCCCGGACTCTTGCCCGGATGCACGGAGGCTCGCTCGTGCTCTCTGATGATGCGGACTGTACGGATTTCCGGCTGTCGCTGCCGCTCAATCTCGACAAGATTCAGGCGCGGAATGCGGAGGAACTTCCGGGAACGGCCTCCAATCCGCCTGAACCTTCCACCCGCCCGCTTGTGCTGGTGGTCGAGGACAACGATGACCTGTCGCTCTATCTGTCGCGGAAACTTTCAGCCGAATATCGGGTCATCACCTCCCCGTCTGCGGAGAGGGCGCTGACCCTGATCGGGGAGAACGATGTGGACATCATACTTACGGACATCGCGCTCGGCGGGATGAGCGGGATTGAACTATGCCGCAGGGTGACATCCGAGTTCGAGACTTCCCACATCCCCGTGGTGGTCCTCTCCGCCATCTCTTCGGCCAAAACCAAGATTGAATGTATGGAAAGCGGCGCAAGCCTCTACATAGAGAAGCCTTTCAGTCTGGACTATCTGACAGGCTCCCTCTCCGTCATCGCGCGCAAGAGGGCGGCTCTCAAGACCGCCAGGATGACCGGACAGTCCTCCGGAAATCTTCAGGAGTTCGACATCACCACCGGCGACGGAGAGTTCCTTGCGAACCTTGACCGCATAATCATGGAAAATGTCAGCGACCCCGAGTTCGGAAACGATGCTCTGGCGGAGCGCCTGTGCCTGAGCAAGTCCACCCTCATCCGCAAGGTCAAGGGGCTGCTCGGCACGACTCCCAACGACTACATCCGCACGAAGCGTCTCAATCTTGCCGCGGCGATGCTGTCCAAGGGCGGTGCCCGCATAAACGAGGTCTGCTACAGTGTGGGATTCAACACCCCGTCCTATTTCACGAAGTGCTTCAAGCGGCAGTTCGGAGCGCTTCCGGCAGATTATATGAAAGAACATTCTCAGGAAAGCCAAACACTTTCCAAGTTGTAGAGAATGCGTCTATTGTTCTATCCGATTTGTGTCGGAATCGTGAATTTTGCAACAAAACTAACCCAAAAAGATTATGATAGCATTAAAACGCAGTCTGGTCATTGCAGTCTCCCTGCTTCTGGCTTCTGCCGCCCTCGCGCAGAACCGCCTGATAAAGGGTCGCGTGACCGATGAGTTTCAGGAGCCGCTTGCCGGCGCGTCCGTGAGCGTCCTGAATTCCACAAGGGGAGAGATTACCGACATTGACGGGAATTATGAAATCAGTGCGGCGGAAGGGGAGACTCTCGTTTTCAGTTTTCTCGGTTTCGAGACGAAGAACATCGTCGCCGATTCCCGTGCCGTCATCAATGTCTCGCTTGTTCAGGAGACCAATGCCCTGAATGAACTTGTCGTTGTCGGCTACGGAGTGCAGAAGAAGGTCAATATGACCGGCTCCGTGGCGGCGGTGAACTATGCGGACGAGGTGAAATCACGCCCCGTCACATCCACAGCCCAGATTCTTCAGGGACTCAACCCGGGAGTCCACGTCAATCAGGACTCCGGTCAGCCGGGTTCCGAGGGCGTGTCCATCAGGGTGCGCGGCGTGGGCACCCTGAACTCGGCGAATCCGCTGATTATCGTGGACGGTTTCGAGGGCACGCTCTCCAATGTCAATCCAGATGACATCAAGAGCGTTTCCATATTGAAGGATGCCGCCTCCTGTGCCATTTACGGAAACAGGGGGGCGAACGGTGTCGTTCTTGTCACGACAAAGAGCGGCGATGAGGGCGGCAAGGGCAAGTTCAACATCTCCTACAACGGTATGATGGCTCTGAATGAGCCTGCGAACAGATTCGAGGTCATATCCAACTATGCCGACTATATGTCGATAATCAACGAGTCGGCCGCCAACGTCGATGCCGTGCAGCCTTTCTCGCAGGCGATGATTGACCTCTGGCGGGAGAAGGAGAAAGACCCGAACGGAATCTCGGATTCCGGATATCCGAACTATGTGGCATATCCAAACACCGACTGGATGGATGCCATATACAAGAAGGGGATATACCATAAGCACAACATCTCCGCAAACGGTTCGGCGGGAGGCACGAAATATCTCATATCGATGTCATACACCGACAACCCCGGAATCATAGACAACACCGGATCGAAGAAGTTCGCCCTCCGCACCAATGTCTCCTCACAGATCACAAAATGGCTGGAGATAGGCACGAAACTCTGGGGATATGAGCAGGATACCGAAGTCTGCGACACCTATTTCGGACTGATGTCCCGCGCCGTTCCGGGCATATATCCCTACTACGACGGCAAATACGGCTGGATGGAGAATCCGGAGCAGTCGAGCGACTCCCGCAACAACATCTATTTCTTCAACCGTATGGGCGGCGGCACAAAGACCCATTATATCAATGCGATAGTCTTTGCCAATGTGAAACTTCCGCTTGACATACGCTACAATGCCTCGTTCAACTATTCCCGGACGGGCACCGAGTACCGGGCCAACAGGAAAATCCTGAATGCCTTATCCTTCAGAACGGGAGAAGTGGCCTACCGCTACGACAATCTCGACAATCTGACACTTACGCGCAAGTATGGCTCAGCCTATCGCTGGACTTTCCAGAACAACCTTTCCTGGGCGAAGACCATTGCTGACAGGCACGACATCTCGGCTATGGTCGGCTTCGAGGCGATGTACTCCAACAGCATCTCGG
>CAVEDD010000199.1:0-2831 GCA_963614515.1 Treponemataceae bacterium | reverse complement strand
TACTCGCCTCCGAGAACTATAAGGACGGCGGCGGGGACATCGTCTATGCGATTCCTGTAACCGTGACAACGGACGACAGTTCAGTCACTCTTCCGGGAGAGCCGCACATCATCTTCGTGAAGAACAGGAAAGGCATAACTCCGATTTCCAAGGACAGGAAGTACCATATCTTCAGCTGTCAGGAGACCGGTACGGCAAGCCCGCTCTTCCATCTCGCGCTCGAACTCGAGAGCACCGGAGAGCCGCTTTTCGACTATGTCATAGTCTTCTCTTCCGCTCTGATGTGGAATCCGGATGAAAAGGTGATCCAGGTTCATCCGAACGCATGTCAGGCGGCGCTCAACGCCAATTACGAAAAGCTTGTCAAGCCACTCCACGACCGGGGGATCAAGGTCATAATGTCCCTGCTCTCCACGGGTGAAGACGGCCAGGGCCCCGGAACCGGTCTCACGATGTCCTGCATCGAGGAGGACACGGCGAAGGAGGTGGCCAAGATGCTCGCCGACTACTGCAACGTCTACCATCTCGACGGAATTTTCTTCGACGAGGAGTACGGACAGAGGCGCAGCGACATCCCGGGGGTTGCTCCGTCTTCTTCGACCCGCCTGACCTCGCGCCTGTGCTACGAGACCAAGATGGCGATGCCGGACAAGGAGGTGATAGCCTACAATTACAGCAATACGGCTTATCTGAATGCAGTTGACGGAGTTAATCCGCAGGACTATATCGACTGGGTGATAAACGACTACAATTCCTGGTCGACAGGTTCATATGAGGGCGGGATGCCTCTGTCAAAGATGACCCCGAACAGCCAGAACTGCGCTCCGGCCACATGGAACAATGCGGCCACCACAAGCACGTTCACGAACCTCAAGAATCAGGGATGGGGCGGATATATGGTGTACTGTCTCGACTATGCGATAAGCACGTGGAGCTACCAGAAAATCTGGTTGCAGAGACTTGCAAAAAATCTTTTCAACGACAATCTCGTCGACACCGGCTACAGACCGGAGCCTGAATGGTAACGGCATCGATTGTAAAATAAAAACAGAACTATATGAAGAGAATATTATACATAGTTTCAGTTTTCGCGGCGCTGGCTCTCGCCGGCTGCCAGAAAGAAGAGACTGCGGAAGACTCGATTCAGATTTCTCCGGAAAATGCCGTGGCCGAATATCTCCCCGGCACCGCTGAGACGACCGTGACTTCCTCCGGGGAATGGACGATTGAAGGGGACTACACCTGGGTCACGCCGTCCGCGACCCGGGGTGTGTCCGGAGACAAGGTGACATTCACCTACAACGTGAACACGAGCGGGAAGGACCGTGCCGCCCTTTTCAAACTGCGCTGCGGCACAGCATACACCAACTTCGCACTCAGGCAGGACTCCGGCGTCATCGAAATGACCGCCACTCTTGAGAAAGTTTCCGCAGTCAGCGGGGAATATGTCTTCAAAATCAACGTGGTGTCACCTGAGGACATCGGCAAGTTCGTCAAGTGGGGTCTCCGCTGGTCGACCGATGCCGAGACCGTCATCACCGAAGGGACCGACATCGTCATCGGCGGCACGCCTAAGGAGGGTGATACCGAAATGACCGCCAAGGATCTTCCGAACGACTACAACTACTTCTTCGTAGGCTGGCTCGAGATGTCCGACGGAGTCACCCGCTACTACACCGAAGGCGACCCTGTGACGGTGTTCATCGCCTCAGACTTCGAAAGCGAGGTGGAGATGACGGGAATCAACGCCCATCAGGCGACCTGCAGCTACGAGATAGGTGTCCCTGGTCTTCAGGAGACCGGAATATGTCTCGACTTTACCGAAGAGAACGCTGAACCGACAGTCGACAACAATTGGATCAAGATTGCCTCGGAGGAGGAAGAATGGTCCGTGGGTCAGACGGTGGAGATAAACACCCTCGCGGGATCGTCCCTCTTCCCTGAGTCAGGATACAGCGTCCGCGCATACGCGGTACGTTCAGACGGGGAGACCGTCTATGGACCTGTCACCAAGTTCAAGACTCTGGAAGATCCGTGGAACGCTCTGATTCTGGACGGGAACTATCCTGACGACTACACGCATTTCCAGTCCCTCTGCGAATTCGGCCCTGTAAAGAAGAACTCGTCGGATGCTGGACAGAGCGTGACAGCTTCCGCTTCCGACATCCAGAGCAATTTCCGCAGGTACTGGAACACGGCGCTCACTTCCTACGGTGCTTCGGAATATGCGGCGCTCTTCAGCGAGCTTGCCTTCCTTAAGAACAGTGACGGTGAAACCGTAATGCAGAACATCGTATGGAGGGAAGGTTCAGTCGGAGGGAACGACCCTAAGGATGCCAATCGTGTGGGCGGTTTCTCATATATAGTGGACTATGAGGACGGATTCTTCAACTTCACGTCTGACAACTATGCTTTCGTTCCGGAAGATGCGGATGCTGTCAGCAAGCAGGGAATGCAGACTTCCGAAATCGTCGAAATCTTCGACGGCGCGTCCAATCAGGGAGAACTCAAGACAATCAAGTCATATTGGGCTTCCCACACTTTCTTCCTCGACTGGGGTGAGTCCAGGACATCAGGCGGCAAGGAATACAGGGAGATTCTGCTGTATGCGGACAGCGACGGCTACAAAGACGTGTTCTGCTTCAACCCGGCCTGCTTCGACACAAGCAAGTATGATGCGGAATCGTACGATGCCAAGACAACCTGGACGCTGTATGTGGGTGACGGAACGGACACAAAATATGACCTGCCGGAACTGTCTTCCGGAGGCTATTACCTCCGTCTCGACCAGTCGCTTGCCGGCAAGACCGTGAGAATCTCCAAGTCCACCG
>CAVEDD010000198.1:0-2836 GCA_963614515.1 Treponemataceae bacterium | reverse complement strand
ACTCCGATGTCATTTTTCCGCTCATTCCACAGCCGAATCAATTGGGACTGCCGCCTGATTGGTATTCTCGGGCAGAAAGGTGTGGGGAAATCCACATTGATGCTGCAGCACATCAGGAAGAACGACGATTTGTCGGAGACCTTGTATGTGGCGGCGGATGACCTGTATTTCTCGACACATTCCTTGTTTGAACTGGCATATTCCTTCTCATCCAAAGGAGGAAAGAAACTGTATATTGATGAAATTCACAAGTACAAGGGGTGGAGTCAGCAGGTGAAGCAGATTTATGACCGGCTTCCGCTCTTGAAAGTGGTTTATTCCGGCAGTTCCATCCTTGACCTTGAAAAAGGAGGCAGCGATCTCAGCCGCAGGACGGTCGAGTACCATCTTCCGGTTTTGTCGTTCCGGGAATATCTGAACCTTCGCAACGGCTGGAATCTCGGGGTCGCCGGTCTGGACGACATATTGCAGGGAAAGGTGGATTTCCCCTACGGCGAACACCGTCCTTTGAAATATTTCGAGGAATACAGGAAATATGGATGCTATCCTTTTTTCAGGGAACCGGAGTTTCCCGTCAGACTGCGCCGCATCATAAACACCACCGTGGAACTCGATATTCCGAAATTCGCGGAGATGACTGTCGCGTCAGCGGACAAACTCAGGAAACTGATGTATTACCTCTCTCAAAGCGTACCGGTCAAAACCAATTATTCCCAGATGGAACGGGATCTCGGCCTTGACAGGAATGAACTTCCGGGATATGTCGAATATCTTGAAAAGGCGGAACTGCTGTCAACCCTGAGACCCAGGACAAACGGAGATGCCGTACTGAGGAAACCGGACAAGGTTTATCTGGAAAACAGCAATATGGCGGATGTGCTCTGCTCAGGCGTTCCCAATGTCGGAAATGTTCGCGAAACGATTTTCCTCTGCTGGATGAGACGCATGTTCGCGGTCTTCGAGTCTCCGGTGTCCGATTTCGAGGTTGACGGCAGGACATTCGAGGTCGGCGGACGGAACAAGGGAAAGAAGCAGATTCTTACCGCCGATGAGGGATATGTCGTCAAGGATGACATTGAATATGCCTATGAGAATCAGATACCCCTCTGGATGTTCGGATTCATCTATTGACTCTTCTCGAAGTTTCTTCACTCCACCGCGATGTGCCACTCGGCGATTGTGCGGGTCTGCGTGGAGATGTTCACCCCGACTTTGACGAGTTCCATCTTTGGGGTCTGGCCGGAGTCGCCGTCTGTTGCACCGGAGGCTGCTTTTGAGTCTGTGCTTCCGCCGCCAAGGCATTCAGCTTTGTACGGAATCAGATAGCCCTTGTCGTCAATCTGTCTGAGGGCTTCTTCGGCGGAACCGTCCACCTTGAACTCGAAGACATAGATTCTGTCCCGCGTCCGGCACACCGCGTCCGCCCTTCCGACTGCGGACTTCACCTCGGTCTGCGTGTAGTAGCCCAGAAGGGAGAAAATCAGATAGATGATGGTCTGGAAATGCTTCTCGGACTTGTTCTCAAGGTCGTAGGGGATGCCGGCGAGGAAGGACTGCATCAGCGTCAGAGCCTTGTCGATGTCGCCATAATACATCGCGGCGAAGAACTTTGCCACGAATCCGCCTCCGGTCATTGAACGGGTCTTGTACTGCGAGAGCAGCCCGAGAGTGAAACCTATTTTGACCTCCCTGTTCGGATAGCCGAGGGTGTAGAGGTGAAGTCCGCGGTCATAGTCCTTGATGGTCAGATAGCCCGTCTGATAGAGCACAGGCAGCACATTGTCGCTGATCTCCGGAGACACGTCGAAATCGGATTCGGGAATCATCGGCATATTGTCGAATGTCGTCTCGTCTATGTCCGAGTCCCGCAGCCTCTCCAGCAGGTATGTCGGCGTGCCGGTCTCGAACCAGTAGCTTCCGAAGTCCTTCGCATCCAGTGCCTTGATAAGGCTGAACGGGTTGTAGATATCCTCCGACTCAGCGCAGAAATGGTAGCCGTCGTAGTTGTGCTTCAGCTGCGCGAGCGCCTCGTCATAGGATATGCCCTGTTTTTCGGCGAGCGTCCTGACCGGCTCTGTCATCTGGCTCTCAAGTTCCGACTGGGAGATGCCGCAGATTGCCGAGTAATCCGGCATCATCGAGATGTTCTGCAGGTTGTTCAGTTCGCTGAATATGCTCAGCTGCGCGAACTTGTTGATTCCGGTGATGAAGACAAAGCGAAGGTACGGGTCGAGACTCTTGATGGGGCTGTAGAAGTTCCTCATTATCTGGCGCATCGGCTCAAGCCGCTCCTGATTGTTCATCACGTCCAGCAGCGGAGCGTCGTACTCGTCGATTATGATGACCGCCTTCTCGCCGGTCTTCTCCACGGCACGCCACACCAGACCCTCCAGACGCTGGTTCACTTCTTTCTCTTCAGATTCTCTGCCATAGACACGCTCGTATCCTGCAAGTTTTCGTTCCAATTCCCCGAGCAGCTGTTCCTCGCTCTTGTGTTTCGCAGTTGACATGTCAAAGTGGAACACAGGATGCTTCGACCATTCCTTTCTAAGTTCACCGGCCTTAAGCCCCGCGAACAGTTCTTTCTCTCCGGCGAAGTAGCAGTGAATCGTGGAGGACAGCAGGGATTTCCCGAACCGGCGCGGACGACTTAAAAACACATATTTATATGCGTCCGCCAACCTGTGTACATATCCTGTCTTGTCAATGTAGAGATACCCCTCATTGACAATGTCCCTGAATGTCTGCACCCCGATGGGATATTTCACGATTCCCGATTTGTGTCCGTCCATATTCAAACCATTTGGAGTCAACGGCAAAGATAAGGATTATTTCC
>CAVEDD010000197.1:0-2837 GCA_963614515.1 Treponemataceae bacterium | reverse complement strand
CCCTGATTGCGGTGGGGAACGGCTATCAGGCCTGCATAATGGCTCCGACCGAAGTGCTCGCGCAGCAGCACTTCAAGAACATAAGCAGATACCTCGCGCCCACGGGAGTGCGGGCGGCTCTGCTCACGGGCAGCAGCAGGGCGGCGGAAAGACGGGAGATTCACGCCGGGCTCGAGGACGGTTCAATCGGGATAGTCGTGGGCACGCACGCCCTGATTGAAGACAGCGTCAGATTCCGCCGCTTCGGCCTTGCGATTGTCGACGAGCAGCACCGCTTCGGGGTGGAGCAGAGAGCCAGGCTCTGGAGAAAGACCTGCGACGGGAAACCGCCCCATGTCCTCGTGATGACTGCCACCCCGATTCCGAGGACGCTCGCGATGACGCTCTACGGAGACCTCGAAGTCTCTGTCATAAACGAACTTCCGCCGGGAAGAAAGCCCGTGCAGACCATCCACGGCACTGAGGGGAAACGCCTCGTGATGTACAATTTCCTCAAGAAGGAGATTGAGGCCGGGAGGCAGGTGTTCATCGTCTATCCGCTGATTTTCGAAAGCGAGAAACTTGACTATCAGAATCTTGAGAACGGCATAGAGACCATCCGTCACCATTTCCCGTTCCCTCCGTACAAGATTGCCGTGGTGCACGGAAAGCTCGACAACGAAGAGAAAGCCTTCAATATGGACGCGTTTTCCGAAGGCCGCGCAAACATTCTCGTTGCGACCTCCGTCATCGAAGTCGGCGTGGACGTGCCGAACGCGAGCGTGATGGTCATCGAGAGCGCGGAGAGGTTCGGGCTGAGCCAGCTCCACCAGCTGCGCGGGCGCGTGGGCCGGGGAAGCGACAAGGCATACTGCATACTGATGACCGGGCAGAAGCTCAGCAAGGAATCCAGAAACCGCATCGAACTGATGTGCAGGACGGAGAACGGCTTTGAGATTGCGGAGGAGGACATGAAGATGCGCGGACCGGGCGACCTTGAAGGCACCCAACAGAGCGGGCTGCCGATTGCCCTCAACATAGCCTCGCTCGCGAAGGACGGGCAGATTCTCAGCGCCGCGAGGAACGCCGCCTGCGCAGTCCTGAACGAAGACCCCACTCTCTCCGACCCGAAGAACGCCCGCCTCCTGTCCGAACTCCGCAAGGACAAATACAATGTCCGGGACTACAGTAACATCAGCTGAAGCATGTATGGAAGAGGTTTTTATGACATCATCCGTCGCCCGATTCAACAACCGTTAATCCGCACATTAAGATGTCTGATGCGGTCTATCAAATCATCAAATTCCGGGGAATCTCCGTAAATCATAATCTCCCGCATTACGTCATAATCCTTGCGCCATTTCTCAAGGACTGCATCAGGCGGTACAATGCAGATTCTTTCAGGAATCAGTGACGAGTAGTCAAAGCCTTTCAGTCCGATGAATTTATGGCGGTGTTCGATAATGCTGTTCCATAAATTGCGGTCTGACAACGCCCGGCCCGCAATGTCCGTATCAGCAATCTTGATGATGTCGTATAGGTGACGAGACATTCTGGCCACGCGGATTTGTTCCGGACTGTGCGAGAATTCTTCGTGAAGGAGACATATTTTTTCGAGAAAATACCGCCCTCAAAACGGCTGTGACCCACCAGTCCTTCTCGATAATCTGCGGATCAAGTCCGGAATCACGACTCAATACCCGTACGAACTGCTGTTGGGTGGATGCAGGTAAGTTTATGAATTTCATATTGTAAGCAGAATTTTTCTTATCCAGGCCGGGGCCAGGGCTATGTCATTATTAAATTGTGTCCGGTTGACAGAGGTGACAACGGAACGAATTTTCGCCAGTGCGTCTTCGTTTACGCCATCTTCCCCTAATTCTCTCAATGCCGCGACTATCAGCTGCATTTCCTTCGACTCATACGCGAAATTTCTGGATTCATCAGAATGCTTGAACAGTATTCCTTTCCCTTTACCGACATTGATTTTTCTGGGTGCTCCGTCCGTAATGAATACGACGTTGCCCGGAACCTGCGTGGATATGCCTAGAGCGTTCAGGGCAAATGACCCTGTCGGGCATATTCTGGCCTTGTCTCTTTTGGCTATGGCATACGCCGTTTCTTCTGTTGTGGGAGGTATTATTCCCAAACCATAGTGTCTGTCTATTTTCGGGTAGTAGTATATTCCGTGAGCAACGCGGATTAACTTACCGTTTGACTTTAAACGCTGCAGACTTTTTGTTACGGCATCCGGCATCCCGGATGATGCGAAGTCAGCAGGAAATATGAAAGACCCTCTCCCAAGAGATTCTATGGCACTTTCTATTTGGTGGGCAATGCTTTCCATTCGGTGCATATAGTTATAAAGTGTCCGAAATGTAGCATAAATTTCGGACATAACCAAGAAAGGATATCTTGCCGTGGGTCTGGTCGGAAGTTTGGCTTCCGTTTTTGGAGCATCAGCGGGCTGATACGCAGGAGACTGACTGATACATTATGGTTATAATTTACTATATTTGCTTCAAAGTTAAAATTATCGATATGGCAGAAGATTCATATATTCAATCAGATAGCCAATCTTTTGGCGGTTGGCGTAAAGGACTTGCCCGTAAGCAATATAAAGTAGGATAATGGCGGCTATTAATGATTTGATAAGCAGGGTATCTGACCCCGGACTCAGGACTCTGCTTGAACAGGAGGCGAAAAGGCTCTCAAACAAGAAATCGTTCGGGCTTGTCTATGAAAGACATTTGCCTGACAATGTGCAGATGCCGGAGGTCGTAATCCGCCGTGGGACGAAGGTCGTTCTCAGGGGCGAAGATGTCAACGATATTTATGAGGTGCAGGATATCAAAGAC
>CAVEDD010000196.1:0-2902 GCA_963614515.1 Treponemataceae bacterium | reverse complement strand
GAGAGGTGCGCTGCTCGCGCTCATCGAACCGATTCCGCGGATTCGTATCGAAGAACCGTTGCTTGCAGGGTCGCCAGAAGACGAAATCAGCTGCACGCCCGGAGCGGTTCCCGCGAGGGCCGTTGTCACGTTGGTGGTCACGCGGTTTTCGATGGTCTCGGCCTTCACCATGGCCGCAGAGCCGGTGAACGAACTCTTCGTGGCCGTACCGTACGCCACGACGATGGTTTCGTCAATCAGTTCCTTGTCCGATTCGAGGCGGGCATTGACGACCCCTCTGCCGGAAACCTGAGTCTCAACCGTCACATAGCCGATTGACGAGAACACCAGAACAGCGTCTCCAGAAGCATAGATCTGGTACTTTCCGTCAGCGTCCGTGCTGACTCCGTTCATAGTACCCTTGACCACAACGGACGCGAACGGTATCGCTTCACCGCTGCCGGCATCCGTCACTGCTCCTGTCACTTTGACATCCTGGGCCGAGAGGCCTGCGGACACCATAAGCAAGACTGTCGTGAAAAGAAGACAAATCTTTTTCATAAGCAATAATTTAATTAAACACTATAATACCTTTGATGCGATTCAAAACACCATTTCCGCACCCCTCCCGGAACACTGCACTGAAAAACGGGCGTTTGCCGGTGCGGGGAGAAAAGCCGGAGAAAAAGTCGCATCTTGTGTGATATTTCAAAAGTTTATCAACACAAGTTCAAATCGTTATGTGCACTTATGCCTATGTCAGGGTCAGCACTCAGGCGCAGCCCTATGAAAGTCAGGAATATGAAATCAGGAAATGGTGCGAGGGGCGCTCGCTGACCGTCGACCGCTGGGTGACGGAATCCGTGTCGGGAACGAAATCGTGGGAGAAGAGGATGCTCGGGCGGATAATCCGGAAAATGCAGCCCGGCGACCTTCTCGTGTGTTCGGAAATATCCCGCCTCGGAAGGAATATGCTCATGATTATGTCGATTCTCAACGTATGTTCCCAGAAACATCTGCACATCCACACGATAAAGGACAACTTCGACCTGTCCGACAACATAAACTCGAAAATCATCGCATTCGCCTTCGCCCTCGCCGCCGAAATCGAAAGAAATCTCATTTCGCAGCGCACCCGTGAGGCTCTCGCGGCGAAGAAGACAAGCGGAATGAAGCTCGGCCGACCGCAGGGCCATTCGGACAAGGTCCGGAGAATCTGCGCCGAGAGCGGCGACATTGAACGCCGTCTCGCATCCGGGGCGTCAATCGCCTCAGTCGCCAAGCGCTACAAGGTCCATCGCAACACCCTCGCCCGCTGCCGCAAACTCGGCTATGCCCTGCCGTCCGGCGACAAATCCGGCGACAATGCCGCTCCCGTAAAATGCCCGAAAAAATGTCAATGTGATTTTGATATGTAAATTCAAAAGCACTTAACTCTTGGAATTTCCCGGATTTAGACTACATTTGCAGTAAAAGTCGCCCGGAAAAGTGGCAGACAGTGCACAAAAGTCGCCCTGGAAAGTGGCAGACAGCGCACAAAAGTCGCCCTGGAAAGTGGCAGACAGCGCACAAAAGTCGCCCGGAAAAGTGGCAGACAATGTGCAGGACTCACCCGTAAAATGTGTGTCAGGATGTATCAGAGAAAGATAGAAAACAGACTGTCCGAATGGCTGGCTGACAAAAAAAGAAAGCCGATTGTGGTGAAAGGAGTAAGACAGTGCGGAAAGACGAGCAGTGTCCTGAAATTCGCAAAAGAAAACTTCAGGAACATCATCTATCTCGACTTCCGCGAGCGCCCCGACTACAAGATGTTTTTCACTCCGAACCTGGACATCGATTCCATCATAATGCGTATGACCGCCGCCATCCCCGATGCGGTCATAGAACCCGGAGAAACCTGTTTCGTATTCGATGAAATACAGGATTGCCCGCGAGCCAGAGGAGCGCTGAAATATTTTTCGCTCGACGGTAGGTTCGATGTGATATGCACCGGCTCCCTGCTCGGCGTAAACGGCTACAAGACAAAGAGCGGGAGGGAAGATGATGCGGAAGGTGACATCCCTGTCGGATTTGAGGAAATCATCGATATGTACCCTATGGATTTCGAGGAGTGGCTGTGGGCGAACGGGATAAGAGACAGCCACATAAAATACATAAGAGAGTGCCTCTCCGATGAGCGTCCGGTCACTGAGGCCATACATCGCCGTTTCAGGGAGCTGTTGAACCAGTATGTGATTGTGGGCGGTATGCCGGATGCGGTCAGGACATTCATCGAGACGAAACAGATGGGTAAAGTGCTTGCCGTCCAAAGAAGGATTGTGGACGAATACAAAGCGGATATGGTCAAATACGCTGCTCCGGCCGACAAATCAAGGATAAGGGAGTGTTTCGAATCCATACCCGGACAGCTTGCCCGTGAGTACAAGAAATTCCAGTACTCCACAGTCCGCAAGGGAGCCAGAAGTCGTGAATATGAGGGCTGTCTCCAATGGATTGAAGATGCGGGAATCATAAGAAGGTGTTACAATACGGGCATCACCGAACTGCCTCTTGACGGAAACCGGATTATGTCGGAGTTCAAAGTTTATATGGCGGACATCGGGCTTCTCGTGTCTATGCTTGAAGAGGGGACTCAGGCAAGCATTCTGAACGGAGACCTTCTCGGATATAAAGGTGCGATTTATGAAAGCCTTGTCGCCGACATCTTCGGAAAGATGGGACGTCCCCTGTTCTATTTCCACAAGGAGTCCGGGATTGAACTGGATTTTCTCGTCAGATACAGGGGAAAATGTGTCCCCGTCGAGTGCAAGGCGACGACAGGCAACGCCAAATCCCTGAAGACGGTGCTTTCCAACTACGACAAGTATCACGTCGATATGGGAATCAAAGTCGGCGATTACAATGTAGGCCGTGCCGGCAAACT
>CAVEDD010000195.1:2210-2933 GCA_963614515.1 Treponemataceae bacterium | reverse complement strand
GTTTATCTCTCCGTCACTCACTGTACGCAGCACCGTGATTTCAACTGCCTTGGTCGTTTCTTCCGGGTCGAACACCTCATCGATGGAGGTCTCGGCGAAATAGACTCCGTAGCATCCGTCCACATCCGGCTCTCCCGGCTTGAACTCCTCTTCCTTCTGGCAGGCGGCAAGAGAAAGAGCCGCCGCGCAGAAAGATACCGTATATCTTAAAAACTTGTTCATAATATTCTTGTATTATCGTTGACCTGCTTCAAATCGGGATGATGCAGGTTATTTTCCGAAAGTTGTTCAGTCGGTGACACCGTCCGTAAGATCTCCGTTCTGGCCTGTCACCGGAAGAGAACCGCCGGTGTTGTCCTCGACGGCGAAGTTGGTGTTGAGCTCGCTGTCGGTGAAGCGCATAAGCCACCATCCGTCATCTGCGGTGAGATTGAACTTGAACGCCTCAGGGACATTGGAAGTCGCATCGCCCTTGTGGAAACGCACGAGAGGCTTGTTCAGACGGCGGGTGTCCGTGTTGGAGAAGCCCTCTCCCCAAAGCTCGACACGGCGCTGGAACCACAGCTCGTCGAGGAAGGTCTTTCCGACTGAAGAGTCCGGGTTGTAGCTCGGGTCGCGGTAGGCGCGGACAAAGTCTGAAAGAACTTTCTTGCCCTCGTCTTCGTCTCCGCTGCGGTAGAGAGCTTCGGCCTGAATCAGGAGCATCTCCTCGACACGCATAAA
>CAVEDD010000195.1:899-2200 GCA_963614515.1 Treponemataceae bacterium | reverse complement strand
TAAAAGGCCAGTCTTCTTCGTTTGTCGTGCCTCCGATGGTGTACATTCCGAATTTCACATTGGTGTAAGGCAGAAATGCCATCTTCACATCCTCGATTTCAAGTTCCGAGAGAGCGGTTCCGCTCTTCCCGTTCCAGGTCACATTGTCCAGAAGCGGCGATTCGAGGTCTGCATTGACCCACCAGCCCTTTCTCACGTCTGTGTCGGGAATCTTGTTGTAGAGAATGCTGTTGCAGCAGGAATAGACCTGAGCCCCGGCAGAGTAGCCGTTCCCTGAGAACGAACGGATCCAGGAACTTGAAGTCGCATAGGCGGCGTAATCGCCTTGAACGAGGTCGAGAGTCATATCATAACCCCAGATCCAGTTGTGGTCGGCGATGTTGTAGAACGACGGAGCCGAAACTTCCGCTATGCTCGCCGGGGTGTAGCCTTCGGCTGCTGCTGCGGCGTCGGCTGCGGCCTCCTCGAATCTCTCCATATTGAGGTAGGCCCTGGCGCGCAGACCCAGGGCGACCTGCCTGTCAATCTTCGATTTGTCCGGGCGCTTATAGCCCTCAAGCTTCTCCACGGCATAGTCGAGGTCGGAAAGAATCTGCTCATAGACCTTGGCGACACTCGCACGCGGATTCTCGGTGAAGTCGGTCGTCTCTTCGGTCACAATCGGCACGCAGGGTTTGTCCTGTGCCCCGGCTGCATAGCCGAACTGGAAATACGGCGCGAGATTGAGGTAGGAGAACGCGCGGATTGCCTTCGCCTGCGCAATCTTGTAGATTATCTCCTTGTCCTCCGTGTCGGACGGATAAGCCTTGATGACATCGTTCGCGGCAGTAATCTCATTGTAGGCCGCCGCATAACGGATGTAAGGGTTCGCATACGAGGCGTTGCGCGAAGTCAAATCCCCGCAGACGGAGAACCAGTTGTAGCCGCTGTCCGGAAGAATGACGTCAGCCGCTTCCACATCGGCGGAGAACGCTATCATAATGAAGCCGAAATCATCCGCGCGGTTAGAAGAGAAAGCCAACGGCTCGCCGAGTTTGGTGTACATTCCGCTGTAGATTGCATCAGCACGCTCGGAAATCGCCTCATTGGTCTGCTTTACCTGAGAATCCAGAAGAGTTCCGCCCTCCGGGATGATTTCCTCTATGTCCGAGCAGGCCCAGAGAGCCGCCACGGCAAGAACACAAGCTGTATATTTTATTGTTTTCATTGATAATCCTCCTTGAATTAGAATGTGAGGGTGATTCCGCCGGTAATGTTCCTCATCGCCGAATATGCGCCGCTGTTGAGTCCTGAGCCGGAAG
>CAVEDD010000195.1:0-889 GCA_963614515.1 Treponemataceae bacterium | reverse complement strand
AGCCTATTCCCATCGAGTAGCGCGGATCGACGCCCTTTCTTGCGGAGAATACCGCCAGGTTGTCACCGGCCACATACACCCTCAGGCTTCCGATGTGAAGCTTGTCGGTGAATTTCTTCGGCAGCGTGTAACCGAGAGTCACATTGTTGATGCTCAGGTAGTTTGAAGAGATGAGATAGCGGTCGATGGCAGTCTGCCCTTCAGCCGTGCTTCCGTCAAGACGCGGGATGTCCGTGTCCGGATTCTCCTCTGTCCACGCCCTGAGAACGTCTTTGTGCCAGGCCGTTCCCGCGCTGCCTGAATTCGTGTGCATAAGAGCCTGATAGGTTCCGTCGTAGTATCTTCCGCCCAGCTGGTAGGAGAACTGCACTGAGAAGTCGAAGCCGTAGGCGTTGACGGATGTCCCGAATCCTCCGTAGAGTTTAGGCAGAACCGAACCGCACTCGTACTGCGGAGCCTTCGAGAAATCATCGGTGGTGGCGGTGACGGTGTTCCCGTTCTCGTCGGTGGTTTCATAGTAGTAGAGAGCCTTGCCGGTGGTCCTGTCCACTCCGGCATACTTCCTCATATAGGCCTCGTAGAGCGAGCCGCCTACTTTGAAGATGCGGTTGCTGCCCTTGATGCCCTCTTCGGAGACGCTGTCATCGAGGGACAGAATCTTGTTGCGGTAATGGCTGAGATTCAGATTCCAGTCCCAGAGGACATTCTTGGTCTTGATGATGTTTCCGCCGAGCACGGTCTCGACGCCGAGGTTGCTGATGGAGCCGACATTCACAGGATAGTACCCCGTCGGATTACCGGCCGAGAGAGGCACATCCTTGGAATAGAGCAGATCCGATGTGATGCGGTCGAAGAATTCGACTGAACCGTTGAGGTAGCCGTTGAAGAG
>CAVEDD010000194.1:0-2936 GCA_963614515.1 Treponemataceae bacterium | reverse complement strand
AAGTGCGGTGAGTCCGAGAATCGCGAAGACATTGAATATGTTGGAACCCACGACGTTGCCTATCGCGACTTCTGAGTTGCCCTCAATCGCGCCCACAGTGCTGACCACCAGCTCCGGAAGCGATGTTCCTATTCCCACGATGACGGCGCCGATGACAAAACTCGACACCTTGCATTTCTTTGCCACCACGACGGCTCCGTTCACCAGAAAGTCCGCGCCGAGCACGACCCCGGCAAGCGACAGAATCAAAATGAGATACTCCATATTTAAGAAATATATCCCACAAAAATGGGAATAATTTGTTAAGTAATTATTACAAAGCGATGTTTTTCATCGTGAACTCTCGATGACCAGACCGTCGTAGGCCGGGAGGATGTTGGCGGGGGAGCCGTCCGGGTTGGCCGGGAGGCTGAGGAGTTCCGGGACGAAATCCCTGTAACGGGGCAGACGGTCGCTCAGATGGGTGAGCCAGGAATGCTTCGCACCGACCCTGCGGCAGACCCCGATCGCCTGTTCCAGCCCCCAGTGGGAGTTGTGCGTTCCGCGTTTCACGGTGTTTATGATGAAATGTTCGAGACCATCGAGCTTGGCGAACTCCTCCTCCGGGATATAATTCATATCAGTGCAGTAGGCGATGTCACCGAAACGGAAGCCGAGCACCGGCAGTGAGCCGTGCAGACCGCGAATCGGAATTACGGTGGTCTCGCGCACCGTCCCGCCGGAGCCCCCGGAGATTTCATGGTATCCGACGCCGGATTCCCAGACGAGGTGCTGCGCCGAATCGTCGAAACGGACGGTGAAAGGCTCGTTAGTGATGTTGTGGATGTGCCATTCGGGCACCCCGGGGTATTTGTGCGCGGCGAAGGCGTAGGAATATTCCATCCTCAGCGAGTCCTCCACATATTTTTCGCAGTAGATGTCGCAGGAACGCCCCTCCGTGTAGTTCAGCGCCCGCACGTCATCAAGTCCTCCCGTGTGATCCTTATGATTGTGTGTCAAGAGGATGGCATCGAGATGGCGGACATCAGCCCGCAGCATCTGCGTCCTGAAATCAGGCCCGGCGTCCACCAGAATCGTCATCCCCTCGTGCTCCACCAGCACGCTCGCCCTGAGTCTCTTGTCCATAGGGTCCGCACTCCGGCAGACTTCGCACTGACATCCGATCACCGGCACTCCCTGCGAAGTCCCGCTCCCGAAAAAAGTCAGCCGCGTCCGTGTATTCTTATTGTCCCGGCAGTTTTTCATGTAAGTAATTTTTATGGTATGTGCGAAAGGCTTCAGAAAAGCGGGAGGTGAGAAACCCTACGCGATTTTCTCATGAGCGGAGGGTTCTCACCTCCCGCGTGAAGCCGTATGTGCTGAAATAAAACCTCCCGTACAAAATTTATACATCGCCGGAAAGCGCCCCCAGCCTCGTATTCTCCGCCGTCAGAACCACCTCCGAAGTGCGTCCGATGAGCGACGGATCATAGTCCGCCCAAACCTTGATGTAGTTCTCAGTGTAGCCGCACATCTTCCCCTTCTTGTCCGCGCTCTCGAAAAGCACCTGTGCCGTGTCGCCGAGGCAACTCCCGACAAACTCCCTGTGCAGATCCGAGCAAAGCTCCTCCAGCCGCGCAACCCTTTCCGTCTTCACGCTGTCCTGCACCTGATCCCTGCGCACCGCCGCCGGAGTCCCCGCCCTCCGGGAATAGGGGAATATGTGGATGAACGCCGGCCGGATTCTGTCTTTCAGGAACTTATATGTCTCCTCGAAAAGTCCGTCCGTCTCGCCCGGGAATCCTGCGATGACATCGATTCCGAAGAATACCTTCTTGTCTCCGAATGCCTTGCGTATATATTCGATTTTGCGGGCGAAGGCCTCCGTGTCATAGCGCCGTCCCATCTCCCTCAGCACCGTGTCGCTTCCGCTCTGAAGCGGAATGTGGAAATGCGGCAGGAACTTCGTCCCCGACACAATCCAGTCAATCATCGCTTCGGTCAGCAGGTTCGGCTCAATCGAGGATATGCGGTATCGCTCTATGCCTTCAACCTTGTCCAAGGCTCTGATGAGGTCGAAGAAATTCTCGCCCGTGCTCTTTCCGAAATCGCCGGTGTTCACTCCCGTGATCACGATTTCCCGGCATCCGGAGGCGGCAATCTCTTCAGCCTTGCGGACGATGTCCGCAACCGGCTCGTTCCGGCTCTCTCCGCGGGCATAGGGCACCGTGCAATAATTGCACTTGTAGTCGCAGCCGTCCTGGACCTTGAGGAAGGAGCGCGTGCGCTCGCCGGTGGAATATGCCCCCAGATAATTGCATTCGTCCTTTCCGTCAGGCATATCCACGGCGACATATCCCAATATCCCCGGAACGACGGCATTCTTCTCTTTCGCTCCATAGACGGCCTTCACGCCCTCAAGCGCCTCAATCTCACCGCGTTTCAGCTCGGCATAGCATCCCGTCACGAAAATCGCCGCATCCGGCGAAACCCTGTGCAGTTTCCGGATGATGTTCCGGCACTTCTTGTCCGAATGCTCCGTCACCGAACAGGTGTTTACGAGGAAAATGTCAGCCCCTTTCGACCACGGCGTAACCTCCAGCGGCGCACCGCTTTCCAGCAGCCGCCTCTCATAAGTCGAGGTCTCCGCATAGTTCAGCTTGCACCCCAGAGTGATGAACGATATTTTAGAATTGGTCATATTATATCAAATCCAGATAGTTCAAAGATGAAATCCAGATAGTTCAAAGATGAAATCCAGATAGTTCAAAGATGTAATCCAGATAGTTCTGAGATGAAAAAAGATTTATAAAAGATGGAGTACAAGGCGCACAAGAAATTAAAACCGCAGCAACCTTATGGTTGTGAGGATTTTAATTATCGAAGTGCAACGAAGTAATCCGCTTTTAGAAACTTTTTTCACATCCGCCGTCCATCGTTATGCGGCTCCACTGCGC
>CAVEDD010000193.1:0-2951 GCA_963614515.1 Treponemataceae bacterium | reverse complement strand
GTCGAGAGCCTTGCATCCCATCTTTTTATTCAACTCCTCATCACGGAACTTATTAGTACAATGATTTGAAATTCAGAGAGGGTGTCCCAATGGTCACCCTCTTTTGATTTTTCAACCCCTTATGTTCCAGCGGCCACCGGGTCCGAAAAGATGATCCTCGAGTTCAGGCAGAAGATTGAGCCGGCGGACAAGGTCGAGGACCGTGATGCGGTCACGCATATAAGGTATGTGTCGGAAAGCCTCTTTCAGTTCCCTGCGGGAAACAGCAATCATTTCGGGTTCGTATGGCGCACAGGCGGCTTTGAGAAGGCCTCGAAGTTCCGAGACGCTCATAAGGGCGGCGGTCAGACGGGCCTTGAGTTCCGTCCAGTTGTCCCGCACACGGGTAAGTTGCACCCGCAGCTGCTCCCTGTCGGGATGTTTCGCACGGCACTCGCGCAGAACCGCCTCCATCGGGTCGGCCGGCAGACCGACGAAAACGCAGCGCACCTCCTTTTCCATTTCAGGCCACGACGGCCAGGCGGAAACGCAGGCATCCACATCCGTCTGAGAAAGGTCGCGGTTCAGAAGGAACTCGTAGCAGGCTGCGGAGACGAGCGAGCCTATGCCCACCTCGAAGCCGTGAGGCACGGGACGGCCGGCGGAAAGGAATGATTTGCCGCATTCGAATCCCGGAACGGTCTCCGCACCGGTGTAGCGCAGGTCCGTCATCTCCCAATAGTGCCCGAAGATGTGTTCGACTCCGGAAGACGGACGGCTGCTCTGGTAGGACTGCATCGCCAGTCCGCTGAGTATCAGCCCCTCCGCAAGCGTTTTTATCGCCGGGACCTCACCGGCATAGACGGCTTCGGGATGCGCAAGCGATTCCCGCAGTCCGTCGTGAACAAGGTCGTAAGAAAATGCGTCGATGCCCTCGCAGCCCATCGCGTCCGCCACAATCCAGTCGGCTCCCGCAGGAATCTTCGCCAGAAGGTCGGCATAGCCGGAGACCGCAAGATATTTCGGAGCCTTGGCCGCGATTGCGGGGTCCACGATGATTCCGTAAGGGGCACGGCAGTCGAAAGTCCGCTTGAAGCCGTCCTTTATTATCGATGCGCCGTAGGCCGAGAAACCGTCCATGGAGACAGTGGTGGCGACAATCATATATCTCCGTCCCAGATGTTCCGAGGCGAGTTTCGTCAGGTCGTTCACCACCCCGGCCCCGACCGCCACGGGGATTGCCTCCACAGCCGCGAGATGGCTTTCAAGTTTCTCGACAAACGACCATTCGGCATAGAAGTTCTTATCGTGGAATACGAAAGGCGCAACCATCGGAATGCCCGCCGCCTTCATATGTCCATAGACTTCCTCCGCCGCAATCCCCCAGGTGTTGTCATCGGCGACAATCACCGCCTGCTTCCCCGGAAAGAGATTCCGGAACATCTCCGGAGTCCGCGCCATCGCGCCCTCCCCGATGATGAGAGCCTTCGTGTCCGTCGTCCTGTCCAGTGCGTTTTGTATGTTTTTCAAAATCAGTCCAATTTATGTATCGCCAGTCCGGACCTGAGTTTGGGTTCGAACCAGGTTGTCTTCGGCGGCATGATGTTGCCGCTGTCGGCGATGTCCGTAAGTTCCTTCATGGAAACCGGGTAGAGGGCGAAGGCCACGGCCATCTCGCCGCTGTCAACCCTGCGTGCCAGTTCTCCGAGTCCCCGGATGCCGCCGACGAAATCTATTCTCTTGTCTTTGCGCAAGTCCTTGATTCCAAGAATCTTGTCAAGAATCTGCTCTGACAGTATCGTGACGTCCAGACGCGCAATCGGGTCGTCCTCATCGACATGTCCCTGATAGTCGAGCCGCCACCAGTAGCCGTCGAGATACATCGAAATCTCGTGGCGGTGCAGCGGTGTGAAGTCGTGGAATCCCATTTCCACAGCCTTCTGCCGCTCCTCTTCCGTCCCCACCCCGTCAAAAGCGAACGTCTTGAGAATCTCATTCCGGAACGAAACCGGGTCAAGCCCGTTCAGGTCGGTGACCACGCGGTTGTAGTCCATAATCTTGAGATTGCTCTCCGGAAATGCCACGGCCATGAACCAGTTGTACTCCTCCTCTCCGGTATGCTCCGGATTGTTTCCCCGCTTCTCCGCGCCGACACGGGCTGCCGCCGCCGTACGATGGTGTCCGTCAGCGACATAGAATGCGCTGATTCCCGAGAACTCCCGGGTTATCGCCTCGATGTCGGCATCATCGTCAATCACCCAGAACCGGTGTCCGAAGCCGTCGGGAGCGACGAAGTCATATTCCGGAGTCCGTGAGGCATATTTCCCCACAATCGAGTCTATCAGTTCGTCGTCCGGATAGGAGAAGAACACAGGCTCGATGTTGGCGTTCTGGATGCGCACGTGCACCATACGGTCGTCCTCCTTCTCTTTGCGTGTCAGTTCGTGCTTCTTTATGCTGCCGTCGGCGTAGTCGTCGATGTGGGCGCAGAGCACGATGCCGTATTGCGTGCGGGAGCCCATTGTCTGGGCATAGACATAATAGCACTCTTTTTCGTCCTGCCTGAGCCAGCCGTTCTTCTGCCAGAGCGCGAAGTTCTCGACGGCCTTGGAGTAGGCCGCGTCGGAATGTTCGTCGACCATCGGCGAGAAGTCAATCTCCGGTCTGGTTATATGGAGCAGCGACTTCTCCCCCGCCTCGGTCCGCGCCTCTTCAGAGTTCATCACGTCGTATGGCCTTGCCGCCACTTCTCCGACAATCTCACGCGGCGGACGAAGCGCCGCAAAAGGTTTTACCTTCACCATATTGTGTACTATATAATTATGTACCTGTTCATATATATATTCCAGTTCCGGAAGACTGCTTTCAATAACGCCGCGATTCGCCTTTTAAGTCCGCCTTTTATTTAGTAATCCTTAAAAAAATAACTTGGTAATCTTTGTGTGTCTTTTTGGTCTATATCTCTTTTCTCA
>CAVEDD010000192.1:0-2953 GCA_963614515.1 Treponemataceae bacterium | reverse complement strand
GGGACGCGGACAGCCTTTCGCTCAGAGACATCGACAGCCTTTCGCTCAGGAAGACATACAGGATCGCCTTTCTCGGAGACTCTTTCATCGAAGGAGACATACTTGTGGGTGATTTGCGCGAGAAGCTTCAGGCGGAGTTCGGAGGCGGCGGCCCGGGATTCATACCCTGCGAACTTCCTTTCGGAATCTATCGCCACACGGCGAAAGTCCGGGGCACGGGATGGAAGAAATACGGAATCATGAAATACAAGGGCGTGCCGGAAAATCTGCGGGACGATTTTCTCTTTTCCGGGTATATGGCCTTTGGCGGAAAGGGCGCGGAAATGACTTGGGAACGCGGACAGGGATTCGGACACATCGACAGCAGCGATGTCTGCCGCGTGTTTTTCTTGAACCGTTCAGACTGCTCGCTTGAACTCCGCATCGACGGCGGACGGAGCAGGACATTCTCCGTCAAGGGGGCTCCGGCGCTCAGGCAGATAGTCGTGGGCGCGGACACTCAGACGCTGAGTCTCAAGGTCCTGTCCGGGAATCTCATCTGCTACGGGGCTTCGTTCGAGTCCTCGCGGGGAGGAGTGCAGGTCGACAACTTCTCAGTCAGGAGCAACAACGGCGGCGCGATGTTCCGCAGCAACGCCGCTCTCAACCGCCGGATGGCGGAGATGGCCGGATATGACGCCGTGGTTCTCCAGTACGGTCTGAACATAATGCTGCCGGACAAGAGCAACTACGCCAAGTATCAGAAGCAGCTGGAGGACATGATTCAGTTCGCGAAGATAAGCTTCCCCGAAAGCAGGATTGTCGTAATGGGTGTGACCGACAGGGGATTCAAACGGGAGGGGGACACGACTTTCACTTCCATAAATTCGGCTCCGGCGCTCACGCGCCACCAGAAGGCGGCCGCCGACAGCCAGGGGGCGCTGTTCTGGGACACCTGCGGGGAGATGGAACGGCTCGGCGGCCTTGAAACATTCGTTGACAGGGGGTGGATAGCCTCCGACTGGGTGCACTTCACTTTCTACGGCGGAAGGGTTCTGGCAAGGGAGATGACGGGATTCTGGCGTGAGATGATTGCGGAGAAGGTCAGGGAGAGCAGGAAAGACACAGTGCTGGAGTCCGTGGAGGCGGACAGTTCCCTGTTCGGCATTGCGGTTCCGGAAAAGGCGGGCGGCCCTGTTTCCGAGTCAGGCGGAATCCACGGGCCGGAATCCGGAGAAAGTCCTGTGGCAGAAGCTGCGGCGCAGGCATCCGGAGAAATTCCTGTGACAGAAGCTGCGGCGCAGACATCTGAAAAATGAATCAGCTGATGGACGGCAATATTCACAGCATCGTATTTCCTGAAATCAGCCCGCTCTGGAAAGAGCATCTCGCGGAGACTCTGCTGTACGACCCGTCGGAGCCGCTCCAGATTCCGAGCGCGTTCATGCTCGCGGCTCTGCTGCTGTTCCTGTCCGTCCACGGACTGCTTCACAGGCGGCGCGGCGCACGGAATCTTTTCGCCGCGCTGTTCTCCCTCTACCTCTACTACAAGCTTGCCGGAGGCTATGTGCTTATGCTTCTGTTCATTGCGGTCTCGGATTTTTTCATTGCAAGGGCGATGGGAAGCAGCCCGTCCCACGGTGCGGACGGACAGACCCTCAGAAACAGAAGGCTTCTCGCCCTCAGCGTCACGCTCAATGTCCTGATTCTCGTGTTCTTCAAAGCGAACGGAGTCTTTGCGGAGTTCATCGGGGCCATTTCGCGGGGCACGGTCACGCTCCGGCATATCGCCGTACCGGCGGGAATCTCTTTTTTCTGTTTCCAGTCAATCTCATATGTCGCGGACACATATCACGGGAAAATCCGTCCCCTGCAAAGGTTCACGGACTATCTTCTCCTCCTCGGCTTTTTCCCGAAGATGTTTCTCGGGCCGCTGGTCCGCAACGCCGACTTCATCGCGCAGATGCGGCGGGATGACATCACGGTCTCCCGGGAGGACTGCGGGGAGGCCACGCGGCTGATTGTCTCGGGACTGCTGAAGTTCTGCATACTGTCCAAACTTCTCGGTCAGCTGTTCGTCGCGCCGGCATTTTCCGGCACGCTCGGGGAGGACGGATTCACCGCGCTCATGGCGGTGTATGCCTTCACTTTCCAGCTCTACTGCGATTTCTCCGGCTACACTGACCTCGCCTCAGGCATTTCCCTGCTCGCCGGCTACCGCCTCCCGCTGAACTTCCGCCTGCCCTACCACAGCGCGACCATCACGGAGTTCTGGCGGCGCTGGCACATCACCCTTTCGTCCTGGCTCCGAGACTATCTCTACATCCCCCTCGGAGGCAACCGCAAGGGCACTGTCCGAACCTATGTCAACCTGCTGCTGACCATGCTTCTCGGCGGTCTGTGGCACGGCGTGGGCATAATGTTCGTCCTCTGGGGACTCTGGCACGGCATCCTCCTGTGTCTGCACAAGCTCTGGATGCGCTTCGTACCGGGTGCCGCCCCTATGGGGAACGGACTGCCCCTGTGGAGGCGCGTGATTGGTGTGACCGTGACATTCAACGCGGTGGCCTTCGGCTGGCTGATGTTCCGAAGCCCGGACTGGGCGGCCTTCACGCAGATGCTGCACAGCATTTTCTGCAATTTCGCTCCGGAGGCCGTCCCGACGGTACTCTCCGCCAACGCCCCGGCATTCTCCGCCCTCGCCGCCGCAGTCCTCCTCCACGCCGTTCCCTCGGCGGCCCTCCACCGGCTCGACCGGTTCTGCACCGCCGCCCGCCTTCCCGGTCAGGCGCTGCTCATCGCCCTCGCCGTCTGGCTCGCCCTCCAGTGCGACAGCATCTTCTTCTCCGCAGCAGACTCGGCTCTGCCCATCTATGCCGCCTTCTGACGCGGGCGTCGTTAAAAGGCGAATTGCTGCGTTATGCAACAGTTTAGAGATGAGATATGCACTCATCCGTGAAGCTGAAGAAGCTGT
>CAVEDD010000191.1:0-2958 GCA_963614515.1 Treponemataceae bacterium | reverse complement strand
TATAGACCAAAAAGACACACAAAGATTACCAAGTTATTTTTTAAGGATTACTTAGGCACCCCGTCAAAAGGAGAATGATACCTTGCCCATAAAGTTCGCCGGAGCCTGCGGAAAGATGTCGATGCCGCCCAGCTGCGTGCCATCCGCCTTTATCCCCTTGTACCAGACAGTTCCGTCGACATAGTAGAGATTGTTCAGCATATTGTTCACATAAAGCCCGAGCCTGATCGCCCCGCCGTGCGCGAACGCCGAACCTTGCCGTCCGCCGAGGGCGAACTCGTGGGTGAGCGCGAGATTCGTGACGAACCAGCCCGGAACGGAGCGGCTGTCGTTCTTCGTGTTGTCCACATACTGCTTGCCGACATATTTCCCGTCAATCGAAAGTGTCGTGGTTTTCAGGGAACTGCGGCTTATCGTCGCAAACGGACGGAAGCCCAGGCGGAGCATCCCGATGACGGACGGGGACATCAGCATAGTCGTATTTCCGAACCCGACGACCTTCTGGACAGGCCTCGAGTCCGCGTCATACACCGCCTCGCCTTTGTCGTCATAAAGCTGGAACGACTCACTGTAGTCCAGAACCCGGTTCAGGCTCAAAGTCATATTCCCGGAAACGGAGAACCATCTGAGACCGTCGTATGCGGCGGAAATCTCCACTCCCCGGCGGAATGCACGGCCGACATTGTCCTTGATCGGATAGCCGGTGTCGGAAAGACGGCCGGTCTCGAGCAGCATATCCCAATATTCCATAAAATAGAAGTTCGCTCCGGCGGTGAATACCGGAGAAGTCCACTCATATCCGAACTCCACGTCGACCATTTCCTCCGGACGCACGCCCCTGTTACTGCCGGCCTCGATGTTTTCCTTGATGTCCGGACGGCCAGGCTCCCGATGCCCCTGTGCGGCGGAAATGTAGGCACGATGCCAGTTCCGATGGAAGGTCACTCCCGCACGGGGATTGAAGAACAGCCAGTTGTTGCCGTAGGCCATATCGACGCCGGCCTCGTCACCCGAGCCCCACATCTTCAGATCCACGTCACGCAGCTGAAGGTCGACATATGCCGTGAACCAGTCGAGAGGGCTGTACTCGCCGCGGATGTAGGCATTGTACTCCTGTTTGAGCGCACTGTTGAGGTACCAGAGCCTGTTCGCGTTGAATTTTTCGTAGGTCATACCGTCGGCGGCCTGCCAGTCCGTTCCGAGCACGTCGCTCCAGAGCACCTCCCCAAAGTGCCCTCCATCGTAGCGCGACCAGCTCAGCCCGCCGACGATGTCAAGCAGATCGGACTTCCACTTCAGGTCGCTCCTGAGCACATAGTAGCTGTTGTCCATGCACTTGTTGATGATGAAATCCGAAGTCGCGAAACCTGCCGGGGCATAGGCGGCGAGACCGTATTTCTTGAATTTCTTGTCCGTCTTGTACTGGTCGTACCATCCGTCGCCCTTCGTGAAGTTGAAAGTAGTGCTCCAGCTCAGGGCGTTCGCGAACTGGTGCGTATAGTTCAGCTGGAGATGGTGCTGGGTGTAGTTGTCGGTCTCGTTGTCGTAGTAAAGCGTTGAATTGACAATCCTTTTGCCTTCGGAGTCAAGGACATAGCTTCCGTCCGGATTGCGGGCGTAGTCATAGTGTTCGCCGGCGCTGTTGTAGCGGCGGTCGCTGTCGTAGGTGGCGAGGTCTATGCCGTTCCAGGTGATGCCGGTGCACTGCTTCCCCATCAGCCAGGTGAGTTTCAGGGAATTGCTCCCGTTCATCCAGCCGAGAACCGCCATCGCCGACTGCACGTCAGCCTTCGCGTTACGGATGTATCCGTCAGTGAAGTTCCGGGAATATGCGGCGTTGAAATACACCCCGGATTTCGTCAGACCGGTGCCTGCGGCGACGGCGGAGGTGAAAGTTCCATATGAGCCGAAGCCGAAATCAGCCGTCGCGAAAGGACGGGTGCCGACCGATGCCGTGCTCATGTTCACGCTCGCTCCGAACGCCCCCGCGCCGTTTGCGGAAGTTCCGAGACCCCTTTGGAGCTGCACCGAGGAGAGAAGCGTGGACAATGAGGGGATATTCACCCAGAAGACTTCCTGGGACTCGGAGTCGTTGAGGGTGATGCCGTTGAGCGTGACGTTTATCTGCGAACCCTTGCTGCCCCGGACCGTCATCTTGGAGTAGCCGAGTCCCGTTCCGCCCTCGTTCGTGGAAATCACGGAAGGCTGGAGGCTGAGGTTCATAGGAAGGGAGTTGACGGGGTTGGTGCGGATGAGTTCGTCCCTGCCGATCATAGTGTAGGTCACAGGAGTGTTCTCGCCGGCACGTGAGGCCACGACCACCACGCTGTCAATTTTTTCAATCCTGTTTCCGTCTTCGTCCACGGAGCCTGTCTTTTCCGGGATTTCCGGATTTCGGAGCGATGAGGGTGAGACATCGGTGAAAACTGTCCCCGGAGTGTCCGGACCCCGGAACGATGCGGCGGATGATTCCCCCGCCGGGCAGAAGGCGCAGAGCGCCATAATAACGAAAAAACCTCGCATAAAGCAATTAATTAGTTAATTATTAATACTATACGAGGGGTCGGACTACGGGCTTCGGAATTATGGATTATGGATTAGGCATCATCCATTCCCCGCCCTGTCCGCGATGAGATTATGTACATTCCCTACGGCGGTATTGACCGCGTCAGGTTCAATGGGTATGATCTCAACCTGAAGTCGTTTACTTCTTCAAGTACCCCCTGTTATTTCCGGTTGCCGGTAAAAGGCAGATAAAAGATGGAGTGCAAGGCTTGCGGTGAAGTCAAAACCGCAGCAACCTGATGGTTGTGAGGATTTTGACAAGACGCATAACGCAGCAATCCGCTTTTATATGTCTTTTACCTGTCTTTTACCCTTATCTCAAAAAGTTTGGGCCAAAGTTTCCCGGTCAGATAAATCCTCCCGTCGGCCGGATTATAGGCGATGCCGTTGAGC
>CAVEDD010000190.1:0-2990 GCA_963614515.1 Treponemataceae bacterium | reverse complement strand
CTTCCAAAAGAAATCTATCCTCAAAAATCCTTCACAAATCTCCACCAATTTATTCTTTAACGCTTACTAAGCCGCAAAATTACACAAAATTCCTTGATTTTCTATAGGAAAATGAACCCGCAGGGGAATGAACCCGTAAATGAACCTATAGAAAAATGAAATATAGAAGTATGTAAATCGGGAGAAGCACGATGAGGGAGAACCTGGTCATATAGCGGAAGAATGACGGCATCTTGATTCCCTGGCTCTCGGCGATGGATTTCACCATGAAGTTCGGGCCGTTGCCGATGTAGGTGAGTGCGCCGAAGAACACGGCTCCGATGGAGATGGCCTTCAGAAGGATTTCCGGTATGCCGGCGACGAACATCGTCCCGTCCGCCATTCCGTTGACTATGCCGGCGTGGGCTGCGGCTACGGAAGCCGGAAGACCGCTTGCGAGGCTGTGGAAAGCCACTGCCGTCGGGGTGTTGTCAAGGAACGAACTGAGCGCGCCCGTGGAGAAGTAGAACTGCCAGACCTCAGTGAAGCCGAGGTTCGCGGCATTCTCCTGCATATAGATGAGCGCCGGGGTCATTGTGACGAAGATTCCGAGGAACAGCCACGCCACTTCGATAATCGGACTCCACGAGAACTTGTTCATCCCGTAGCGTACGTCGCGGCTGGTCGTGTAGAGCGAAACCCCCATAAGCGCGAGAAGCACGAACTCGCGGAGGGACTTGACCCAGAAATGAGCGTCCTCGGCCCCCATCTGCGGGATGAAGCTCGGGTTGATGAACGCCACGGCGAGAATGACTCCTCCCAGATACCAGAAATTGCGTCTGCCCCTGAAACGGATCGGCTGCCTGTGATCGGGAAGTTCGAACGCCGACGGGTCTTCTTCCTTCGAATAGTGGAACCTGTCTGCAAGATAATATATCAGAAGCAGCACTCCGCCTGTGAAAAGCCACTCCGGCAGCAGGTTGAGGAACCACGTGAAAGAGGCGCCCCTGAGGTAAATCATAAAAAGAGGCGGGTCGCCGAGAGGGGAGAGCAGACCTCCGCAGTTGGCGACGAGCGCGATGAAGAAAAGTACGGTGTGTACCTTGTACTTGCGTTTCCTGTTCACATCGAGAAGCGGGCGTATGAGCAGCATGGCCGCCCCTGTCGTCCCCATGAAAGAGGACAGCACGAACCCTGTTCCGAGCAGGGCGGTGTTGATGCCGGCGGTCGGTCTGATGTCACCGGTGACGTGGATGCCGCCTGTCACGACATAGAGCGTGAGCAGAAGAATCACGAACGGAATGTAGTCGAACAGAATCTGGTGTTCGAGTTCCCCGGCGAGTCCGTGCATCACGAGAAAAACCGCCACGGGTGTTCCGAGAACGAGTGAAACGAAAAGTTTGTGGGAGTTCTTCTCCCACCATTGTCCGGCGAACAGCGGCCCGACGGCGATCATAATCAGCATCAGGGCGAAAGGAATCATCGCCCACGCCGGCATAGACCATTCGGCAGCTGTCGCAACTGTCTCTATAGCTGTAAGTTGTGTCATAAGATTCTAAAAAATCGCTATTTCAAAAAACCACGCAAAGATACATTTTTTTTAAATCGGGACAATTGCTTTCCGTTCATTTGCGCGATTTTGTAAAAAACATGGGCGACTATGTCATAACGTTCGGGGGAAGTGAAAAGAATCATCGCAAGTCCCCGGAAAAACTGATGAATCTTGCATGGATTTTGTGCGGTGAGCGGCCGTTTCAGGCGGAAAGTCAGAATCCGTCTGAACTTTTGACATATTGTTTGACATATTGCAGGAACATTATGGAACCGAGACATTATGCATATACGGTCATTCCGCAGGAAATAGACTTCACCGGAAAGGCGCGCTTTTCAACAGTCGTGAACGCCCTCCTGAACACGGCCGGTGAGGATGCCAGGGTGAACGGGTTCGGGATTGACGTGCTTTCGGAGATGAATCTCGGCTGGGTGCTGTCACGGCTTGCCGTGGAACTCGACCGCAGACCGATGGAGCAGGAGGAATATGTGGTGGAGACGTGGATTACGGAATATACGCCGCTGACGACGACCAGATGTTTCCGCTTCCTGGACTCCGGGGGAAATTGCTTCGGCCGCTCCGTGTCGAGCTGGTGTCTCATAGATTTCGCGCAGAGAAGGCTTGCGCCGATGGCGAAGATTGCAGAGTCAGCCGGGCATACGATTACGGAGAAGCCTCTGCCGTGTGCCGCTCCGGTGAAACTTAAACCGTTCGAGGCCGAGCCGTGTTCGTCCCACAGGGTCAAGTATATGGACATCGACTTCAACCGTCATATGAACACCCTCCGTTACATAGACCTCCTCGCAGACGAGCTTCCGATAGAACTCGTCGCCGCTGACCGCCGCATCCGCGCCGATATCCATTTCGTCAAGGAATCAGTCTATGGCGATGTCCTCAACGTATTCAGCCTTCGGGAAAGTGACGGTACGGACGAACCCGCCCGATATAGGATGGCAATCAAAAAAGAGGACGGCACGCTGAGCATTCTGGCTCATATCTCTGCCGTGTGAGCAGTCCGGCGACGGCCGCAGCCGTCTGTTCCGCCGTGAAGCCGTCTGTCGGGACCGACAGGCGTGCTGTTTTTTCGTAGACCGGTTTCCGTTCCGATAGAAGTTCGGTGATGCGCCGGCGCAGCCGCAGCTCTCCGGTCTCAGATGAACTCCCGTGGAGGTTTCCGTGTGAACCGTCGCGGATGCCTCCGGCATCTCCGCTGCCCGTTCCCGTGCGCAGGTCAAGCATCGGGCGGTTTTCAGCCCCGTTTTCGAGACGGGCGAAAAGGGTTTCGGGAGATGCTTTCAGATGGATGCAGAATGTGTGTCTCGCGACAAGCTCCGCGCATTCCGGAGTGGTGAGCGTGCCGCCGCCGAGGGCGAGAACCAAATTCCCGTTTCGGGGACAATCCTCCTTGCCGGGATGCCCACTGCCGTCATATTCTCGTTCGTCGGCTGCTTCCGGGGAC
>CAVEDD010000189.1:0-3007 GCA_963614515.1 Treponemataceae bacterium | reverse complement strand
CCATCCTCTTCTCAAACGGCGTGTCCCGGTGTTTGAGGCGGATTGCCGCGTTGCAGGGCTTTGTTGAAATTCCTTTGAACATAATTGAAAACTGATATGAAAAATTTGAACCTTTTGGCGGCTGCGGCTGCCGGACTGCTTGCCGCAGGTTGCGGCGGCGATGTGAAACCCGTAATTCAAAAAGATATGGAGATTGAGAAGAAAGTGGAGCAGACACTTTCAAAAATGACTCTTGACGAGAAAATCGGGCAGATGACCCAGATTACTCTCGACGCCATCGGAATGCCGGCCGACAATGAGTACGGCTTTGAACTTTCCGAGGACAAACTGGACTATTTCATCGGAAAATACAAGGTCGGCTCGTTCCTCAACACACCGACAGGTCAGGCAATCCCTGCGGCCGCATGGAACAAGGTCGTGAGGACATTGAACGAGAAATCCATCGCCGTCATGGGAATTCCGACGCTCTACGGACTTGACCATATCCACGGAACGACTTATGTCAGCGACGGCACGCTCTTTCCTCAGCCGATTGCCGTAGCGGCCACCTTCAACAGGGAGATTGCCCGCAGGACGGGAGAAGTCACGGCCTATGAATCCCGCGCCGCGAATGTCCCGTGGTCTTTCAATCCGACCCTCGATTCCGGCCGCGACCCGCGCTGGTCAAGAATGTGGGAGAATTTCGGAGAAGACTGGTATGTCAACGCCGAGATGGGAAAGGCCACGATTCTCGGAGAGCAGGGCGCTGATCCGAATCACGTGGACAGGGAACATATCGCCGTGTCAGTGAAACATTACCTCGGCTACGGTGCGCCTTTCTCCGGAAAGGACAGGACTCCGGCATATATCTCCCCGCTTGACCTGAGGGAGAAATATTTCGCGCCGTATCTCGCCGCTCTCCGCGCCGGCGCGCTCACGTTCATGGTGAACTCAGGCTCAATCAACGGCACTCCGGTCCATTGCAATCCGGTTCTGCTGACGGGATGGCTCAAGGAGGAGACCGGATGGGACGGAATGATTGTCACCGACTGGGCTGACATCAACAACCTCTACACCCGCGAGAAAGTGGCGGCGAACGTCAAGGAGGCGGTGAAACTCGCCATCAATGCCGGAATCGACATGTCCATGGTTCCGTACAGCTGCGATTTCTGCGATGCGCTCAAGGAACTCGTGGAAGAGGGCGGCGTGTCGATGGAGAGGGTTGACGACGCCGTGCGCCGTGTCCTCCGTCTGAAGTACCGTCTCGGGCTTTTCGACACTCCGGACACCTCGCTCGCCGACTATCCTGACTTCGCCTGCAGGGCGTTCTCGGAGGCTTCCCTCCACGCGGCCGAGGAGTCTGCGGTTCTTCTCAAGAACGACGACGGCATACTCCCCCTGCGCAAGGGTGTGAAGATTCTCGTGACAGGGCCGAACGCCAATCAGATGCGCTGCCTGAACGGCGGATGGAGCTACTCCTGGCAGGGACATCTCGCTGACGGGTATGCCGGACGGTACAACACGATTTATGAGGCTCTCCGGGACAAGTTCGGCGCTTCGAATGTCCGCCTCGAGCAGGTCGTGACCTACAATGAACAGGGACTGTATCACGAAGAGAACGCGACGGAAACATCCCGGGCTCTTGCCGCCGCGCAGTGGGCTGACGTGATTGTCGCCTGCATCGGAGAGAACAGCTACTGCGAAACTCCGGGCAACCTCACTGACATCAATCTGTCCTGGAGGCAGAAGGCTCTCGTCAAGTCCATGGAGGCGACCGGAAAGCCTGTCGTGCTGATTCTCAACGAGGGACGGCCTCGTCTGATTTCCGAACTCGTGCCGGAAGCCGCAGCAGTGGTGGACATAATGCTTCCGGGCAACCGTGGCGGCGACGCGCTCGCCAATCTCCTTTCCGGGGAAGTGAATTTCAGCGGAAAACTTCCGTTCACCTATCCGAAGGAAATCAACTCGCTCATCAACTACGACTACAAGGTCAGCGAGGAGGTCGACAAGATGGAGGGGGCCTACGACTACAACGCCGTGGTTTCTGTCCAGTGGGCGTTCGGCTACGGTCTGAGCTACACGACTTTCGCCTACAGCAATATGGCGGTGAACCGTCTCGAATTCAAGAGCGGTGATGTTCTGAAGGTTTCAGTCGACGTGACTAACACGGGCAAGGTCGCGGGCAAGGAGGCTGTGCTCCTTTTCAGCAGCGATCTGGTTGCATCCGTCATCCCGGACAACAGGCGGCTGCGTGATTTCACGAAGATTGAACTTCAGCCGGGAGAAACCAAGACCGTGACATTCAACCTCAAGGCCGATGACCTCGCATTCGTGGGATTCGACGGCCGCTGGACTCTCGAAGAGGGCGATTTCCGCATTCAGGCCGGCTCACAGACCGCCGTAATCCGCTGCACGCAGACCAGCATCTGGGACACCCCGAACATTTAACTCCCGGACGACACTCCGGGATATGCGTAATATTTACTACATTTGCGTCCATACGGGCATTAACGCCCGTCAATGCCTATGTCTCAAAAACGGGAATTCACAAAAAACAGAAAGGCTGTCAACTTTCTGGATTTGTTCGCAGGTGCCGGCGGTATCAGCGAGGGTTTCCTACAGGCATATACGGATGACAAATATTATGACTTCATTCTGGCCAGCGACATCAATGACAACTGCGAACTGACCCATCGTGTCAGATACAATGAGCAGCTTGGTCTAAAGACTCAGTTCCTCACAGAGGATATCATGTCTGAGACTTTTCTTTCCGACCTGAAGGAAAAAATCGGGAATACGGTCATTGATGTCGTCACGGGCGGGCCGAGCTGCCAGTCGTTCTCACTTTCCGGCCGTCGCAGAAAGTATGACAAGCGGGACAATCTCTTTGAGCACTATCTTAAAGTCATTGTCGCACTTCGCCCGAAATATTTCGTGATGGAGAATGTCAAGGGCATCCTGACTAAGGACAAGGGGCGTTTCAAGGACGAGATTATGAGACAGATCCGTTCCATCATTGATCCGAAGC
>CAVEDD010000188.1:0-3035 GCA_963614515.1 Treponemataceae bacterium | reverse complement strand
CGCCGGGAAGGGAGATGAAGCTCTCTCCCCAGTTGCGCGCCTCGGAATCTCCGATTCGCATAAGCTGGTATGGCTGGGTGTCTGTGTAGGTGATGACAGTCTCGCCGGATGGGAACTGTTTCAGATCCGGCCCGACCCCTCTCCAGAGGTCAAGCGCCCTGTCCGCCGGAGCCACTTTCGCGGTCTTCACATCGAAGCCCGTGCCGTCGCCCTCATTTCCCGTGATGAAATCCCACTCCCCGTTCTCAGGAGACCAGGCGAAGGCTATCTTGAAATGCTTTCCGGTACTGTCATAGACATAGGCGGACTCGAAAGCTCCGGCAATGCGTCTTCCGCCGTTGAGGATGACGAGCGCAGGCATCTGGTCCGTAAAGAGCCATTTGTCCTGCTTTTCGCTGTACCAGGTGTGACGGATGACCCTGAGGGGATCCGCGCCGCCGGCTGAAGGTGTCCATGTCTCGCCTCCATCCGTGGATTTGACCATCGATGTGCCTGAATGGCTTCCGGAAATCCAAGGTCTGGACTCGGAAAAGTAGCACTGAAGCTCTCCGGAAGCGGTTTCAAGCATCATCGCCTCCCAGTTGGGACCCTTGTGTATGACCTTGGGGGCGCTCCAGGTCTTTCCTCCGTCGCTGCTGATTGTCAGCTCGATGCCGTGGTCGTAGCGGCAGCTGTATTTGCCGTAGGAACTCGCGCTGCGGTATGAGGCGAAAAGAAGGATGTCGCCGTTGCTCCTAACGAATCCGTTGCCGTTGGTGTACATCTTCGTGTCAGCGTTTCCGAGCCCGTTCGTGATGCCGACACTGCGGAAAAGTACCCCTTTCGGAGTCCATTCCTTCATATCCGCGCTTGTCGCCCAATAGACATTCTTTCCGTTTCCGTTACTGTCAGCCCTGTCCTGACAAAGGAGAATCCAGCTCCCGTCCTGAAGCCTTATCATACGCCCGTAGGTAGGTTCCGGAGTCGTCGTCACACCCGAGCCGAGACTTATGAACGAGCGGAAGTCCATCTTCAGCGAAGACTTCGCCCACTCGCCGGCATGGGAATTCAGTTCGGATGCGCCCTGATTCAGGCCGGAGAACGGGGTCAGTTCAAGTTTACGCGCCGTAGAGGAGGAATCGCCGCCGGAGGATGACGTTTCTTTTGCGACTTGGCAAGAAAGCAGTGCCGCAGCGGCAAGCATAGCAATGGATATCTCTGATTTTCTCATTTTGATTTTTCGTTTTTCGGTGGTTCATTCATCGTGAGAACCCAAGTTTCACTTCAACGTCAGGCTCAGCCATTCGGACGGGTAATCCGTATTCTCTCCCTCCACATCCTCAATGCTCCACGCCGGTTTTTCGGAAGTCTTCGCCTTGTAGTGGTGGCGCAGGTGGCAGCGGAGTCTCTCTCCCGACGACGGTTTTCCGCCCAGATATTCCCAAGGGACACGGAGTTTTACGGAATATCCGAAATCCACGTCATCGTCATCGTTCAATGTCCCGACAAGCTCGACATTATCCGTAACTCCTTCAAACACAGGTTTCCACGCAATATTGTCATCCGCATATACCTTATATGCCCCCTTCCCGTTCACGACGACCTTCCGTTGAGGCTGACCCTTTCTCGCGAGAAGAATCTCCACGGCATCGGAATTTTCGGTCGTCAGCGCCGTCAGAACAGAGTCATAAAGGTATGAATATAATATGAAATTGTCATCATCATATCCGAAATCCGCATATACGGACGAAGGAAAACTGTGCCCGAGAAACCAGAAATCGTTGTTCTCACGGTCGAAGGACATGATTCCAGTTAATTCGCGGTCGCCCTTGGCAATGGTCTTGGAGCGGTTGAGACGGCCGATTTCCGAACGCACGAATCCACGCGCCTTGCCTTCCGTGCGGAACTTGACTGTGCCTGTCGCAATCACGGAATTGTCTCCGATGCAGTCAATCGAACCCCAATAGCCGTCGAACGGCGAAGTGGCATGAGTGAAATTGTCCGCTTTCCTGTCACCGACAAAGACCCAGATACCCTGCTCACCCTTGTATGTGCCGTTGCTCAGGACGAGAACCTCGCCGGTAGCAAGTTTGCACGAATACGGCCCGTATCCGTAGAAGTCCTTGTTTATCTGCTTCTTGGCAGGCCAGTCCGGTCCGCCATCGGCGCGGATTGCGGTCTGGTCGCCGTGCCAGTTGGTCTCCATGTCGGTCTTCACGATGTAGGGGGACTGATCCACCACCCACTTGCCGTGCCAGACCTCATAGGGGACGGCGATTCCGGCATTGTCGTCAAGACAGACACCCGTTGCCATGCCGTCGTAGGTTGAGCGGCCGTCGCGGGTACGGGAGATGGTCTCGTTGTCATCGATGCCGCAGACAGGCTTGCCCTGCCAGGTCTTTCCTCCGTCAAACGAACGGATGATGACCACCTGAGGCGCGGACATATCATCGATGAGTTCCTGCGACGAGGTGATGTACATCTGAATCTCGCCCGAAGGCAGCTGCAGGAGCGAAGGCTCCCAGCAGCGTCCTACATAGACCGGCTGAGCCTTGCCCCAGCTTCGGCCGCAATCATCCGAGAACATTATCTCGATGCCGCAGTTCCGGTTGGTGTTCGGCAGGTCGTTGTAGCCTTTCTTGTAGCGCCACTGGTAGGCAAGCATTATGCGGCCGTCCTGAAGTTCGATGAAGTCCGGATTCACATAAGTCTTGAAATCCTCCCCCGCCGTCGACGGTTCTGGACGGGTTCCGGCAAGCAGAACTGCATCTGACCAGGTTCTTCCGTTGTCTTCGCTCCGGCGGGTGTAGATGTCCCAACCGAAGTGGTCGTTCTCGAAAGACATCAGGAGCGAGCCGTCGGAAAGCCGCTTGATGCGCGGGTAGTAGAGATTCTCTTCCGTGAAAGGTGTAATGCTTCCGACTTCTTCGCTGCACGAGCCGACACGGGCCGACCTGTGCTCAGTGTAGGTTGACCTGTCCCAGGAGATGCGGACATCACTTTCGTTCGTAGTCTCCGGGGTGTCGCTGCAGCCGAGAATAAGTGCGGTGGCAACG
>CAVEDD010000187.1:0-3121 GCA_963614515.1 Treponemataceae bacterium | reverse complement strand
ACTTAATACACATACAATCGCAAAGATATAAATTTTGGGGGAAGTAAGTGAACATTAAAAAATAACTTGGTACTTTTTAAGGATTACTAAATTTCTCCCGAAGACATTTCTTTTCGGAAAATATTCACAAGGTCATCGTCAGATATTCCACAAGTCTGAGGATTACCGTCTTCAAGGGTTCGGAAGGTTTCGGAATTATACACATAAGACAAGGCCTCATCCACTGTAAGAGCTTTGTCCTCGGCAATGTACATTGCCGCCTTTTTGGCGAAACTGCGACGGAGTGACGAATCTTTATCGTTCATATCTGTAAACAAGTATTAAATATTTATCAACGACATCTTTTGTGCAAAAACAATATTGCCTCAGAGGATTAAGACTGTCGAACACGGCATTTGTTCCATGGTACAGGGTAATCATTCGACATGTCCTCCGTTCCTCTTGCAGACAAGCGTCATATCGTTGATTATCTCATCAAGCGGAAGAGTGATTTCTGCCTCATAACAGCTCGTGAGCAATTTAATGGCCTTATAGAGGTTGAGATAGTTAAACGCCGCCTTGCGGGTGAGGTCCTTTCTCCTCGCGAACTCATCCACGCAAGAGATTATGAACGTATAGACCTCTTCCATCTCGACATGGTTTGCGGCACTTACCAGAATTTCCGCCTCAACATCCAATTGCCGCAAAGTGTCTATCAGGACCTGAATATCCAGATTATCGTCATTCTCAATTTTTGAAATTCTCGATTTCCGGACATTCAGCCTGCGCCCCAACTCTTCCTGAGTAAGGCCTCTCATCTTCCTGTATTGGCGTATGACACTCCCTGATGCGGGAACACGCTGCCCATCTACTACAACTGTCGTTGGCATAGTCTTTATAATTTTTCACAAAAATACGCAAAAGTTTCTTTTCCAGGAAACTTTTGCGTATTTTTCTGCAAGAATGAGCAAATTACAGATTGAGCAGGCGACCGCCAGTCAGCCTGTCCATCCGGATGCGGTCAGAACATGTCAGCCGAAGACATTGACGGGGGAAGCGCGCCGTCGGAGGCCCAGGCGGACGGCTTGGAACCCATCACAAACTCAAGGGTGCCGCCGCCGACCAGTTCGCTGTGGTGCAGCCAGCAGCGGTCAAGAGGCTTGCCGTTGAGCCGGGCACTCTGGATGTAGATGTTCCTGTCTGAAGTTTTCTTCGCGAGGATTGTCAGCGTCTTGCCGTCCTCCATCCTCAGGACCGTCTTGGGAAAAACAGGACTGGAAATCAGATAGACATCCTGACCGGCATTGGGATAGAACCCAAGGCAGTGGAAAGCATACCACGCTCCCATTGCTCCGGAGTCGTCATTGCCCGGAACGCCGTCACGCGCAGAAGTGTATTGGGTGTCGAGTATGCGCCGGACAATTTCCGCCGTCTTATATGGCTGATTCACATACGCATACAACGACGGAACAAGGAAACTCGGCTCGTTGGAAATCTGGCAGAGGCCGACAAGCTTCGTGTAGAACAGCAGTTCGTTCCTCTTGCCGGGAAACGACTCGCGGAAATAGGTGTCGAGCCTCTCGATGAACTTCTCCCGGCCGCCCATCATCCCGATGAGCGCATTCATGTCGTGCGGGACATAGAAGGAAAGCTCCCATGAGAAGGTCTCGTAGAACTGATGGTCGAACGAGCCTGAGGAGAACACGGTGAAGTCCGGGTCGGAAAGCCAGGAACCGTCGCTGTTGCGAGGCCAGGCGAAACCGGAGAATCCGAAGCTGCTGATCTCCGGATTCCAGAGATTCTTCCAGCTGGAAGCCTTTTCGGTGTATTCCCGGCAGATGTCATCCTTTCCGAGTCCCCCGGCGAGGACGGCTATCGCCCAGTCATTCGCCGAATACTCGAAAGTTCGGCTGCATCCCCTCTCATAGTCCGTGGAGACATATCCAAGCCTGTTGTAGTCCGGAAGGCCTCCGCGTCCGTACTTTCTCTCGTCATCTCCCGGAGGCACGGTCGCGTCCTTTATCATCGCTTCCAGCGCCTTTTCATAATCCACGTTGCGGATTCCCTTGATGAAAGCGTCGGCGATGAGCATCTCGCAGTTGGAGCCGCCCTGCGTACGTCCGGTGGAATGGCTCGAACGCGCATCCGGCATGTATTTGTCATTTTCGTATATATCCACGAGCGACTGGACCATGTCCCCGCCGACCGTCGGACGAAGAAGGTTTATGAACGGATGCGTCGTGCGAAAAGTGTCCCAAATCGCGTGGTAGTCGCCGTAATATGGGGATGACGTCTTCCAGACCGGGTTTTCGCCTTTGTAGTCGGAAGGCTGCATGAATATGCGATAGACAGAGGAATAGAAAATCCTCATCCTGTCCTCGTCCCCGCTCTCGACATCAATCTGCGAGAGAATGTCGTTCCATTTGTCAACCGCCTCAGCCCTCGTGTCCTCGATGTCCCAGGTCTTTAGTTCCATCGCATTCTCGCGCGCCTTGTTGTAGCCCATGTAGGAAATGCCCACCTTGACACGAATCTTGTCACCGGCATTGGTGCGGTAGCTGAACCATGCACCGGATTTCGTGTTGGCGTCCGACTGGCAGCGCCTGCCCGGCTCCATCCTGCCTTCCTTCCAGGTGCCGAAAGAGTCAGCCGCACGGTCAAAGTCCGCGTAGAAATAGACGGTGTAGGCGTTCGAGTAGTTCCAGCCGTTGCGGATTCGGGTATATCCCTGAATCTCGTGGTCGGAAAGGACAGTCACTTCGGAGCCGACAAATTCCTGCATTTCGATGGAAGCCAGGAACTTGCCCAAATCGACAAAGACATTCGAGCTTTCGGACTCCGGGAAAGTGTATTCATGGAATCCGGCGTGCTCCGATGCTGAAAGGCGTGCAGATACATTCCACCGGTCAAGGTGCACCGAGAACATTCCGACCTCCGCCTTCTCGGCGGAATAGGGCGACGAATAGTCGTTCGGGTCGAGCGTGCCGGTAGATGCCATGAAGAGAACGTTGCCGTACTTGCAGCCGCCTCCGGAACCGTTGAGGTGAGTGTGGCTGAACCCGACGATGTCCGTGTCCTTCTGCCAGCCGGCATTCTCCGTGAGTTCATTGCAGTCCGGGCCGAGCTTTACCATGCCATAGGG
>CAVEDD010000186.1:0-3184 GCA_963614515.1 Treponemataceae bacterium | reverse complement strand
TTACGGAGATGGACTACAAGGCCGAGACCAAGGCTTATTTCAAGGACGGCTTCGCTGAAGGAAGAACTGAAGGAATGAGGGAGAAGGCACTGGATACGGCCCACAAATTACTCGCGGCCGGAATCCAAGCCGAGACCGTTGCTTCCTGCACTGGCCTGAGCGCCGAAGAAGTCAGGGAAATGAGCATGAATGAACTGCATGCAAACTCCGCTGGAAATGCAAGGAACTGAACTTCAGGAAAGGGGCAAAGAGTCTTTCTTAGCGCAGCAGGCGGCCCTGCCAGGTCCGGCGGGCGGCGAGGCGGGATTCGAGGAGTCGGAGCAGTTCCGTGTTGCGGATCAGCCCCCACGGGGTTTCGTTCACGAAGCGGGGCGGGACTTCGCCGGCGAAACGCTCTATGCAGAGGTCCGGGCGGAGCCGTTCGAGCATATCTATGAAGAAATCCACATAGCCGTCAAGGGTGAAACGGACAAAGTCTTCGGGACGGTCGGCATATTCCCGCTCAATGGCGGTGCCCCTGACAATCTGCAGCTGGTGGAACTTCACCGTGGTCAGCGGCAGGGAGTTTATCACCGCGCACTCTTCAAGCATCATCTCCCGTGTCTCGCCGGGCAGGCCGAGGATGAAATGCGCCCCGCAGTCGAGACCCCGGGCTGCGGTCATCTCCACCGCCCTGCGCGCCGCAGCGAAATCGTGCCCCCGGTTCACACGGCGCAGAGTCCCGTCATAGCAGGACTCGATTCCGTATTCCACAATCACCACAGGAGCCTCCAGCACCAGCGGGGCGGCGCTTTCCGCACTCCCCTCCCGACCGGCTCCGGCCGCAGGACGACCGCCAGTCTCACATCCCGGACCGGCTACGGCCGCAGGACGACCGTCAGTCTCACACCCCCGACCGGCACCGGCCGCAGAACCGCCGGCTCCGGAACGGGCAATCTCCCGCCGCCAAGCTTTCAGCACCTTCCCCGAGGCGAGTTCCTGAAGAAAATCCAGTTTCTCCCCGTCCACGCAGTCGGGGCGCGTGCCGATTACGATTCCCACGACCGACGGATGCTCCAGAGCCGCACAGTAGAGCCCGCGGAGCCGTTCCAGACTTGCGTAGGTGTTTGAATAGGCCTGGAAATAGGCGAGATACGCCGCCGTGTTGCGGTAGCGCCCGCGATGGAACTCCACGCCCTCGTCAATCTGCTCCCCCACGCTCTTCTCCGCACGGCTGTAGGCGGGATGGAACGCCGCATTGTCACAGAAAGTGCAGCCTCCCCGGCTCAGGAATCCGTCCCTGTTCGGACAGGTGAACCCCGCGTCAATCACCACTTTCTGGAGTCTCGCCCCGTAGCGCCTGCGAAAGAAATCCACATAGGCGTTGTATCGCCGTCCCGGGGCGAAAAGCCCCTCCGGAGGAGTCATCCCCCCGGACACATTCCCGTTCAAATCGTTCACAGCCGTTGACATATCATTCCGTCAAGACAAAGAAACACCCCGTCTCACTCCAGATTGCGCACCGCCTCCTCGAAAGATTCCCGGGAGCCCCGCGCGCGGTTCTTGATTTTCGCCCGGTAGTTGTAAATCGTATTCGCCGAATAGTGCAGAAGCGAGGCTATGCGGCTCGACTCCGTGATTCCGAGCTTTATCAGCGCGAAAATCCTGAGTTCCGGAGTCAGGATGTCGTCCCCCTTGGGGACAATCTCGGAACCTTCCGTCAGAAGGGCGTTGAACTTCTCCACAAAATCCGGATAGAGATTGACGAAAGTCTGGTCGAAAATCTTGTAAAACTCGAGTATGTCGTCGTCCACCGGGGCGAGGCTCTCGATTTCGTCGGTCAGCACCTTGGTCTTCCCCTGCCTGATGCACCTGAGAACCTTGTTGCGGTACTGCCGCGATGCGCTTATGTTGTCCGAAACCATCCCGAGGAACAGCGTGATGTACTCCTGCTTCACCTTGTCCGACTCCTGCATCTTCGCGTTGAGACTCACGAGCCGGCTGTTCACCGCCACAAGTTCGTGATTCCTGCTGTCGATGTCGAGATAGGACTCCTGGAGCTTCGCCCGCATCGAATCCAGAATCTGCTGGCGGCGGTAAAGAAACACAAGAAGGAGCAGCATGATGACCGACAGCGCCGAGATGCACATAAGCAGGCCGAATGTGTAGCGGCTCTGCCGTGCGTGCTTCTGCTGGTAGGCCTTCTCGATTTCCGGGAAGAACATCAGAATCTGCCACGGCCGCAGTTTGCCGTTGTAGTAGAGAGCATCCGGCATACAGTGGTCGGCGGCATAGCGGAAAGCCCTGTCGATGTCGCCCTTGTCGAAGATTATCCGCGACAACTCGTTCAGCGAAGCATAGTCCTTCGTCGCGCACATCACGTCAGCGATTGCCGAACGCGTCAGCCATTCCTCATACATCGCGGCATCGGATTTTCTGAAGCTTTGGGCATAATAGTATGCCGCCTCGGCATATCTGCGGGAGTTCTCCTGACTGCACCCGATCATCCCGAGGGCGCACTCCCTGACCGCGTCGGCATCGCCCGCCTCTTCAGCCTCCTCCCTCTTCAGATTGTACCATTCCCACGTCCCCTCTTCCCTCATTGACAGCAGCAGCCCCCGGAAAGCGTCGCGCCGGACGAGTTTGTCGTCATAAGATTCGCTGGTGGAGGTATATGCCATCGTCTCCCCCCAATAGGTGTGTTCGGCATCGTAGTAGTCCACGAGAGCGCCTTCCGGAATCGCCTTCCCGCGATAGCGCTGCAGAATGTCGTCCGCCTCGACCTGACAGCCGGCCTTGACATACGCCACCGCCGCCCTGAAATCCGACTCCGCGACTTTCGCCCTGTCGCCCGTCTTCTCCGCAAGATTCCTGTTCCTTTCGAGATACGCGACCGTAGAATCGAGACTGAACTGCCTGTACGCCTCCGCAATCCTCAGGTTCATTCCGTAAATCTGCTCCGGGTCGGTCTGAACGGAACGCACGTCCTTCAGAACCCTCACGCCGTCAAGGAAATAGCCATCATAGACAGCCTTGTCCGAAAGGACCTCGTCAAGTTTCAGCAGGGATTCCCCGTCCTCCCGGGGCGAACAGGAGAAAAGGGATATGGAACAAAGAATGAAAGATGCCGTGCGGCGGAGCGTGTTCATCTTGCGGTCGTTATATGGTTATCGGAGTCGTCTTGAACAGACGGAGACAACAGACT
>CAVEDD010000185.1:0-3189 GCA_963614515.1 Treponemataceae bacterium | reverse complement strand
GTATAACGTGGGCTACACCCAGGGACTCGGCATATCTGCGGATATGGGCGTAGAATGGTTCATTATGGGTCGGCTCTCCCTCACGGCGGCGATGACCTTTACTCCGCTGATGTTTATGTGGCAGCCGCAGACATACGCGATTTTCGAGGGTTTCTCGTCAATCTCCAACGCCGTGGAGCAGTACCACGACCTCGTCAGCCCGGGCAGCAACGCGCTCCTCTACGGCACGGAGAACATCGGAATCAACTTCGCTCTGAACTATTATTTTTAGTGATTGAGGAGGGTGAACAAAACACTTTTTTGTTCACCCTCTTTTCGTCAGGCCGGCCTCAAGCAGTTCTTCCCACGTCATTTCCGGCGGGAAGGATGCCTGACCGCTTTCCTGAACTCGATTCCGACCGTAATTCCGGTCGTGGATGCCGGCCGTCTTTGAACGCCGGCGGTCGGAGTTTGTCAGGTGGATGAACTGCAGGCCCGCTTCCAGCGCGCCGCCGTCCTTGGAAACCTTGTCGCCTATCATCAGGGTCTCTCCGGGCGCGGTGCCGAGTGCCTTGCAGGCGTTGAGGAAGACTTCCTTCCGGGGTTTCAGACCGCCCATCGCAGGAGACTCCCAGACCCCGTCAAAATCAGCTTCCGACAGCCCCAACGCCGCGAGTTTCTCCGCCGCGAAACAGTAGTCGGAGAGGACGGCAATCTTCAGCCCTCCGGCGCGGAGACCGGCGAGGAAATCTTTCAGATGCGGGCGCGGACCGAACTTGTCCCGGATAATCCGCACCTGATTCGGCATATACCGCCCGTAGAACCACTCCCGGCAATGCTCCGCCCTCTCCGGCGAGCCGTCTCCCATCAGCGTGAAAAGAGCGTCGTAGTAATCCTCCGCCCTGTCGAAGTGCCTGTCGCAGAGCCGCTTCCTGCACCGCCTCTCCGCACCGAGCATCCCGATGTGCAGCGGATCCGCCATAATCAGCCGCAAAGGAAAATGACGGGACTCGTAAAGAGTCCCGTCCAAATCAAATATGACAGCTTTCAAGTTCTTAGTAAGCATCTCTAAACTAATCTGTCTCAAATCTCTTCAAGCGTCTCCAAAAGAACTACTGAAAGGGAGGGAATGAAGAAAAAGATGGGATGCAATCCGCTTTTTATTCATTCCCGACAACGAGGTCCTTGAACTTCGCGTGCCTCTTCTCATCCTGCAGCAGGATATTAAGCTTGAACTGCCCGTCACGCGCACCCTCGGCGATGCAGCGCTCCTTGAACTTCTCGAACGACTCGAACACGAGACGGTGCGTAATCGGATCCTTGAGCCTGAGCGAATCCCTCTTCGCGAGATACTCTATGTTCTGCTCCTTGAGGAACTTGTCCACGACGAGCGTGAACTTCTCCGCAGCCTCCTGCGGGGTCTCGAGGTCGGCGAACTCATAGTAGAAGTGGTAGGTCGAGAGGTCGAGATCGGCGAATCCGATGAAGAAGCGGGTCTTGAGCCCGGTCTCCTCCTCCGCCCTGTGGACGGCCTCGATGAACTGGCGCTCGTGGAGCTTCTCGCCGGTTATGGTCACGATGCCGTTGATTTTCTGAATCATATGCACCGTAGGCGTGTTGCCGAATTTCGGACCGGCTTCGAGAAGATCGTTCATATTGTAGCGGTACAGACCTGCGAAAGTCGTCACATAAGGGCAGTAACGCCTGCCTTCCACAAGCTCGTCAAGCTGGAGGAACTTCGGATTCGGGTTGTCCATATCCTCCTCGGCGATGAACTCGTAGTAGTGGTAGTGCGGGAAGAGAACCGTGTTGAGGGTGTCGTCGAGCACGAGTCCGAAGCGGCACTCGGAAGAGAAATAGCCGAACTCCTGATGGAGCATCGTCGGAGGGAAAGAATCCTTGAACTTGTCGAGATAGACCTTGGTGTTTCCGCACTTCCATGTGTTGAGAATCTGGAGGTTAGGCCAGTAGTGCTTCGGAAGCACACGGCCGTATTTCTCCTTCAGCGCACGGAGTTCGGCGGCGCGTTTCGGATTCGGTTTCACGCAGGCTTCAAGCTCTTTGCGGATTTCCGGTTCGAGCTTTATCTTGTCGGAAATCGTTCCGTTCTCGATGTCGGTGACATATTCGTCATAGAACTTATTGACGTTGTTCTGAAGTTCGACGATGGTGGAAGGATTCGCCGTCACGATGAGGGTGATGTCCTGCTCCACGCCCATACGCATCAGAACATAGTAGCGTGAGTTGTAGTCGGCGATGGAATAGACGCACTGCGGGTTGGAGTAGAGAGCCTTCACGAATCCCGGGCAGTCGCGCTGGGTCACTCCGGACACCGAGCCATAGACCGTCCCGTCAGGTGCGTAGCCTTCGATGACCTTGCCTACGATGGAGAGAATCTTGCCGCTGAAGACGTTCGGACGGTTCTTGATGAAGTTGAAGAGCCATACCTTGGTCATCTTGCCGTAGATGGTCTTGAGATATTTCTCCGTAATCGGAATCCATTTCGGTTCCGCCGTGGAACCCGAGGTCGTCGCGTAGAGAACCGGTTTCCCCGGGAAGAGGACGTCGGACTCGCCGTGCTTGTGTCTCTCGACATAGGGACGGAAATCCTCGTATTCATTGGGTTTCACGTTCTTCTGCCACAGGGCGAAGAGTTCGTCGTCGGTCTGTGCCGCGAGAATGTCGGCGAAATGGTGTTCCTTGCCGTAAACCGTGTCCTTTGCATATTTGAGGACTTCCCTGAGAGTGTTCGCGCCTGTCTTGCGCGGGTTCTTGCTTGCTTTCTTGAGAGCGAGGTACTGTATTCCTCCGGCCGTGCCGAGGAGGAAATTCGCCACAAGTTTGTCTTTTGTGCTCATATTTTCTTCGTTTATGTTTCAGTTTCCTTACGCCTCATCCCTGCCACGCCGTTTTTCCCTCGGCGCAAATCCTCGCAAAGTTAATAATAAAAAATAAGATACTGATGTCGGAGCAGGACGGCATAACCATCCGGACACCTCACCGGAGACATAGCAAAGCGGAGCGAAGCGACCCAATGGGTCTGGGGAATACAATCCCCAGTGCCCTGTTTCATGTGCGTGGGGGCTGTCACAAAGTGACTGGGGGTTGAAAAATAAAAAGGGGATGACCCTTTTTAGTCATCCCCCTCCTCTGGTGGAGCGGAAAACGAGACTCGAACTCGCGACCCCGACCTTGGCAAGGTCGTGCTCT
>CAVEDD010000184.1:0-3196 GCA_963614515.1 Treponemataceae bacterium | reverse complement strand
ACGACATCAAGGCCTCAAGCCAGGTCACCATCGATGGCAAGAAGATTATTCTCAACACCAACGGATGCACCGTCACTTGTGCGGGCACAGCAAATCATCGTACGATTACGGTTGTCGATAACGGAGAATTGACGGTCATCGGCGGCGGTAAATTTATCAGGAACGAAGGCAAAACAGGAGACAACTCCGGAATCCTCAACATATATTCCGGCAAACTTACGGTCGGAAATGTCTACCTCGAAAACGCCAATAACGCCATTTCTGTTTCCGGTGGCACGGCTGTCATCAATGATGCCACGATGAAAGCGCTCGAGGGCGGATGCTGTGTTGCCTGCCATGGCGGAGAAGTTGATGTCAACGGACTCAGTTTCTCCTGCGCAGGAGACGACCCTGACGGACCTGGAGCCTGCTGGGCCGATGATGGCGGAATCATCCGCATTTGGGGCGGCGAATTCGAAGCGGCTCCTTTGAGCAACAAAACTCACGAGTTGGAGACTGAACAGGCGAACTACTGTTTGTTCGATTACCGGGAGTATGACGGAGTATATAACTCTAATTGGGGAGGATATATGTACAAAGGATATATATTCGTTTACGGCGGAAAGTTCAAGGCTTTCAATCCTGCAAGCAATTTCGCCGGCAACAGTTATGTCGCCGAAGGCTACCAATCAGTTCAGGACGGCGACTACTGGGTTGTGTCCAAGATTGCGGAATAAACTCTGTCCGCGCTGCGGGGCGGCTGCCTGAAAAAACGGAGTGCTACCGCAACGCTGATGACAATGCGAGGGGGGTGACTGAAAAGTCACCTCCTTTTTTATGCATCTTTTGTCTCGTAAGGATTTTATTTCGTAAGTTTGCACCACAAAACGCAATATATTATGATGACAACAAATCAGGAATTCAAGAATGCGGCTCTCGCCGCTCTGCGGGGGAACTGGGCGGCCGCCGTGCTCGGAACGCTTGTCGTGGCGGTCATAGCCTGTCCGATTGTGGGCGCGTCGTCGCTCTATGAACTTTTCAATCCGGACGTGTTCGCCTACGGCGTGGCGTCGCCGCTCTACGGAATCAGCGGCACCACCACTCTCCTGGCTCTGTTCGTGCTAATGCCGCTGACGGTCGGATTCACCTACGCCTTCAATGCGCTTTACCTGTATTCCAACCCCAATGTCCTCTCCAACAGTTTCGGCTACGGCTTCAAGATTTATTGGCGGGCAATCGGCGGAATGTTTCTGGTTCAGATTTTCACTTTCCTCTGGGCGCTGCTGCTGGTCATCCCCGGGATAATAAAGGCATATTCCTATGCGATGACTCCTTACATCCTCGTCGACAATCCGGAACTTTCCGTCCGCGAGGCAATCAGACGCAGTCAGCAGATGATGGTCGGGCAGAAGTTCAACCTTTTCTGGCTGCAGCTGAGTTTCATAGGCTGGTTCTTCCTCGCCTGCATCACCGGCGGGATCGGTTTTCTCTGGCTCGCCCCTTACTATCAGACTTCCCAGGCGGTGTTCTACCAGAACCTCCGGAACAACTTCTGAACCGGCTTCATTCAGTGAACGATGTCATATCAGCCCCTCGGGCAGCGACATCACGAGTGTGCGCGTCTCCGGGTCGGCGGAAACGATGAAATCTTCATGGAGCGGAATAATCACCGCTCCTTTTTTTGTGTCCGGCTCTTCCGTGTCAGATTTTTCTGCGTCAGGTTTTTCTGCGTCCGGTTTTTTGGCGTTACTGCCATCATCGGTGAGCGTCACCTCGATGCAGGGGTTTGACGGGATGTCAAGGAATCCGGTGACCTTGCCGAGTATGGCTGTGACCGGCGGTGTCATCCGTTTGCGTGAATCTTTCTGTGCGCTCTCCTTCACGACGGTCTCCACTGTCCATCCGATGAAATCCGTTTCATCCTCATATTCCCCGTCGTCCCCGACATAAACCTCTTTCCCGACAAGTTCTTCCGCATCTTCGAAACTGCGGATGTCGTTCAGACGCACGACGGCCTTGTTCGCGCCTCTGCGGGCGAATCTTTCAATAAAAAAGGGAACCGGCAGTCCGTCGAAATGGACGAACACCGGTTCCGAAATCTCCAAGTCATCGGGGTCGAACGACAGAAAGCTGAAAACCACAGCTCCGTCAGTCCCGTCCGACTTGCTGACCTTGGCTATTTTAAGCAGGTTTTCCAACTTGCAGAAAATCAGCGTGGCGTTGGAATCTCTAAGCCTCGGCAGGAGCCTCGCCTGCCTCAGTCTCTGCGGCAGCTTCAGCGGCAGCCTCGGCAGCCTTCGCCTCTTCAGCCGCTTTCGCAGCCTCAGCGGCTTCCTGTGCTTTCTTCGCAAGAGCGGCGGCTCTTTCCTGATTGACCTTTGCCTCAGCCTCTGCGGCAGCCTTAGCCTTTGCGTCGGCAGCCTTTGCGAGACTTTCCTTCTTTGTGTTCACCTTTGCTTCCTTTGCGGCTTTCCAAGCTGCGAACTTGGCGTCTGCCTGCTCCTGGGTGAGCGCGCCCTTTGCCACGCCGCCGTCAAGATGCTTGCGGAGAAGCACTCCCTCGTAAGAGAGGATTCTGCGGGTGACGAGAGTGAGTTCCGCACCGACTTTCACCCAGTTGAGAGCCTTGTCGAAATCGAGGACGATTGTCGCAGGGTTCGTGTTCGGGTTGTAGGAGCCGATCTGCTCGATGAAACGACCGTCGCGAGGTGCGCGGGTGTCAGCCACAACAATGTGGAAGAATGCGAAATTCTTCTTACCGTGGCGCTGAAGACGAATTTTAACAGCCATTGTGAATCTGTTTTAAAAATTAATAATAAGTAATGTGCCCTTCTCGAGAGCGGGGGCAAATATAGCAATAATTTCCGAAACAGAAAAACCGTTTATTCAAAAGAGATTATCTCCCCGGCCAGGCTTTGAGGCAGATGCGACAGAACGGGAGAAAGGAAAGAAGTAATCTGAAGGCTGCGTGCCAATTCCTCGGAAATCCCGCGCGAACGCATATAATACAGCTGCTGTTCATCCAGAGCACCCACCGTGGCTCCGTGCGAGCATACCACGTCATCGGCATAAATCTCAAGCTGAGGCTGGCTCTGCACCGTAGCGCGGTCCGAAAGAAGCAGCGAATGGTTCTCCTGAAGAGCCTCGGTCTTCTCCGCCCCCGGAGCCACATACACCAGACCCTCGAACTTGACCTGCGCGCTGTCCTGAGCCAATC
>CAVEDD010000183.1:0-3230 GCA_963614515.1 Treponemataceae bacterium | reverse complement strand
TCGAGCGTGGTCTCGCCGGAGAGGACGAGGACTCCGACCGCTCCGGCGTTGCAGGCCATTGCAGTGTCGGTGTAGATGCGGTCGCCGGTCATCACGATTTCATCGGCTTTGAGACCGTTGCGCTGCATTATGCCCTTGAGCATATTCGGGTCGGGTTTGCCGAGGGTTATGTCCGGGCGGCGGCCGGTCGCGTGCTCTATGCAGGCGCAGAGTGAGCCGCAGTCGACGAGAACCGTGGGGCTGTCGGTCGGGCAGACGCGGTCCGGATTCGTGGCGATGTAGGGGAGACCCTGAGACGCCCACCACGCGGCGCGGCAGAGGCGGGAGTATTCAAGCGTCGGGTCGAACGCCACCACGAGCGCGTCGGGACGGTCGTCGGCGGAGTCTGCGCAGGATTCGAATCCGGCTTTCCTGAACTGTTCCGCCATGCTCGGAGTGCCGAGGAGGAACAGCCGGCGTGCCGACGGATGGTGTGTCTTGATGTAGTCGATTGCGGCGAGCGAGGTCGTATAGACATTCTCTTCCGTGGCCGCGATGCCCAGACCTTCCAGCTTCCTGACATAGTCCGCCACCGATTTCGTCGGGTTGTTCGTGAGGAACGAATATCCGATTCCGTTTTCCCGAAGCCGCCGGAGCGTGTCGACGGTGTAGGGGAAAAGCCTCGAACCCATATATATGGTTCCGTCCATGTCGAAGGCGACATGCTTCACCTTCCTGAGTTTCGCCCTGTCCGTTTCGGAGAGGGGGGCATTTTCATATAGATATTCCGTCATGCCAGTGAGTTTTGAAGTCAGTACAGCTGATATTCGAGCCAGTGCCAGATGAGCCAGATGCGGTGCTTCAGCACTTCGTAGTCGAGGGTGTCGGCGGTGTCCCGGGGCTTGTAGTTGTTCATCGTGATGCCGGAGGTGAACAGGACAGACGGAATCCGGTGCTGCGCGAAGACATTCTGGTCGGTAATCTTGAAGAAGACTCTTGTGAAGTTCCTGCTGCCATAGTAGCTGTGGCAAAGTTCAAGTCCTATTTCAAAAATGTTGTTGCACCAGTCCAGAAGGCTGTTCTCCCGTTCGCCGAGCGTGTCTCCGTCAACCGCGAGCAGGTAGTCCCCGCGTCCCGATTCGAGAGGGGAGAGCGAGCACCCGATCTGGTCTATGTTCACAGCAAGCTTCACGTTTTCCGGCCATATTGTCCTGCCCGTCGCCGGATCCCGGAGGCGTCCGTTCTCGAGTGCGGTCCAGAATGCCGATGAACCCGCCAGACCTTTCTCTTTCGCATCGAACGCCACGAAAATCACGCTCCTGAAATATGACTTGCCTATGATTTTCGCCATCCTAAACATCTCCGCGAGACTGATTGCCGCCACGGCTCCGGACGCGTTGTCGTCCGCACCGGGGTACATCTTCCCGCCGAAACTTCCGAGATGGTCGAAATGCGCTCCGACGACGACATATTCATCTCCGTGGATTTTTCTTGACCCGTTCATGAATCCGACGACATTGTGTCCGACGCTGCCGTCTCCGCAGCGGAAGGACTGCACATAGACATCGTGTTCCCCGCTCGCGCACATCGGCTCGAGTCCCGCTTCACGGAATCTGCGCTCCATGAAAAACGCCGCCTCCGTCCCGCCGCCCGTCCCGGCCGCCCTCCCGTTGCAGAGACTGTCGGAGAGAAACGCCACCTGCCGCTGCAGTTTGGCCTCCCACACCGCATTCCTCGCGGGGAAGCGCTGGGCGTGGAGTCCCGCTCCTGAAAACGTCAGCACTGCGGCTGCGAGCACTGCTTCCACCATTGCGCTGCAGGTCTTGCGAAAATCCATCATAAAAATAGCGGCTGCTCCGAAATAAATTGATTATCTTTGCGATTTGTCGGCGTAATTTCTGTACGGGCGTTCAAAACGCCGCCAAAAGTAGTGATTTTTTTGTGATGGACAAACCGGGAAAGGCATTTTATTCTACATTTCATTCGGCATTGCACATTGCCGCCGCAGTTGTTTTTCTCTGCTGCGCAGCGGCGTTTCCGGCATCCGCCCAATATGACAGGGACGGATTCATGTACCGGGGACGTGTCGCGCTGGCCGAAGGCAAATTCTCACAGGCCATAGAGAATTTCAATGTCCTCGCAAGACTTGACACGACGGACTACGAGAACTATTTCTTCAGAGGCATAGCCAAATACAATCTCGGAGATTTCAGGGGGGCAAGGCAGGATTTCAACTCCGCCGTGCGCATCAACCCCGTGTTCACTTCCGGCTACCACTACCGGGGCATCACCGAAAGCCGTATGGGCGAATACGACACCGCGCTTCTTGACATAAACAGGGCTCTCGAGCTTCGCCCCGGCTACACCGGACTCTACTTCAGCCGTGGCGTGACCTATTTCCTCTCACAGAGGTTCGACAGCGCCGTGCAGGATTTCGACCGCTACATACGCAAGGAGCCCAAAGACCCTTCGGCCTATCTCAACCGGGGCGCGTCCTATCTTTTCCTCGGAGACACGCTCAAGGCCATGGCGGACTACAACAGGGCGATAAAGCTCGACCGCTTCGACGCCGAGGGTTATGTGCGAAGGGGACGGCTCTACGCAGCCATGCAGGATATGGATCTTGCCATAGGTGACATGAACAGGGCGATTGAGATTGACTCCACCAACACTTTCGCCTATTTCAACAGGGCGATAATGTTCTACGAGCAGCAGAAATACCGCGAAGCCCTTTCAGACCTCGACCGCGTGCTGCGCGACGAGCCGGGCAATGCGCTGACTCTCTACAACAGGGGGCTGATAAAGGCGCAGCTCGGGGACTATGACGGGGCCCTGGAAGATCTGGACAGGGTGCTGGGCATCAATCCGGACAATGTCCTCGCGCATTTCAACCGGGCGTCCGTCCTGATTGAACTCGGAATGTACCGGGACGCTCTCGAAGACTACGACAGGGCGATTGAACTCTATCCGGATTTCGCCAAGGCCTATATGAACCGCTCTTATGTCAAGAATCTTCTCGGAATGCAGAAGGAGTCGAGGCTGGACTGGCAGACGGCTCAGCGCAAGGTCGCGGAGTACAGGGAGAAGAACGTCACGGACGAATCCTCGCTTGCCGATACCACGAAAAAGTACAGCTCCCTGCTCGCCTTCGACGCGGATTTCGCGAAGAAGGACTTCAACGACGAGATGCTGCAGCACCGCGACGTGGACATAAAGCTGCGTCCGATGTTCCGTTTCGTGCCGGTGGATTC
>CAVEDD010000182.1:0-3235 GCA_963614515.1 Treponemataceae bacterium | reverse complement strand
GCTTCCGAGAGCGAGGCTCTGAAAGATCCGGTTTCGCAGGCCATCAAGGATGCCGGCTATTTCAAATACAGCGACATCAACGGCGACAAGGTCATCGACGAGAACGACAAGACCTATCTCGGTTCTCCGATTCCGTGGCTCACGCTCGGCTTCAATTTCGGCTTCTCCTACAAGGGTTTCGATTTCTCGATGCTCCTCGCCGCTCAGGTCGGAAACAAGATTCTGAACGCGAAGAGGATGAACCGGGACATCTTTGTCGACGGGAACTATGACCTCGACTTCTACAAAAATGCATGGCGTACCGGCGCGAAGTCGAATGAATATCCCTCGCCGGAGGCATATAACTCCAGCTTTATCCAGCAGGCCAATACATTCTTCGTTGAAGACGGTTCATATTTCCGGATTCAGAATGTTCAGGCGGGCTATACATTCAGCAAGCTGAAGGGGATGAAGAATTTACGGGTATATCTTTCCGCCCAGCGTCCGCTGACCCTCTTCGGCTACAACGGCTACACGACGGAAATCGGCGGAAGCCCGATAGAATCGGGAATCGACACGTCCGTATATCCTATGCAGTCGGTCTACACCCTGGGTCTCAACCTTAATTTTTAATTCGGGAAGTGATGAAAAAGACATTTGGACATATAGCGGCCGTCCTCCTGATTTGCATCGTGACGGCATCCTGCTCGAAGTTCCTGGATTTCCGTCCTGAAGCCACCCTTCCGTCGACGGGCACGGACTACAGCAAGAGCGAAAACATATTCAGCTCGGTCAGCGCAGCCTACGCATCTCTCCGTGGCGGACATTCCTTCAACTACATCTGCCTGTTCGAGATAACTTCGGACGATGCCGACAAGGGAAGCACCGAATCTGACAGCCCGGAGGCGAAGGAAATGGACAACTTCACCTTCACCCCGTCGAACGGTCTGATAAACAGCGTGTGGGTCGAGTTCTACAATATGGCTTCCGCGGCGAATTTCGCGATAGAGCAGATGCCGAAGTTCGAGGAACAGATGAATACTGATTCCGACAGGGAATACACGCGCCAGTGCGCCGGAGAGGCGAGGATAATAAGGGCCTATGCCTATTTCAACCTTGTGCGCTGCTTCGGCCGCGTGCCTCTGATTGACAGGACGATGACCTCCGATGAACTCGCCTCCGTGAAACAGTCTTCCGTTGAGGATGTCTACGATTTCATATATGGAGATTTGGACTATGCGATTGAGAATGTCCCCGCCTCATACGACGCTTCGTGGAGCGGGAGGTTCACGAAATATACGGCGATGGCGCTGAAGGCCAAGGCCGCTCTCTATCGCGGAGACTGGGAGGAATGTGCGAAACAGTGCGACGCCGTGATGGCCTCCGGCCGCTTTTCCCTTCTTCCGTCTTTCCGCGAAGTCTTCTCCGTCGGCGGCGAGAACTCCAAAGAGTCTCTGATGGAGGTTCAGTCCTCGACTCTCGGGCAGTCAACTGGTTCCGCGCCTTACATCGAGTACGCCTATGTGCAGGGTCCGCGCAACAACACTCCGAGCAATATGCAGGGCTGGGGATTCAATGTCCCGAGCGACGCCTTGATTTCTTTCCTTAAGGACAGGGGAGAGGCGGTGAGAATGTCCGCGACTCTGCTCTACAGCGGTACAACCACTCCGGAGGGGGACTATATCTCCGAGAAATGCACGAATCCCGTCTATAACGGAAAAGTCTATACGCCATCTTCGTACAACAAGTGGTCCTACAACGGCTACGGCTTCGACCACAATGTCCGTCTGCTCCGTTACTCCGATGTGCTTCTGATGTTCGCCGAAGCGCGGCTCAACGGGGCGGTTTCAGGGACTGAATCCGGACGCACCGCCGATGACGCGCTGAATGAAGTCCGCTCCCGTGCGGGGCTGCCTTCCGTTTCAGCCACTCTCGAAAGCGTCTATGACGAGAGGCGTGCGGAGTTCGCGCTGGAGGAGAACCGCTTCTTCGATCTTGTCCGCACCGGACGCGCCCCTGCGGTTCTCGGCCCGCTCGGGTTCAAGACCGGCAGAAACGAGGTCTTCCCAGTCCCTTCCGCCCAGATTCAGCTGAACAACAATCTGGAACATACAGCCGGCTACAGTTATTAGAAGATTCGCCCGAAGATTTGTCAAAGACGCTTTTCTTCAGACGGGACACAATATGAACCACTATTATTAACCATTTATCATTTAATTTATTATGAAAAGATTTATTTATTTCGCCTGCGCAGCGGCGCTTACGCTTTCGTTTGCATCCTGCAACAAGAACAGCGGAAATGACGACCAGGACAGCGGCAAGGCCGACCCTTCAGGCATCGCAAAGGAAAATCTCGTGGCCTACATCCCGTTTGACGGGGACGGCGTGGAGAAAATCGCGAACATAACCCCGAAGGCGGAGAAAGTGACTTTCACCGACGGCCGTCGCGGACAGGGGCTCAAGGGGGCTGAGGGAGGCTACCTCCTCTACAACCTTCCGACAGACAGCAAAATCCGCGACCTCAAGGCCTACAGCGTGGCTTTCTGGCTCAAGCAGGCCGCGATTCCTTACGATCAGGTCCCGGTTCCGATGTATTTCCAGATTACGGGCGCTGACCACTATTGGGGCAATGTCTCTGTTTCAGGAGACAGACTTGACGCGGCGGCTGACTCTCTCAACATCAAGAACACTTTCCGCAAATCGGGCGCTGTCTGGGAAAACCAGTTCGTCGGAGTCTCAAAGCCTTCTTTCGTTGCGGGGAAGTGGAGTCACTATGTAATCCAGTACGACAATGTGAATTCCGAGTTCAAGATGTATGTTAACGGTGTCTGCCCGCTTGACGAGACTCTTGACGCAGGCATAATCAAGCGCTATGCGGATGGCGCGGATGCTGAGGGTAATCAGCCGGTTCTCGGCGACCTCAAGTTCGTCGATGCCGACAAACTCTTAATCGGAGCATGGCTGCCGAAGGTTGCGGACGGGGCTACTGATGAGTGGATGGGCTATTTCACCGGCAATATGGACGAACTCCGTCTCTATGACCGTGCGCTGACCGATGCCGAGGTGAAGGCGCTGTATGATGCCGAGGTTGAGAACCTTAACTAAAGATCCGGCGCCGGCGGACTGAACCCCGCCGGCGCTGCAAATTGGATGTGCTTTTTCAGCACAGAAAAACAACGATGCAAATCTTATGAAACGCTGTATCTCTTCTCTTGTCTCCTTTTTTGTCGTGCTGTTCTGCGCGGCGGTCATATTC
>CAVEDD010000181.1:0-3289 GCA_963614515.1 Treponemataceae bacterium | reverse complement strand
GAAAGTGACCATGCCTGTGAATGTTTTCGCGATGGAGGACTCTGTCCGGGATGTCGAGGTCACGGTTTCCGCTTACGGGCCGCTCCGTCTAAGCGGTCAGGACACCAGACAGCTCAAGTTCGGGGACACGGGTGACAGGATGACTTCATTCGACTTCAGAACAGGCTCATCGGAGGGTGCCGCGCGGGTGATCGTCACGGCCAGGTCGGGGGACTTCTCCGCGACGGACACGGTGAACATAGCCGTCCGCAACATAAACCGTCCGGAACTTTCGGTGCAGCGGGACGTGGTGTCAGGTGGCGAATCCTGCGAATTCAAATGCCCGGACGGAGTCAATGTCCTTGAAGTCAGTTCATTCCCATCGGTGGACATAAACGGGGTCTGGCTGTATGTGACTAATTATCCGAACAACTGCACGGAGCAGCTCTGCGCCAAGGGAATAACCCTGCTGTCGATTCTCCCGATGCTTGACGGGCAGCGCCGCGACGAGTCCAACGCAATGATTCCCGGGCTTCTTTCCGAACTCTGTTCACGCCAGCTCCCGGACGGCAGTTTCGTCTATTGGCCGGGCGGGACGACCGTGAACCTCTGGTCGGACGTGATGGCCGGGCATTTCATGACCCTCGCCTCCAATGCCGGATTCACCCTGAACGGGGGAGTCTTCGGAGCGTGGAGAAACAGAATCAAGAAATATGTCAACTCCTACAGAGTTTCGGACAATGAATATGATGAACTCGCGGCATACGCCCTATATGTCCTGGCGCTTTCCGGCAATGCGCAGGACGGTCCGATGAACCGGATGAAAGAGTCCCGGCAGCTGAACCGGAACGCGGAAAATCTGCTCGCGTCAGCCTATGCGGCATCGTCACGCGAAAGCATCGCGCAGAGCATTCTCGCCTCAGACTTACAGACGAAATCTTCCGCGAAACGGACATATTCATCTTCCATATTCTTCGGTTCGGCCTTGCGTGACGATGCCATATCCCTTGAAGCTCAGGTACTTGCCGGGAATATAGCTGCGGCGGTGGAACTTGCGGGGCGTGTGGCGGACGGTTTCGCGAAGGAGGGATACACGACACAGACTGCGGCATTTGCGGCATCTGCGCTCTCGCGGCTTTATGCGGTAATGGACAATTCCGCCATGTCGTTCAAATATGAATGTACTTTCGGCGGCGAGGGCGGCAACAGCGAGACGGTCAAGTCCGCCAACTCCCTGTGGACAAGGAATGTGGTCGATGGAGCGACTTCCATAAGGCTCACCAACGTCTCCCGGGGGGCATTGTATGCAAGTCTCGCGTCAAGGACTCCTGTTCCGCCGGGCAGAGCCGTGAAGCAGGCCGCGTCAGGACTTTCCGTTTCCGTGGAATATAAGGATATGGACGGGGCGCGCATCAATCCGGCCAGGCTGTCCCAGGGGACGGACTTCGTCGCGGAGGTCACGGTCGCGAACATTTCCGTGACTGAGCGGAGAAATCTGCTCCTGTCCGTGAGGGTTCCTTCCGGATGGGAAATCTACAACAGCCGCGTGTTCTCTCCGGATGCCGGAGGTGTGACGGACTGTCCCGACAGCGACATACGCGACGGTGAGGCGATCTGCCGCTTCGACCTTCCGAAGTCGGCCTCCAGGACATTCTCTCTGCGGCTTTCCGCTGCCTACCTCGGAGAATTCATCCTGCCGTCCGTGACCTGCGAGGCGATGTACGACAACTCCGTTTTCGGCCGCACCGCATCAGGTTCGGTCAAGGTGGTGGAAGCGGCCGTGGATGCGTCCGCGGACGGTTCAGTCCCGTACGGTCGGACTGAGTAGCGAATCAACGGGCGGAGGAACCGTGATGGATGGATTATCCGGTGACCGTCTCAAGACGGCTTTCAGGGCGGAACTCAATCTGTTGAGGCACGACCGCCGCAGGAAAGCGGCGGTCGCCCTGGGGATGTGCCTGACCGCTCTCCTGATGGCCTGGCTGTGTTCCCTGCCAAGGAATCTGTTCGCCGACGTCCCGTATTCCACCGTCGTCGAGGCCTCCGGCGGCGAACTTCTCGGAGCACGGCTCGCCTCGGACGGGCAGTGGCGCTTCCCGCCTTCCGACACCGTCCCCCGGCGCTACGCCCTGTGCCTCGTACAGTTTGAAGACCGGCATTTCTACGCGCACTGCGGGGTCAATCCAGCCTCCGTCGTCCGTGCGGCGGTGCAGAACATCCGTGCCGGGCACACCGTAAGCGGCGGAAGCACGCTCACTATGCAGGTCATAAGGCTCAGCCGCTCCGCCCGTGAACGCACGTTCGGGGAGAAAATCATAGAGGCCTTGCTCGCGACCCGTCTTGAACTGCGCTGCTCCAAGGAGGAGATACTCGCGATGTATGCCTCATATGCACCTTTCGGAGGCAATGTGGTCGGTATCGGGGCGGCGTCCATGCGTTATTTCGGCCGTCCGTCCTCCGACCTGTCGTGGGCCGAGGCGGCCGTGCTCGCCGTGCTGCCCAATTCGCCGTCCCTCATCCATCCCGGGCGCAACCGCGAAGCGCTCAAAAAGAAGCGTGACCGTCTTCTGACCCGTATGTATAAAATCGGAGCGATTGATTCTCTGACCCTTTCCCTCGCCTGTTCCGAGCCTCTTCCGGACTCTCCGCAGCCGTTCCCGGACATCGCGCACCATCTTGTCGAACGCCAGTGCCGGACAAACCACGGCAGAACGGTCCGTACGGGAGTGGACATCTCCCTCCAGCTGCGTCTCGAAGCCCTCACCGACCGTTGGAACGCCGAATTCTCGCGCATCGGCATCCGCGACCTTGCGGCCGTCGTCATCGATGTCCGCACGGGGGAGACGCTTGCCTATTGCGGCAACTCCAACCCCTCCCTCGGCCGGGATGGGGCGCTCGTCGACATCGCGGACTCCCCGAGAAGCACGGGCAGCATTCTTAAACCCCTCCTTTACGGGGCCATGCTCCAGTCCGGCGCGATACTCCCGCACACGCTCGTTCCCGACACGCCGCTGAATGTGAACGGTTTCGTGCCGCAGAATTTCAACCGGAGCTTTTCCGGCGCGGTCTCAGCCTCCGAGGCTCTCAGACGCTCGCTCAATGTCCCATATGTGAGAATGTTGAGGGATTTCGGAATCGTCAATTTCCATGAATTCCTGAAAGATGCCGGGATGACCACGCTCTCCCGCCCGTCCTCCGACTACGGCCTGTCTCTGATTCTCGGGGGAGCGGAGGGCAAACTCTATGAGATGACACGCATATATGCTTCAATGTCAGCATATTATCAGCACTTCACCGATTGGCTTCCGAC
>CAVEDD010000180.1:0-3383 GCA_963614515.1 Treponemataceae bacterium | reverse complement strand
CGACCTCAAGGCGGCGAAACCTGTAGAATGGCGCAAGGTCGCTCTTCCGGAAGCTGAATAATGTCTAAAAAGGAAATCAATATGAAAACATACAGATTTTTTCTTCTGCTCACCGCCGCTCTCTCTCTGGCTGCCTGCCAGAAAGAAGTCTTTGAAGTGGACGGCGGGACCGAAGACAAGATAAAGCAGATGACCACGCCGAAAGCCCAGCTGCGCAACGCTTCAGGTTCGGCGTACTTCACGACGGTCGAGGCTTTCGAGGAGGAGACCACAGTCGGGCTGCACCTCGAACTTTCCAAGGCTGCCGCCTCGAACATTTCGGGGACGCTCGCCTATGGCGATGAATCTTACATCACTCAGTACAACGCCACCTACGGCACGTCCTACAAGGCGTTCCCGTCAGCGAAAGTTTCATTCGGAGATCCGGCGGTGGTCTTTGCCGGCGAAAAGGTTTCCACCGACGCTGACATAACAATCACGGTCGATGATTCCATACTCGCCTCCGAGAACTATAAGGACGGCGGCGGGGACATCGTCTATGCGATTCCGGTCACCGTGACGACTGACGACAGTTCCGTCACTCTTCCGGGAGAGCCGCACATCATCTTCGTGAAGAACAGGAAGGGTATAACCCCGATTTCCAAGGACAGGCCGTACCACATCTTCAGCTGTCAGGAAACCGGCACGGCTAACCCTCTCTTCCATCTCGCCCTCGAGCTCGGGAGCACCGGCGAGCCGCTTTTCGACTATGTCATAGTCTTCTCCTCCGCTCTGATATGGAATCCGGATGAGATGGCGATTCAGGTTCATCCGAACACCTGCCAGGCGGCGCTCAACGCCAATTATGAAAAATATGTCAAGCCTCTCCACGACAGGGGGATCAAGGTCATAATGTCCCTGCTCTCCACGGGTAGGGACGGCCAGGGCCCGGGCACCGGTCTGACGATGTCCAGCATCGAGGACGACACTGCGAAAGAAGTGGCGAAGATGCTCGCCGACTACTGCAACGCCTACCACATCGACGGCATTTTCTTCGACGAGGAGTACGGGCAGACCAGAGATGACATCCCGGGAGTCGCTTCCTATGCTTCGTCCCGTCTGACCTCGCGCCTGTGCTACGAGACCAAGATGGCGATGCCGGACAAGGAGGTCATAGCCTACAATTACAGCTACACTTCCAACCTGTATGCGGTCGACGGAGTTTACCCGAAGGATTACATCGACTGGGTGATTGCAGACTACGGCTCCTGGTCACAAGGCAACTATGAGGGCGGTATGCCGTTGTCGAAGATGACTCCGAACAGCGTGAACTGCGCTCCGGGAACTCAGAGCTGGAATGCGACTTCATACACGCTCAACACTCTCAAGAATCAGGGCTGGGGCGGGTATATGGTGTACTGCCTCGACTTCTCGATAGACACTTGGTCCAACCAGTGGACATCTCTGCAGAGGATTGCGCAGTATCTTTTCAACGACAGCCTCGTCGACACCGGCTACAGGCCGAAGGCGGAATGGTAGCCGATGGGAACAGGATGCATAAGATTCTGTTTAACGATTGTTTCTAAAAACAAAGGATATGAAAATCAATAGAATATTATCAGCAGTTTCAGTTTTCGCGGCTCTGGCTCTTGCCGGATGCCAGAAAGAGGCTGAGACGGTGAAGGATTCGGTGCAGCTGGATCCGGAATCGGCGGTTGTCGGTTTTCTCCCTGTCACGGCGGAGACGATGGTGACTTCATCCGGGGAGTGGACGGTGGAAGGGGACTACACCTGGGTCACTCCGTCCGCAAGAAGCGGCAAGTCCGGCGACAAGGTGACTTTCTCCTGCGCCGCCAACACAGGAGGCAAGGAACGCGCGGCTCTCTTCAAGTTCCGCTGCGGGTCCGAATATGTCAACTTCGCGCTCAGGCAGGAGTCCGGAATCATCGAAATGACCGCCACCCTCACCTCTGTTTCCGCAGTGAGCGGGGAATATGTCTTCAATCTCAATGTCGTGTCTGAAAAGGATATAGACAAATTCGTAAGCTGGGGTCTCCGCTGGTCGACCGATCGGGAGACGCTCATCACGGAGGGTGTTGACATCGCCATCGAGGGTGCGCCGAAGACCGGCGACACTGAAGTGACCGTCAAGGACTTCGAGGACGGCTTCAGCTACTGGTTCGCAGGCTGGCTCGAAATGTCGGACGGCTCCCGCAGCTACACCGATGAGCCGGTGAAGATTCTGATCAAGGCGACCTTCAACAGCGAAATCACCGTCGAGAACATCAGGGCCTACCAGGCTGACTTCCGCTACACGGTGACCTTCCCTGTAGAGGAGACCGGAGTATGTCTCGACGAGATGGATTCCGACCTGACTTATGGCAATGCGATAACCTATGTCTTCGATTATGAAGGCGAGGTTCCGGCCGGAACTGAGGTCACGGTCAATCCTCTCCACAACGAGTGCCCGGATACAGAAGGCGAAAGCTTCGCCCTCCTGCCTGAAACGCAATACTATCTGCGCGCCTATGTGAAGACTTCCGACGGAGAAATCACCTATGGCCCGACGGAGACCTTCACGACCAAGGCAAGTCCTTGGGACAATCTGATTACTGACGGCACTTTCAAGGACGACTACAGCCATTTCCAGTCCCTCTGCGAGTTCGGACCTGTCAAGGACGGCAAATTCGGTGACAGCCAGTATGTGACCGAGTCCGCTTCCGAAACTCAGGAGAATTTCCGCAAATCGTGGAAAACTGCTCTCTCTTCCTATAGCCCGGATTCCAAGTATGCGGCCCTTTTCAGCGAGCTTGCATTCGTGAAGAACGGAGCCGACATTATGGTTCAGAACATCGTCTGGAGGGAAGGCACAGCCGGCGAGAACAAGCCTGCGAACGCCAACCGCATCGGCGGGTTCATCTACAAGCTCAGCGACGAGGGAGACGGATTCTTCAGTTTCATTCCTGTAAGTGACTACCCTTATGCCTTCGTTCCGGACAATTCCAAGGCTGTCACCGAACAGGGGATGAAGCCGGGAGAAATCATCGACATCCTGGGCGCGGCGTCAAATGCGGCGGAACTCAACAACATCCGTTCATACTGGGCTTCGGGAACCTTCTTCCTCGACTGGGGGGAGACCAAGACCTTCGACGGAAAGGAGTACAGCGAGATTATTCTCTACAAGGACGAAGGACTCCACGAGGAGATTTTCCGCTTCAACGCGGCGAACTTCGGACAGGATGCGTATGTGCCTGAAGCGCAGAACGGAACGACCACCTGGTCTCTGTATGTCGGCGATGGCACTTCGACGAAATATGACCTCGAAGAACTCTCCACAGGAGGCTATTATCTCCGTCTCGACCAGTCGCTTGCCGGCAAGACCGTGAGAATCTCCAAGTCCACCG
>CAVEDD010000179.1:0-3392 GCA_963614515.1 Treponemataceae bacterium | reverse complement strand
CTCAAAAATCCTTCACAAATCTCCACCAATTTATTTTTTAACGCTTACTAAACGACAAACACATAAATTATGAACTCGACATTTTTTAAATGCCTCGCCGTCGGCTCGCTGGCTTTTCTTGCGGCCGCCTGCGCGAAGGAACAGCAGACTGCCGGTGACGGTCAGACTGCCGGTGTATCATTCACGGTCGCGGCTCCGGTGAGCTTCGACACGAAAGCCATAGCCGATGGAAAAACGGCGACCAAACTCCTTTATCAGGTCTTTGACGCTTCCGGCAACCCGATTTCCTCTCTCGGAGTCCAGACCGCCACTCTCACCCCTGCTTCAGGCGGAGGTTCTTCAGCCGTTGTGGAATTCAGGCTCGTGAAAGGCGAGACCTATAATTTCATATTCTGGGCTCAGACTCAGGAAGACGGCTACTACACGGTGGATGCCACCGACGGTCTCAAGAAAATTACCGCAAACTACACCGACAAGTCTGCCAATGACGAGAATTTCGATGCGTTCTTCGCGACAATCAAGGATAGGGAGATAACAGGAGCCATCTCGGAGACCATAACTCTCAGCCGTCCTTTCGCGCAGCTCAACATAGCATCCGGCGACACCGGGATTTCAGCAGGGGCGACATCCGTGGCCATCGATTTCACAGGCGCGAAATCAGCGATAACCATAAAGCAGATTCCGACAGTCTTCGCGCCTCTCGGGGATGAACTTTCCGGAACTGCGGACGTTACTTTCGCCGAGGCGGCGGTTCCGACCGGGACTCTGACGGTCGGCGGTGTTGCATATAAGTATCTTTCAATGAACTACATCTTCGCCTCTGCGGCGGGCGATGTCTGCGATTTCGACGCGACATTCACAGTTGACGGGAGCACCGTGAATACGACTATGACCAACACTCCGATCAGGCGCAACTGCCGCACGAACATAGTCGGAAAGGTGCTGACATCCAAGCTTGAAACCAGTGTCATTGTGGATCCTGCCACCGATGAAGATGAATCTCTGGACGGTTACAAGGACAACGGCTACGCTACTTCGATTCCTGCAGGTCCGGAGGATATGACCCTCTCTACGATTGATGTTACTGCCGCGAATGCGCAATATGTCCTTGACGGAGCATACGGAAGCATCGACGGCAAGACCATCAATTTCACCGAGAGCATCACGGATCAGGTTCTCGTTCTCGGCCGTCCGAACAAATTCTCCGGAAGCAACACCAAGTATATGGTAGAAGGATACACTTCGGATGCAGCCGGCTGGAAGGAGTTTGCTTCAGCCGATGCACTTGTTGAATATCTGTCTGAAACTTCCGCAACTTGCTATTATACCCGCAGTATCGGTGACGTGAAGTTTACGGCGGCGGACGGTGTCGTGATTGCCGGCGTCAAGGTCGGGAGCGGCCACGTATACGGTACGGCAACGTCTCCGGTTTATGATTATGTTCTTGACAACGGAAACTGGGAGTACTCTACTACCAGTTATTATTGTCTCTACACCATTGGAAATCTTTCATTTGAAGGCGTCACTTTCCTGAAGAATGCGTCATTTACGAACACATCGGAGACGTCGTCAATCGAAAGTCTTTCTTTCAAAGATTGCAAATTCCTCGCATTCACTACTGCAGAGGCCAGCAATGGTAAGGGCGGGCAGCGTATTTACATTCGGAGCGACGTCAGCAGTTATGTCAACTTATTCAAGAAATTGGTCGTTGACAACTGTGAGTTCATAACGTCTTACCAGGGAATATATGCCCAATTTGTCCATGATTTGACAGTGACAAACTGCAAATTCACGAATACCGGCCATAACGCGATATCGCTGCAGCCCGGTTCCGCCAATCCGGAGTATGGGAATATTGTAATCACTGGCAATACTTTCTCCAACATAGGAGACCGCATCATCCGTTTCGGGAGAGTGGCTTCAATAGACTCAATTACCATAACCGGCAATGTTTCGACTGATTCAGGTGACGAAAGCAGTCAGCTGATGAAAACCGAGCCGATACCGACAAGCTCTCAATGTAACATCAGCGACAATACGAACGATGGCGTCGCTTGGGTTGATGCATCCACTGAGGACACTACGGCCGGTACGAAAACTTTGATTTATACCGCTAACTAAAATCGTCTCGAGTCAGTTTTTGACTGGGAAATGACTATGGGGGACCGGTCCGGGAGTTTATGCTTCCGGACCGGTTTTTCAAAATCGGACAATAATTTCGCGATACGCACATTTTTTGTTAAATTCGCGGCGCAATAGATATGAATAAGTGAAATAATATATAATCAATAATATAAAAGTCTTATGGAAAATAACAAGAAACGTGTCTATCGCTTTGGCGGCAAAACAGCCGAAGGCAACGGCACAATGCGTAACCTTCTCGGCGGAAAGGGGGCAAACCTTGCCGAGATGTGTCTGTTGAACATTCCTGTTCCTGCAGGTTTCACAATCACCACCGAGTGCTGCGCCGAGTATTACGCTCTCGGAGGCGGCTACCCCGAGGAACTCAAGAAGGAAGTCGCCGAGGCTCTGAAAGCCACCGAGGCGATTATGGGAATGAAGTTCGGCGACAAGACCAACCCGCTTCTCGTAAGCTGCCGTTCGGGCGCGCGCAGTTCGATGCCGGGGATGATGGACACCATCCTCAACATCGGACTCTGCTCGGAGACCATTCCGGGCATGATTGCGAGGACCAATAATCCGCGTTTCGTGTATGACGCATACCGCCGTCTCATCATGATGTACTCCGACGTCGTCATGGAGAAGGCCGAGGGCATCGAGCCTGAGGACGGAAAGGCAATCCGCCAGCAGCTCGACAGGATGATGGAGGACCTCAAGGAGGCGAAGGGCTACAAGTCCGACACCGAAATCACCGCCGATGAGCTGAAGGACCTCTGCGACAAGTTTAAAGTCCGCGTGAAGGAAGTTCTCGGGGTTGATTTCCCTGACACGGCCGAGGCCCAGCTCTGGGGTTCCATCGGAGGCGTGTTCAAGTCCTGGAACGGAAAGCGCGCCATCGCCTACAGAAAAATCGAGGGCATTCCTGACGACTGGGGAACGGCTGTGAACGTTCAGTCTATGGTGTTCGGAAATATGGGCAACACCTCCGCAACCGGCGTGGCTTTCTCACGCAACCCGGCCAACGGCGACAACAAGTTCTACGGCGAGTGGCTCATCAACGCGCAGGGCGAGGATGTCGTTGCCGGCATCCGCACCCCGAACCCGCTCAACGAGGCCACAAAGACCCCGCACAACGCCAATCTCGAATCTCTCGAAAAGGCTATGCCTGAGGTATATAAGGAACTCGACGACATCCGTCTACACCTCGAGCAGCACTTCAACGACATGCAGGACATCGAGTTCACCATTCAGGACGGCAAGCTCTGGATGCT
>CAVEDD010000178.1:0-3393 GCA_963614515.1 Treponemataceae bacterium | reverse complement strand
CATTGGATTTCGGCACCCCTGCGGCCAAGGCGTTTTCGTTCAGTTCCTTGAGTCCGTACTGCCCGGCGCCGCCGCTTTCGACGGAAGCGATGAGGAAGCTTTCAAGCGAAACCAGCGCATCGATTCGTGACTGGAATGAAGGGCGGAGGTATGCCGTCATATCCTCATCCTTGGCAAGAATCCCGCAAAGCTGCATCTTCTCCACAAGCCGGACGACTTTTCCGGTTTCAATCCCGAGCATATCGGACAGATAATCAATCCTCGACTCCGCTTCGGCGGTACCGGCCCGCGCACGGCTTCTTTCGGATATGAGGGACCTGATTATGCGCACGGCATCCTGCCGCTCCTCTTCCGCGAACCGGTCATCGGTGCGGATGATCCGCGAGGCTTCATCAAGATTCCGGGGCACTATGCTCGTCGCGAATATCCTCGGGCTGTTCATCCCCCGCTTGACATATCCGGCATTCTCCAGAGCCGCCACGGCGCTTTTCACCTTTGTCTCGACATCCCGTATTTCATCCCATCCGGCCTTCCTCGCCACCTCAAGCGCGGAGATGCAGACTGCGTCGCGCTTCTGCGTCAGACCCTTGATTGCCCTCCAGACTTGATTTATCTCGCTGAATGTCAGTTTTGTCTGGTTGAGAAGTATGAAATGACGGTTCAGGTCGTCGTCATTATACAGGACATAACAGTCGGCTTCAGAATGCACATCACGGCCGGCGCGACCAGCTTCCTGAATGTAGTTCTCCAAAGAATCGGATATTTCATAATGCACGACAAGCCCCACATCGCTCTTGTCGACACCCATCCCGAAGGCTGATGTGGCGACAATGATGCGCACGCGGTCATTTATGAAGTCCTCCTGATTCTGAACCTTGACACGGGTTTCCATCTGGCCGTGGAAAGCCCTCGCATCAAGTCCGTCCCGCACAAGCCTCGCGGCGATATCCTCCGCAGCCTTTGTACGCGTGACATAAACGATGGCCGGACACGAACTGTCAATGAGCAGGTCTCGGAGAGTCTGGTATTTCTCCTCATTATCGGCGCGGTACAGAACCGTATAGTGCAGATTAGTCCGCGCCGCATCGGTCGTGAAACGCTTCAGACGGAGACCGAGATTCTCGTGAAAATAATCCGTTATGTCGCTGATTACCTTCGGCTTTGCTGTCGCCGTGAAACAGGACACGGGAATCGGATTCTCGAGTCCTTTCGCCTCCATAAGTGATTTTATGAAATCGGCGATATGGAGATATTCTATCCTGAAGTCCTGTCCCCACGCCGAGAAGCAGTGAGCCTCGTCTATGACAAAGCGGGACACGGTGCGGGACATCAGAATCTTCTCTATGGTCTTTGAGCGCAACTGTTCCGGGGCGATATAGAGTATCGACGCCTCACCGTCGCGCACACGTCCGAGAGCATCCCGTCTCTCGACCGGTGACAGAAGACCGTTTATATAGACGGCGTCCGATATGCCTTTCTTCTCAAGATTCTCGACCTGATCCTTCATCAGAGACTGAAGGGGCGAAATCACGACGGTAAGCCCGCGCACAGTCTCACCGGCGACAAGAGCCGGCAGCTGGAATGTCAGGGACTTGCCGCCGCCTGTGGGGAATATGGCCAGCAGAGACTCCCCTGCTATAGCCGCACGCACGGCATTTTCCTGCAAGGACTCGCCGTTGAACTTTCGAAAGCGGTCATATCCGAACCATTTTTTCAAAGCTCTTTCCGGGTTGAAGACTGCCGAACAATATCCGCAGGAAGGATTCCCGCAATTTTTGTTTCTCAGCGCATAGATGATTCTCTCCACGGCAGGATAGTTCTTGAGAACCCAAGCCGGAGTCATCGAATTACGGTCACGCGTCAGTATCACCGCCGCAGCGTATGCGCATTCCACCCCATTATTTCTGACAAACGGTTCAATGTCAGCACTTTCGCAGACAAGACCCTGAAGTGAGGCCAGTAAGCTATCGGACAAAGGCCTCCTCAGAAACGAAGGCCGCCACCCGGCAGAATAATCCACGGATTTGAAAAAACCGCAGAAATGATTGTCGTCCGATGTAAGGTCGTAGTAGAGCGACTGCAATGATTCCGGAAGATTCCTGAATGCCGCGACCTCGTCATCATAGAGAATTTTTGCTTTCCCGGCGTCATTCAGAGGATTATTAAGTTCCTCTGAGTCAATCTTGTCGTCTTTGAGCAGCCTATGATAGGGCCGCATCGGGAACAGAAGAGGCGAAAGGTACAGGGTGTCTATCAGTTTATAGCCTTTTTTCAGAAACGGACGAAGATATTTCAGGTCATGTTCAATGATATTGTGTCCGCACAGATACTCGCAGTCGCCGACAAAGTCCACGAAATCAGCGATTTTCGCGGAATGAAACGACTGTCCGTCCTTAATTGCGCCAAGGTCAAGAATCTTCCCTCTCGCACTGACCTCAAGGTCTATGAAGGCTATCCTTTTCATCTGCCGGAATGCTCCCCGCTGGTCATTTCACAGCATGTTTCAGAAACTCACAGAGGGGGACGGAGGGCAAATATAATCATTTCTCAGTTTTTGTCGGCAAAACTGTCGGTTTTTCCAAATCCAACAGTTTCTTCTTGACGGCAAGTCCGCCGGTATACCCGGTGAGCGAGCCGTCGCCTCCGGTTTCACATATCGATGTCATCAAAGCCTTCCGCGACGGCTCCGTGCTCAAATTCCGGTTCGAGAAGGTAGAGTTCGCTCTCGTCAATTTCCTGAAACGGGCAGAACAGTTCGTAGGCGGTCATCTCCTCCACCTGTTCCTGCACCCGACGCGGAAGTTCCGGGAAAAGGTTGAGTCCGGTGCGGTACTCGACGAAATTGACGGAGCAGGAATAGTCGTAAAGATTTTTTCGTTCCGACGGAGATGACGGGATTATGAAAGCTATGGAAGTGAATCCCAGCGGCATAAGGCCCTTTGAACTCTCTTTTTTGCACACGGCGGCGAAATAGGCGGCGGGGACGCGGCTTTCCCGTGCGGAATAGACGGGTCCGACGACGATGTTCGTGTTCCCGTAGGGCTTCCGCCAGGCCCAGCGGTAACATTCGTCTATAACCTGGACAAGATGATTCTCCACCGGCAGACTCTCCCCTTTCCGGACGAAGCGGCGGAATTTATATTTGTCGGCGGCCGTGCTTGCGAGGTCGAGATTCCAGCATATCCAGTTCGGAAATGCACGGGAACTGTCTATGCTCGCGACGCAGTTGTCCACGACAAGGCTGTCCTCACGTGTCCACGCGGACGGTTCAGGGGTGCCCCAGAACGGGATGTAGCTGCGTAGCCGTTTGGGTACTTTCGCCGAGATTACTGTCTCCCGGATCCGGTAGTCCCGCCCTTCCGGAGCCTGGGCGGCGCATTGCGGGCGGAATCC
>CAVEDD010000177.1:0-3442 GCA_963614515.1 Treponemataceae bacterium | reverse complement strand
CTTGGCGTTTTGATGGAATAAATGTATTTTCGCGGCATCCGGAAGAATATGTCTTCTGAACCTCAGATGAAAAGAACCCTCATATCGCTCGCGGCGGCGCTTACCGCGTCCTCCTGCCTTTCCGACCCGGATGCGGGGGTGTTCCGCCCTCCGGAGCTGAGGCTGTATGCCCCGGCGGAACTCGGTTCGACATCCGCTGTTTTTGAATATGAGGTCGAGTGGCACGGGACGGACGCCGTTGAAGCCTGCGGACTGTGCTGGGGCGTGTCGCCGGAACCTGACCTCAGCCTTGAGACCGTCACCTCCGACAAGCCCGGAAGCGGGACGCACAGGACTGAAATCAGCGGGCTTGAACTCGGGCGCACCTACCGCGTCAGAGCCTATGCGATTGGGCGGCGGGGCACTTTCTACAGTCGGGAACAGACTTTCCGCACGCCAGTGACATTCGGGAGCAGGGTGCTTGAAGAGTATCTGGTTTCGGGATATGACGCCGACGGGGACGGATACATAAGCCTTGAGGAAGCATCGGACATCGGCGAGATTCTCCTGCCCGATGCCGGAGTGACCTCGCTCGGAGGGATTGAATACTGCACCGGACTGAAAAGGCTGGACATTTCCGGGAATCCCGTGACGGAACTGGCTCTTCCGCAGCCGTCGGTTCTCGAGGAGCTGGACTGTTCCGGCACCGGACTGCAGGACCTGAACGAAGTATTCTCACAAGCCAGGACGCTCCGTAAACTGTCGGCACGGGGGATGGTGAAAGACGGAGCAAAGCTCTACCTCCTGACAAGACTCGAGAGTCTCGATGTTTCCGGCAGCAGCCTCAACTCTCTGGAGGTCGGCTACAACACCGCGCTCACCGCCCTTACCGCCAGGAACTGCAACATCCTCGCCCTCAACCTTTTCCACAATCCGGCAATCAGCTTCCTCGACTGTCTCGGCTGTCCTGCGCTCAAAACGATAAATCTGCTTGAAGGACAGGAGATTGACGGGGTCAACAGGAATACGGAGAGCGGCCGTCTCATTCCTGACGGCGTGGAGATTCTCTACACCGCGAAAATTGAAGACACCGCATTCCAGAAATTTCTCTGCGACAATTTCGACACCGACTTCGACGGCATCGTGTCAGCCACGGAAGCGGCCGGAGTCACGGAGATGAAGATTGACAAGGCCAGGTATTCGGGCATATCCTCCCTTCACGGAGTGGAAATGTTCACTTCGCTCAAGAAACTCTCCGCCGGAGGGCAGAATCTTTCAGCGCTCGACCTGTCGGAAAACCGGGAACTTTCGGAGCTCGCATGCGACAACAATCCGCTCAGGAGCCTGAGGGTCAATGAATGCCGGAAACTGGAGCGACTGTACTGCCAGAACACGGAACTTGAAAGCATCAGTCTCGACGCCTGCACCGGAATCGAGGAACTGTATCTCTTCGGAAGCAGACTCACCGCTCTTGAGATAAACAGTCTGACAGCGCTCAAGACATTGGACTGCCAGTCGAACAGGCTGACCGGAGAACTCGACCTGTCCGGCTGCCGCGCCCTGACACAGGTCAACTGCAAGGGGAACAGCGGACTCGCACGGCTGGTTCTTCCCGAGGGAAGCACTGCGCGGGTCACCAAGGACGACACCACGGCAGTTGTCTTTCAGTAATAAAGGCATTTCACGCCGACATCAGACTTGGAGACTTTTCGCTCTTGAGAAGTTTCAATCAGCAAAAGCCTCAGTCCCAATCAACGACCTCGCCGCCAACATCGACGCGCACCTTGTCCGGATTGCTGTTCAAGGTGATGTTCAGCTGATGCTGGACGCCCGAGCGGAAAATCATCCGTCCCTCGACAAGGTAGGAAACGCCGTCACACTGGATTTCCACCAGCGGCTGCCGGTTTGTGAGCGACTGGGGAACGAGTATCGCGACATAAGTGTCGGCGGACTGCTGTCTGGCGGTGACGGTGACTTTGGCTGCGCGGGGGTCAGCAACGACCGAACCCGTACCGAGATTGACAAGGGCGTCCGCCACGACCCCGTGGATTCTGACGGACAGATTGTCCGGGAAATCGCCTTCAAAACAGTCGCCCTTCAGCAGATTTATCACGACCCGGCTCATCCTGTGCGAGAACTTCAGCGCGACGGTCTGCGGATAGCGCACCCCTGCGGCCTTCGCCCACAGGAAATCGGAACTTTCGTAAGCCCCCTCGACAGTCTGGTCTTCGGCGACGAGGAAAGGATATGCCTCGACTGAATAGGGGTCGCCTGCGGGATAATAGCCGTAGGCATCGTAGAGAATGCCGACGGTCCACCATATCTTTCTTTTCGGAGACCACGAGATGCCGTCGAAAGTCAGAGCCTCGTTGTTGACCGCATTTCCGGAGATGTTGAGCGCGGTGGCCTTTCCGTCCTCATATTCAGTCATATACAATCCCACGACATCCCCGCTTCCGAAGCCTTCGGCGGAGACTTTCGTCGCGACGGGATATTCCTTCTCCATCTTATTTCCATTTGCTCCGGGATATTCCTTTGCTCCGGGATATTCGACGCTGAAGCGTATCTGACCGGAAGAATCTTCGTCCGGGGCATATTTCCCGGAACATCCGTACGCGACGAAAATACACGATAATGTGATATATATCAACGGATTATATATCAATAAATTACATCTCAATAAACTATATTTCAGCGGATTATATTTCATAGCCCCGTAATGTCTCATAAGCCCGTAATTTCCAAGTCAGCATTTCCCGATCCGGCATTTTCAACTCCCGATTGTTTCAGCCCCTTCATTGTTCATCCCCCTAATTGAGTGACGGACGCTTCCCGCAAAATACCGGCCCATGGCGGCGTCCCTTGAGAGAAGTCATCCCGCCGATGCCGGAGACGGATTTTGTCATCGGGGAGGATTGCAGCTGCGACGCGCTCTCCGGGTTGTCATTGGCGACGAAATCCTCGAAACTGAACGTCCCGCCGGAGTACTCCATTATCCTGCAGACAATCTCCTGACGGCTTATCGTGCTGAAATACGGGATGTCGTTGTTCATACAGCTGTTGTACTCCGAACGCCAGACTCCCCTGCTGTGCATGTAGCCGCCCTCGTAGATATCGACGAAACTGCGGTATTTCTCGTGGTAGAGCAGGTGGCTCCAAGGCACGTCCTCCGGCTTTCCGCTCAGGGACAGGTTCACGAACCAGCCTTTCGACTTGGCGGCGTTGAACTCCTTGACGTGGCCGCAGCAGCTGCAGTCGCATCCGTCGATGAAGGCATTGTGGTAGATGTACTCGTCGCCGAGCTTGCCGAATCCGTGACCGCAGGCCTCGTGCTGGATGATGCCTCGGAAATCCTGGGGATAGCCGTAGTCGCTCTTCGGGCAATAGGCTATCGCCGAGCCGTCGTCCCAGAGACGGGTCGTCCCGCCATATTCCGTAGTGTTCGGGATTATGACTCCTACAT
>CAVEDD010000176.1:0-3579 GCA_963614515.1 Treponemataceae bacterium | reverse complement strand
GCGTGAGAACCACTATGCTATCCTTGTACACGGTTGAAAATTTCCTACGTTTTCATTCGCACGAGATAAGCATAACGCTTCTTTCTTTTCTAATATGTCTTGGAGAGGGGTTATCCCAATCCAAATGCAAAAGTAATAAAAAACAGCGATAATCGCCTATCTTGTGACAGATTTCTTTGTTTGGCTAGCATCTTGCATCAAACGTAAGTGTAAGCAGTAAGTTTATAATTGATTGCAGTTCTTGACAACAGTTCATACAGTGTTTACATTGCAGACCGACGGGATGTTGTTCTTCTGCGACCTTTTGGGAGTGGAAGCAAGGGTTTCGGTCTGCCCGAAACATAAACTTGCTTCCCTAAAAATGAGAGATTCCTATTTTGGGCAACTCAAGTTGTGCGGACGTGGATAGGGGTGTCTGCTGCCCGTATAACCATAAATTTCACCTTCTTATTTTTCCTTTTTTGGTGTGTGTCGGGACTATTGTTTTCGTTTGCGGAGGCGACTCTAATCAGCGGTGTCCTGGCGTATGGAGGCCCTTATCCTGCTCAGGGACTGCGGGGTGAGACGAAGGTATGAGGCGAGCTTGTTCAAGGGAATGCGGAGAAAAAGTTCAGGGGCTTCGCGGAGAAGAGTGAGGTAACGCTCCTCGCCTGTCTGGCATTCAAGAAGGTTCATATTGCTCTCCTCGTAGGTCGCTGCGTGATATTCGAATATCCGCCGGATCGTGTTCGCTATCACAAGGGAGCCGGCGCACAGGCGTTCTACTTCCGCCTTGCCGATGCGGTAGGCCCAGCTGTCGGTTTCCGAAACGATGCGGATGCGCGAGGGCTCGTGGCGCTGATAGCACCAGACATCGACCACAAAGGAATTGTCTCCGGAGAACCATAACGTGAGCTCGGAGCCGTCGCGGTCAATAAAGGACCGCCATATTCCCGTCTTGATGATATAGATGGAATCATCCATATCACCGCATTCTATGACCACGTCTCCCTTTCGGAACTCGACATCGGTCATATTCGCGATAAGCGCCTCCATTGATTCCGCGTCCAGCCCGCACTCGGAGCGGAATTTTTCGATGATTTCCTTCATAAGGTGCAAATATAGCGATTTCAAACCCTTGTCGCCATCACTTTTTACCAAATGTTAATCAATCGGGCGTAGATTCAGGGCTATCTTTGCCGCTCAAAAAAAGTTATATGGCAACAAGGGATTTGACTCAGGGAAGCATTGCCGGGAATATAGCGAGATTCTCGATTCCGTATTTGATTTCGTACTTTCTTCAGATATTGTACGGTCTTGCCGACCTGTACATCATCGGGCAGTTCAGAGGGGTTGAAAGCATCACGGCCGTTTCCATCGGAAGCCAGGTGATGCATATGCTGACGGTTATGATTGTCGGCCTCGCGATGGGGACAACGGTTTCTCTGGCGAAGGCTACGGGAGCCGGGGACACTCTCAAGGGCAAAGCGGTCATCGGAAACACGGTCACGCTCTTCCTCGGTGTCTCAATAGTACTCGCGTCAGTGCTGCTGCTCTACACCGGAGGCATTGTCAGGGCGATGTCAACTCCGGTGGAAGCCGTCCCGGAGACTGTCTCATACCTACGGATATGCTTCATCGGGATTCCGTTTATCGTCGCCTACAATATCATAGCCTCCATATTCAGGGGAATGGGTGATTCGCAGAGCCCGACATACTTTATAGCGATTGCCTGCGTGGTGAACATCGTTCTGGACTATGTCTTTATAGGACAGATGAATATGGGGGCCGTCGGAGCCGCACTCGGAACCACTCTGTCCCAGGCGATAAGCGTCCTCATCTCGCTCGTTGTCATAACCCGAGGAAAGTCAGGGATGCGGATTTCCGGGGAAGACTTGCGTCCCGACGGAAGGACAATCAGTGAAGTCGTGAAGATAGGCGTTCCGGTGTCCCTGCAGGACGGGTTCATCCAGATAGCGTTTATCGTGATCACAATAATTGCGAACAGGCGCGGCCTTGACGATGCGGCTGCGGTCGGGATTGTCGAGAAAATCATCGGTGTCCTGTTCCTTGTCCCGTCTGCGATGCTCTCCACCGTATCTGCGATTTCCGCTCAGAACATCGGAGCCGGACGGCCGGATAGGGCGAGGAAGACCCTTATGGATGCAATCGCTATCGCTGTCTCATTCGGTGTGCTGTCCGCGGTGTCGATGCAATTCCTGTCCAATGAGGCTGTGGGGCTGTTTACGGGGGATGAGAGCGTCAGAGTGTCAGGCGGTCAATATTTGAGGAGCTACATCTGGGACTGCATATTTGCCGGGATACATTTCTGTTTCAGCGGATATTTCTGCGCCTGCGGGCTCTCGATCATTTCATTCATCCACAATTTCCTGTCAATTGTGCTGGCCCGGATCCCGCTTTCATGGTTCGCTTCGGCTAATTGGCCGGACACACTTTTCCCGATGGGACTTGCGGCTCCGGTGGGATCTCTGCTTTCCGTTATAATATGCGTAGTTGCTTATTTATGGCTAAGGAAGAGACAAATCGCCTCCTAAAAATCGGCATTCTTATTCACCTGGCGTATGAGGCCGAGGATGTGTTGAAACAATTCTTCCTTCGCTTTGGTCTTCTTGCCGGGTTCCATGGCGCCTTCTGGGATTACCATGTGCTGATTGTTCAGGTGGAAAGTCATCGCGCCAAGTACGATGTTCATGCACTGCTGCAGAACCGCACCGGAATTTGAATTGCCCCTATATTATAACGACGGAGTGATGAAGACACGCCAACAACCCTCGTTGTCGCGGGCCTCAATATAACTTTTCTCTTTCAGGCTGGAGAGCAGACGTTGCACCGCAGACTTGTTGATGCCGAGTTGCTCGCGCAGGCTGTCGATGGTGACGGAAGGTTGGGACTGCATAATGCGAAGGATCTTGGCATAGTTAGGAGTTCTGAATTCGACCCGCTGGCCGTCATACCACCAGACATTCTCATCAGGCTCCGTCAGGAAGCGGACATCATTGTAGATTTCTTCTGCGACCAGCGCAGTAAAGTAGCGTAGAAAAGGGCGGATTTTATCCAATTCAGCATGAGCACCGATACCGGGAGTGGGACCGACTTCCAGATCGGCCTGATGCAAGGCTTCCAGGTAATCCTTTTTCCCGCGGCTACGGACCACAATCATAGGGTAGTCGTGCCGGGCGAGAATGTAATTCACGATAAGCCTGGCGATTCGGCCGTTGCCGTCCTCAAACGGGTGAATCCGAATATAGCGATAATGGAACAGTGCGGCAAGTTCGACAGGGGAGAGCCTACCTTTTGCCTCCTCCTCGTTGTACCAGTCAACGAGGTCGGCCATCAAGGCTGCCGTTTCCTCGGGAGCGGCGTATTCAAAGCGGTCGCCGTAGCGAGTGATTACACTGTTGGGTCTAGTCTTATACCTGCCCGCATGAATAAGATAGCCGGTCTGCTGACCGCCCGGCAATTCTCGATAGACCGTATAATCCTCCCGCAGAAGCGTCTTGTGCAATTGGCGTATGAAATTCTGCGTGAGCGGCATATCCTTGATGCCGGCTTGTTCCTGCATCATCTTAAGCCCTATAT
>CAVEDD010000175.1:0-3581 GCA_963614515.1 Treponemataceae bacterium | reverse complement strand
CCGCAGGTGAGGCTGAGGGGATTGTGAAGGGGAAGGCCGAAGGGAGAGAAGAAGGAAGGGCGGAAGGAAGAGCGAAAGGCATACAAGAAGGTGAAGCCGCCCGCAGCCGGGACATTGCTGCGGTGATGCTGAAAGACGGGATGGACATCAATCTTGTGGCGCGCTACTCCGGACTTTCCATCGGAGAAATCGAGGGGTTGCGGGTCAACTGAACACAATCCTTGTCTCCGGTTATCCGAGTACGACATCAAGCGCCATCATAAGCACGAATCCCACGGCAAAGCCGACCGTTCCGATGTTCAAGTGCTGCCCCATCGGAGGCTTCGGGGATGAGTTCCTCGACAACGGCTATGGCTTTTACTGCGGAATTAAGTATCTTCGCAAAATTATGGATGTGCTGAATGACCCGATAATCACGGAGAAGACCATATTCGCAAGGAACTGCGAAGTCCGGAAAATCGACAGGACGGCTGCAGATGCTTTTCTTGACGCCAATCATATCTATGGCAGCGCGTCCTGCCGCCACTGCTACGGACTTTTCCGCCGCCGGGTCACCGGTGCGGCAGAACTCCGTTCGCTCCCCGGTTCAGCCGGTGTCTCAGGCTGTTCACCTGACGGCACGGACGGCGCGGCATCGGGGGCGATGCAAATGGGGAATGCGGTACTTACGGAAGCCGTCGCCGGGGAACTTGTCGCCGTCGCGGCATTCTCCAACGCCCGCCGATGGGAAAAGCAGGGGAGGACTGTAAGTTCTTACGAGTGGGTGCGCTACGCCTCGCTCCGGGACACCCGTGTCATAGGCGGAATGGGCAAACTGCTCAAGGCGTTCATCGCCGACCGCCATCCGGACGACGTGATGACCTACGCAATCTCCACCGCCGTTCCAGGCCGCCCGATCCGTGAGGGGACGGACTCAGAAGGCAATGTCTTCCGCAAACTCGGCTTCACCGAAGAATCCCGCCGCACATTCCCCAGCCGCATAAAAGGCGAAGAAGGACGGATTTCCGTCAGCATCAAATTCCGCCTCAAACTCACCGGCTGGGAATGACATCTGCCGGCCGGCGGGTTTGAGGGCGTTGCGTTCTGCTGCTTACTAAAACAGATTCTTGAGGCGGTCAAAGAAAGACTTCTCGTCACGTGTCGGATTAGGTGTCACGTCCTCCGACTTTCCGAGAGCCTCGACAAGCTCCCGGCTTTCTCGGCTGAGCTTTTTCGGAATCCAGACCCCTATCTTGACATAGAGATTGCCGCAGCCGTAACTGTTGATTGACGGCAGACCTTTTCCGCGCAGAGTGAGCACCGTCCCGGACTGGGTGCCCGGGTCAATCTTCAGGCGCTGTGAAGTCCCGTTGAGACACGGGATGTCAACCTCGCAGCCGAGCATCGCATCGGTGACTGAGATTATCTTCGTGCAGTACAGGTTGTTGTCCTTGCGCTCGAAATCCCTGTGCGCCTCGATGTCGATTACGACGAGCAGATCTCCGTTGATTCCGTTGTTCTTCGCGGCGTTGCCCGCTCCGTTCACTCTGAGCTGCATCCCGTCTTCCACTCCGGCCGGAATCTTCACGCGCACGATGTCACGCTTTCTGACAAGTCCACTGCCGCCGCAGTTCGGACAGGGGTTGGTGACGACTTTTCCTTCACCGCCGCATTGCTGGCAGGTGGAGTAGGCCACGGTCTGTCCGAGGAAAGACTGCACGACCCTCTTGTACTGTCCCGTACCCTTGCAGGCCGGGCAGGTCTTGATGTCCGCCGCTGATTTCGCGCCTTTCCCGCCGCAGCTCTGGCAGGGGACATACCTCTCGATTGAGATTTCCTTTTCGACTCCGCGTGCCACCTCTTCAAGCGTCAGCTTCGCGTGAACCCGGATGTCCTTGCCCCGCGAAACTCTCTCCTGTGCGCGCCCGCCGCCTCCGAATCCTCCGAATCCGCTGAACCCTCCGAATCCTCCGCCGTTTCCGAATCCCCCGAACGCCCCTCCGAAAAGATTGTTCAGGATGTCGTTGAGGTCTCCGAATCCTCCGCTGAAGTCAGGCCCCGGATTGTCACCGAGTCCGGCATGCCCGAACTGGTCGTATTTCTTTCTCTTCTCCGGGTCGCTCAGCACCGCATAGGCTTCGGCGGCTTCCTTGAATTTCTCTTCGGCCTCCTTGTTGCCCGGGTTCTTGTCCGGATGATATTTTATCGCGAGGATTCTGTAGGCTTTCTTTATCTCGTCCGCAGTCGCCGTCTTCGCGACTCCGAGCACTTCATAGTAATCTCTTTTCGCTGCCATGTTCTTCTCCTTTCAATTTTCCTGCGTCTTCTCCATAGTCGGGACATCCGTCAGATGCCGGTGACACCTTGACCGGCGCTGAGGCCTGTCAGATTCCGACAACCACTTTCGCGAAGCGGATGACCTTGCCGTTGAGCTTGTATCCGGTCTGCACGACATCGTAAACCTTTCCCTTCCTGTCTTCTTCAACCGGGAACTGTGCCACGGCCTCGTGCTCGTCGGTGTCGAAATCGGCTCCCTGAGCCTCGATAGGGGTGAGTCCCTTGCTCTTGAGATATGCCATCAGTTTCCCGTAAATCAGTTCTGTGCCTTCCTTTGCCGCAGACGCGTCATCCGACTCGGCAAGCAGCTTCATCGCCCGTTCGCAGTCATCAAGAACCACAAGCATCCCTTTTATCGTGTCCTCCGCCGCAGTGGCGACCATATCAAGTTTCTCCTGTGCGGTGCGGCGCCGGAAAGTGTCGAATTCCGCCATGAGCCTGACATAGGCGTCTTCGGTCTTGGCCAGTTTGTCACCCGCCGCTGTCAGTTTCGTCTCCAGTTCGGCTTTCGACTTCTTCAATTCCTCGATTTCCGTATTTCCCGTCTCTGCCTCCGTCTCTTTCTCCGGGCCTTCCGCCTCCTGTCCGCAGACATTCTCCCCGTTCATCTCCTCCTTTGCGGCAACTTCCTGTTCTTCAACCTTTTCGTTGCGTTTCTTGTTTTTGCTCATATCTTGTTTCTCCATTTCTATCAACTATACCGGGTCAATTATATCTGGAAGTCCGATGAACCCCTGATTTCATTCTGACCCATAGAACCCATCTCCGGAACTCAAAGAGCAAGCCGCAACCGGTCGGATGACAAATTGTCAGCACCCGCTTACTTGAAGAATTTGTCCACGTCCCGTACCGCCTCGGGCAGGGCGAACACCACCACGCGGTCATATTCCTGAATTGTGGTGCTCCCCACTGCGATGAACGCATTGTTCCCGCGAATCACTCCGCCGACAATCGCATTCTTCGGGAAATCCAGATCCATCAGCCGTCCGGAAGTGATTTTCGCGTCCTTTGAGACGATGTATTCGAGAACCTCGGCATCCGTTCCGTTCATATATTTGATGAAGCGGACTTTGTCGCTCAGCGTGAACTTGAATATGCGGCCTGCCGTGATGAGTTTCTTGTTTATCACGGCATCCACGCCCATCCCGTCAGCGAGACGTATATATTCGATGTTTTCGACCTCCGCGACGGTTCTCGGAATCCCGAGTCTTTTTGCCGCGACGCAGGCGAGAATGTTGGCCTCGGAAGAGCCGGTGAGAGCGACA
>CAVEDD010000174.1:0-3641 GCA_963614515.1 Treponemataceae bacterium | reverse complement strand
GGCAAGAACATTTCCTCGGACTGGGGCAAGAAGCTGTACGAACTTGAGATACTGCAATACAACATTCTGGATGACGGGACCCAGGAGGACAATGACGGTGTGTTCTTTCCTGTGCTTGTGGAAAAGGACAGCACCGGCTATTTTACCAGCCCGAATGATTACATCGTGTTACCTGGCTCGGGCAAATTCTCTCCGTCGACAGAGGATTACACCAAATACAAGAATCTTCCGGCAGGATATAATTCTTCTTACAGAGGGATTGACTACACGATGCCGGCAATCTCCGTACTGAAAATCATCCCGGCAGCACTGGAAGTCGATCATTCGCTGTATGATTTCATTCACAATATGGCAGTGATTGCACCATATAAGAAAAAGGAATATCGGGCCTCTGACAAGAATTACAATCTCGCGCCGCGTCTCCCCGATATGACGGTTTCCGAGTTCGTCGTGGAACTCCTGAAGATGCTGTGCGCCGCAGTCTTTCAGGAGCAAGACAGGCTTTCGATGTGGACATTTGAATCCGTGTCCGCGCTGGCGGCTGAAGCCGACTGGACTGACAAAGTCTCCGATGAGTTCAGTTCCGAGGTCGAACCGGCGGAGGGATATGTCTTCGGATATGACAATTCCGGCGAAGACTCTTCCAACATCACGGAATACGAAGATGTTGATTCCATCGCGGAAGCCCTATATGTCTCGGACGGGATTGACTCGGATATGGCTCCGGTCGTAAACCTCAAGACGGCGCACATTCTGACTACCGGAGACTTCGTCTCAAATCAGAGCAGCTTCGTCTTAACAAGTCCCCGCGGCTCTTCCGATAAGGAATGGTTTCTTGTCGCAGCCGCCGACATCATTTTTCAGAACAACATCAAAGAGGCGAACATCGTTGACGGGAAGGACTCCAGAGAAAATATATGCGGGTTCAACCTTGTGAAGTGCGTGCCTTCCATCATAAACAAACGCTTCGAACGGTATTCCCGTAATGGCAATCTTCTAGACGTAAACGCGGACACGCCAGTTTTCGCGTCCGCCCCTGTGATTGATTTCCCGAACGAAGACGCGGAGCGCGGAAGCGATGTTTACATAGGCCTTATGGCCAACTCACAGCTGACGGACTCCGGAAGGGCGATGCCAGGCACAGTGCCGAGTCTTGCGCTGAACTCGGACGGTCAGCCTGAAGTCTCCGACTCAAGCGCACTCGCCGATGTCACCCTGACCCCTGACGGTTTTAGAGAACCCGTATCCCTCCGTCCGGACTGGCTCTACGAGCATTTCCACAAGTCCTATGCGGCGTGGCTCGCCAAGGACAGGCAGGTCATCAGCTGCGATGTCGATCTCGGTGTGGCCGACCTGGCTAATTTCAGAATGTACAAAAAGGTTCTCATCCACGGCCGCGAGTTCTTCGTCAGGAAACTCTCCGTGACGCTACGGGCGGATTCACGGGCGATGGAATGCAGCGCGGAGTTCATCTCGGCATAGTGTCCTTTTTTCAGACCCTCCGACAATGTAGATTTGCATCACTATGACATTGGACAAATCATATCAGGACAGTTACCCGTTCCTCTTTGCCGGGAACGCCGGGACTCTTGCCGTTTCAGGGACGGCGGCATACGCTGCGGTTGAAGTCAGTGCGCGACTGGGGTCGGTATGGGCGGCGAACTTCACTCTCAGGACGAATTCTGCGGGTTATGCCAAATTTGACCTCGCGGAGCTGATGACATCCATTGAGGATCTCCTGCCTGAATACGGGTCGGGGAGTATTCTCCCGCTCCGCCTATCTTTTTCCGACGGGTCCACGACCCTCGGGCTGGCCTACAAGGAAATCTATCGCGGCCGCATTCCGGAAAGCATCCTCAGCAGCATCTACTCCGGCTATCAGCCGCTGACGGTGCGCCCGCAGGTTTATGTCACCAGAGAGGACGTGAGCGAGAAACTCATCGTCCTGAACAAGGGAGGGCTGTCCGGATGCGTATGCAAGACGAAAATTTATTTCGGGGACGGGACTTCCGCGACATTCACACTGTCCTCCGTATCCAGTTCGGCGACGCGCTACATACCGTCTGTCTCATACTCCGCAGTGAGGGCGATAGCCACCGGAAGCTATAGCAGCCGGAAGATTCTGGCATATGATGTCTGGACGGTTCTCGGCGGCAGCCTGACCGGCCGGACAATGCGCTATGTCGTGGACAGGGGCAAGGCGGAGGCGTTCCGTTTCCGGGGGAGTTTCGGAGTGATGGAGAACATCTGGACTCGTGGAAGCAAAAAAAGCGAGACGGAATCCGAGACCGCGACGCTCACAAACGGCGGAGTGGAGCGCGAACTGACGAATGACAGCAGGATAATCCGCGAGAACTTCACCGGACATCTCAGAAACGCGGAGGAAGTACGCTTCTGGCGGGAGTTCTTCGCGTCGGCGGAACGGTATGCCGTGATTGACGGGGTTTCGCGGAGAATCATCGTCGACGAGATTGATTCCGAAAGTACGGACGGGGAACTCTCCGCGTTCTCATTCAAGTGGCACTGCGCAGACAGGGACGATGATCCTGCAAGAGTCCCGGCACGGGGGAATCTGACAGCATACAATTCCGATGTCCTCTGGTACGAGACCGAGGCGGAGAATGAGACGGGCGGAACGACCGTCGTCTCCGGAGGGCTTCAGGGCGTGAAGGTGATCAGCGACTCCGGCACATACTCCCTGCCTGTCGATGAGGCGGGCTACGCGTCGCTGACTCTGGATTCGTCGCTCTCTCACGACGGCGACAAGACGGATGTCGTCTGGACGGAAGAATGAACTCATAAATAATTTTCAACAATGGCAAATCCAAGCATCAGATTCAGAAAAGTGCAGAGTTACCCGACTTCCGGAGTGAATACGGGTGACGTAATCTTCTGTGTCGAAGACCGCACAGTGTATGTGGCCACAGGCTCGACGACAAAGGAGGCGTTCTACGGCGGCAACGTCAAGAATGTGACAACTGTTGAAGACAGCAACGGCGCAGTCACCGGTCTTCAAATCACCTATATGGACGGCACTGACCCGCTCACCGTGGATTTCTTCGCGTTGAAGACCGAACTGGCGGCACTCCATACGGAAGTGCGCACCAAGGTCAATGACGTGGTGTCGAACTCCGGAGCCATCCGCGTGGGAGGTGGCAACAGCGCTTCCGATGGCACGGTAATCATAACGAAGTCAGTCGGTCTTCAGATTGACACCACAAATCCGGGCAACGTCACGCTCTCACAGTCGGCCAACGGCCTCAAGGCATCCGTGGAAATCTCGGAACTCCCGAGCTACACCATCGAGGAACTCGGCACCGCCGAGACGGGCTACCTCAAGTCCTACCAGCTGACGAAAGACGGTACGGCGGTCGGGGCGAAGATAAACATCCCGAAAGACCTTGTGGTGACAAGAGGTTCGATAGTCATAGGAAACTGGGACAGTGAGGGTACGACGTTCACGGAAAGCACGTCCGGAACCGGCAAGGCGCTGAAACTCGTCATCGCGAATCAGACCGATCCGATTTACATCAATGTCAAAGACCTCGTCGACACCTATACAGCGGGAGACGGAATCACCATCGGTTCAGATAACAAAATCAGCATTGACGCAAACAACGCGGCTGCACACATTCTGGTCC
>CAVEDD010000173.1:0-3732 GCA_963614515.1 Treponemataceae bacterium | reverse complement strand
GACCAAAAAGACACACAAAGATTACCAAGTTATTTTTTAAGGATTACTAAATTCATCGGGGATGACCGAGTCCCTCTCAGTCATCCCCGGAAATCGGGTCGTGGAATGATGAAGATTAAGGAAGCACTATTTGCCGGAAGCAGCACTCGCGTGTCGGAGAGACCGAAGCAGCGCTTTCCGGAATTCGCGTTCATAGGAAGGTCGAACGTAGGCAAGTCTTCGCTCATCAATATGCTCACGGCCAACAGGAAGCTGGCCATGACCTCGTCAAAACCCGGAAAGACCCGGCTCGTGAACCATTTCCTGATAAACCGCAACTGGTATCTCGTGGATCTCCCGGGCTACGGCTACGCAAAGGCTTCGGCCTCCGAGCGGCAGAAGATTCAGCAGGTAATCAACAATTACATAAACCTCTCTCCGGATCTGGTCAACCTCTTCGTGCTCATCGACTCGCGTCACGACATCGGAAAGATTGACCTTGATTTTCTGATGGAACTCGGAGAGCGGCGGATTCCGTTCGCGATAATCTTCACCAAAGGGGACAAGCAGGGCGTGAATGTGCTGGCGGCTCAGATTGAAAAGGACAAGAAACAGCTTCTGGAGTTCTGGGAGGAGCTTCCTCCGTGTTTCGTGAGTTCTTCCGAGACGGGGGCGGGCCGGCAGGAGATTCTCGACTACATCGGGAGCGTGCTTGAGAGCCTCGGGAAAGACAACGGCATCACACCGCAGAAAGCCGGCGGGGAGTCCGCAGAGAAGACTGACAACAATCAAAATATAGAAAAAGATGAACAGTGAGCATCAGATCAAATTATTCGCCTGCAGGGCATCCAAGGATTTCGCCCTTAAGGTGGCAAAGTGCCTCAACCTCGGACTGGGACAGGCGGAAACGGTGACATTCAGCGACGGTGAATTTCAGCCGGCCTATCTCGAAAGTGTCCGGGGTGCGACCGTGTTCATCATCCAATCGACATTTCCTCCGACGGAAAACCTTATGGAGCTGTTGCTGATGTGCGATGCAGCACGCAGAGCCTCAGCTTACAAGGTCGTCGCCGTGATGCCTTACTTCGGATGGGCGAGACAGGACCGCAAGGACAGACCGAGGGTGTCAATCGGCGCGAAGCTCGTCGCCAACCTTCTGCACGCCGCCGGCTGCGACCGCGTGATGACCTGCGACCTGCATGCCGACCAGATTCAGGGATTTTTCGATTTCCCTGTGGATCACCTTTATGCAAGCTCTATTTTCGTCCCTTATATAAAGTCACTCAACATCGAGAACCTCGCGATTGCCGCTCCCGACATGGGCGGAGCGAAGAGGGCTCTCGCCTATGCGAAGCACCTCGAATGCCCGGTCATCATCTGTCACAAGTCCCGCGAGAGGGCGAATGTGGTGGGTTCCATTACAGCAATCGGCGATGTGGAAGGCAAGAATGTGATCATCGTGGACGATATGATTGACACGGCCGGTACGCTCACCAAGGCGGCGAACGTGCTCAAGGAAATGGGGGCGCTGAGCGTGCGGGCCTGCGCGACGCATCCTGTGTTCTCCGGAAGCGCATATCAGAAGATTGCTGACAGTGCGCTTGAGGAAGTGATTGTGTCCGACACGATTCCGCTCAGCGCCAGGAGCGAGGACGACAAGAGCAAGATTACGGTCTGCTCTATGACGGGGGTTTTTGCTTCGGTGATTGAGAAAGTATATAATAACGAGCCGATAAGCACAGGCTTCATATACTGATTCCAGAAACGGCGCATCTGCTGCGTTGCACTGCGGTAATTTTAATCCTCACAACCGATAATATTTATGAAAGTGTTTTTGGCGGTTTTGATTATAGTCGGGTTCTGCTTTGTGGGACTTGGTTTCAACATCATATTCCGGAAAAACGGGAAATTTCCCGAGACGGAGATATCCAGGAACAAGGATATGAAGAAATTGGGCATCAAGTGCGTCAAGGAGGAGGAGATGCAGATGCTGCGCAAGAAAAGCGGGAAAAAGGATTTCAGCTGCGAGGACTTGGGATGCGGCTCCTGCTCGGGCTGCGACCTGCATCCGAAGACCGGAGAGTGAGTCCCGGATGAACGGCCGGGATGACAGCGGATGGAGGCGTGAGCCACGGATATTAACAGCCGGAAATGCCCGGCAAAAAAAACAACAGCTTCTATGAGTTTGGTTGCAATTGTAGGAAGGCCGAATGTCGGCAAATCGACGCTCTTCAACCGTCTGGTGGGGATGCGTCAGGCCATTGTCGATGAGACCGCCGGAGTCACGAGGGATCGTCACTACGGAAAATGCGAATGGTGCGGGACCGAGTTCTCGATTGTCGACACGGGAGGATATACCTCCAATTCAGACGACATCTTCGAGGAGGAGATCCGCAAACAGGTGGTGCTCGCCGTGGAAGAGTCCGATCTCGTGCTCTTCATGGTCGAAGCTGCCGCCGGAATCACCGACTATGACGCGGAAATCGCCGATATGCTCCGGCGAAGCGGAAAACCGGTCGTGCTCACCGTCAACAAAGTCGATTCCGGAGAGAAGGTCTATGACACTTTCCAGTTCTACTCTCTCGGACTCGGGGAAGTCTGGAGCATATCCTCGGCCAACGGAGGCGGCACGGGAGACCTTCTGGACGAAATCGTGCGCAAACTGCCCCAGGATGCGGCGGCGGACAATGACGAGCATCCGGAACTGCCGCATTTCGCGATTGTAGGCCGCCCGAATGTCGGCAAATCCTCGCTCACGAACGCGCTGCTTGGAAAGGAAAGGAACATCGTCACGCCGATTGCCGGGACCACCCGCGACTCTATCGCCACGCTCTTCAACAAGTTCGGGCACGAGTTCATGCTTGTGGACACCGCCGGAATGCGCAAGAAGAACAAAGTTCACGAGGATCTCGAATTCTACTCGGTGATGCGCTCAATCCGCGCCATCGAACACTCTGACGTCTGCATACTCATGGTCGACGCGGCCCTGGGGATAGAGGCCCAGGACATGAGCATATTCAACCTCATCCAGCGCAACCGCAAGGGCTGCGTGCTTGTCGTGAACAAATGGGACACGGTCGAAAAAGACAGCAACACGATGAAGCAGTACATCGAGGCCATCAGAAGCCGCATAGCCCCGAACAACGACATCCCGATTGTCTTCACCTCCGTCCTCAACAGACAGAGAATCATGGATGTGCTCGACGCGGCCGAGAAAGTCTATGCGAACTACTCGAAGAAGATTCCGACATCGCGGCTGAACGAAGTGATGTTGCCGGAAATCGAGAACTATCCTCCGCCGGCGTGGAAAGGCAAATATATAAAAATCAAATATGTGACCCAGCTTCCGACCCGCAGCCCGTCGTTCGCGTTCTTCTGCAATCTGCCGCAGTACATCCGCGAACCCTACCGCCGTTTCCTCGAAAACCGCCTCCGCGCCAACTTCGACTTCACAGGCTGCCCCCTCCAGATTTTCATCCGGCAGAAGTAGGATTATGAAAAAGAAACAGCCGCATCAGATTCACGGCTAAAACATTAGAAATATGATAAGGAACATTGCTCTTGTGGCGCACGATGCGCGGAAAAACGAACTGACTGACTGGGTGAAATTCAACGCCGGCTCGCTGAAAGGCTGCAGGCTGTTCTGCACGGGAACGACAGGAAGGCTTGTGGGCGAGACTTTGAAAGCGGAACTCGGGGAAGAATGTCCGGAAATCACCTGCCTGCTCTCCGGACCGTTGGGAGGCGACGCCC
>CAVEDD010000172.1:0-3736 GCA_963614515.1 Treponemataceae bacterium | reverse complement strand
TACTGTTCGTCCCTCACGGAAGCTCCGGAACTCCCGGCCGAAACTCTTGTTTCTAATTGTTATAATTATATGTTCAGGTACTGCACGGGACTGAAATCCATTACAATCAAGGCCAAAACATACTTAAATTGGGCTTTGGATGGTTGGCTTATAAATGCGTCTAAGTCGGGAACGATCTATTATACCAGTGACGAATTCTATGAAAAAGTACCTAAAACCACCAGCGGTATCCCGTCAGGCTGGACTGCTTCAAAACTCTGATTTCTGCCTGTCAGTTGAGGTGGGGACGGAGGCGGAGTTCCATATGTCTGCGGAGTCTGGACTGGGGGAGTGTCGAATCATTTATCATTATCGCAAAGACCGTCATGTCGCCGTTCTGAAGCGGCTTGTGGCCTGTTCCTGAACTTGAGTTCCCCGAGTCGGGCGATTGGGCTTTTGAGACGGCGGGGAGGATGTAGCCGCTGTAGCAGCGTACACCGGTCATTGAGCCGCTCTTGAGCCTTATGCGGCGGCGTGTCGCGCTGTCGGATTCGCTGAACAGGATTTCGTCCGGACCCGGAGTGTTCAGAGCGTTCAGGAACTCCTTGAAGCACGGGCGGGAGGACATTGCGGTGAGGAAACTGACCATGAAAGCGGGGCTTATGCTGTTCTTGCGCGAAAGTCCGCTGCCGTCGGAAAGGCGTGTGCGGGACAGGTTCAGACCGAGATCCCCGAGTATGCCTTTCAGGGACTCCAGCGCCTCTTCAGTGTCTGCGCAGAAATGGGGGTCGAATCGGTCGGAGAGTTTGAGCGAGCGCAGGAGGGTTTCCGCGTAGAGGTTGTCGCTGACCCGGAGGGTCTCACGCACGATTTCGGAGAGTTTCGGGGAGAATGTCACCGCGATTGTCGTGAGGGAGTCCTGCGGGGCGAACTGTCCTGAATATGTGAGACTTCCTGCAGTGTCGAAGACCTCGAATCCGAAAATTGCCTCCGTGGCGGCCGTGCCTTCGGATGCAGAAGCAGCGTTGTGGCAGGACTTGTCTCCTGGGATGTTGAAGATAGCCGTCGGGTGGCAGGGGGAGGTCGCGGTCACCGCCTTGCAGGGGATGCCTTCGGCGGTGAGGTGCAGGGCGAATTCGTATGCGCAGCTGAAATCCGCAAAGGGGTTGTTGTAACTTATGGTTCTGCCGGTTCGGGCGGTTCCGCCTGTTTGTCCTGTTTTATCGTTTTTTCCGGTTTTGCCGCCCTTGCCGCTGTCACGGTTGAGGGCGAAAGTCCCTCCGAGACGGGCTGCGGGGGCGAACTCCGAGATGAAAAGGTAGCTTTGGTCTCCGCTGCCGGCCGGCCCTGTCACGCAACGGTTCTCAATCTTCATCCACGGGGTTTCAGTGCCGATGCTGACCGGGTCTCCTTCCGCCTCTCCAGGCCGCAGGGACAGTTCCAAGCAGTTCCTGTTGAACATCAGGGCGCTGCACGAAGTGCCGTAGTAGGTCGCAAGGTCTTCATACATCCAGCTTCCGTTAACATCGGCCCTCATCCTGCGCGAGTCCCCGACAATGCTCCCCGCGATGCTCCTTATCCCCGCAGCCCGCACCGCGCGTGTCCACCTTGCGAAAAGACTGTCCCGGGGCACGGCGTTCGGGTCTGACGAGCCGAGCGTCGGGTCTCCTCCTCCGACGATGTGGAGGTCCCCGCAGAGCACGCCGTCATCACCGACCTTTCCCGAATATGCAATCTCCGTCCGGAATCTGAAGTCCGCACCGAGGCTTTCGAGCGCCGCCCCGCAGGTCACGAGTTTCAGGTTTGACGCGGGCATGAAGTTTTTCTCCGCTCCGTCTTCTTCCAGAATCTTTCCGGAAACCGTTCTGACGCAAATCCCAACCTGAGCCTCCTCGGGGGCTGATGCCGTGCCGCCTTGTGCCGCTGCGGAGGTGACGGCCGCGAAAATGAATGCGGTTATGGCGGCGGGACGCATTCCCTGCCAGACAACAGCCATCCTTCCCTGAAAGAAGTTCATAATCCTGTGAAACTGAATTTTATGATTCCTCTGATTTGTCATATATTGCCCGTATGTCGCCCGCTCCGTAAACCGGAACGGCTTCAAAATTACTCAAAAAACATCGGATTCTGCCCTGATTTCATCGGATTATCCGTATATTTGCCGATTCAAACCAAATTGTGCAATTTATGGGCAAGAAAACTGTTCTGGTTTCCGGGGGCGCCGGGTTCATCGGCAGCCATGTGACCGTGGAACTGATAAATGCAGGCTATGAGGTCGTCGTCGCCGACAATATGTCCAACTGCGACATGACCTGTTTCGAGGGCGTGAAGAAAATCACCGGACGCGATGACATACCGTTCGAAAAAATCGACTGCTGCGACGCTGCGGCCGTCGACGGGCTTTTCAGCCGTTACAGGATTGATGCGGTGATTCATTTTGCGGCATACAAGGCTGTGGGTGAGTCTGTTGCGGAACCGATAAAATATTACCGGAACAATCTCGACTCCTTCCTGAACATCCTTGACGCATCCGTCCGCCACGGGGGATGCAACGTGCTCTTCTCCTCTTCGGCAACAGTCTATGGGGAGACGGACAAACTTCCGGTCACCGAGGAGTCGCCGCGGCAGCCGGCCACTTCGCCATACGGAAACACCAAGCAGATTTGCGAGGACATCCTGCGCGATGTCGTGAAGGCTTCTGCGGTTTACGGAGACAAGGTGGAGTCAGGAAGAGCGGTGAACGGGCCTGTCAAGGGTATAGCCCTGCGCTACTTCAACCCCATAGGAGCGCATCCGTCGGCTCTCATCGGCGAACTGCCTCGCGGCGTGCCTAACAACCTCGTTCCGTTCATCACTCAGACCGCCATCGGCAAGAGGGAGTGCCTGAGCATCTTCGGCAACGACTACCCGACTCCGGACGGCACCTGCCTGAGGGACTACATCGACATTGTGGATCTCGCGAAGGCTCACGTCGCCGCAGTTTCGAGAATGCTCGGAGAAAAGATGAAGAAGGACTACGAAATCTTCAACATCGGCACCGGCCGTCCGGTCTCCGTCCTTGAACTGGTCAACGCCTTCGAGAAGGTTAACGGACTGAAACTCAATTACAAGTTCGCGCCCCGCCGTGCGGGTGACACCGTTGCCATCTGGGCTGACACGAAACTCGCCAACGAAGAACTCGGCTGGAAGGCTGAGCGCAGCATCGAGGAGACTCTTGCCGCAGCGTGGGCGTGGGAATGTCATCTGGCAGGCCGGAACTGAGAATCTGTTTGAATTTTCGGCAAAAACAGAATTCCGGTTTTGGCGGGAATCTGCCGATTCATTGAATAATTATAAATAAATTTAATAATATCTTATTATGAATCTGAGAGTTATCAAGAAAGACATCGAGTATTTCGTTGGCGAATTTATCGACGACTGCACCCTTTTCGCAGCGCTCAACCCGGGCAAGAACAATGACGAACTCGCCAAGGTGATTGATGAAGCCGTGGACCTCTACAACAATCTTAAGGACAAGGTGAACCACCCGGCAGAAGGCGTGAAGCCCGCCAAGCATTTCGCCGGCATCCGCAAGGAGATGTTCGAGAAACTGGACGAACTCTGCGAAAAACTCAGCGCAGTAGTCAGCAAATAGACTCTGAATAATGACGTCGGATAAAAAGATGGGATGCAAGGCTCTCGACGCGCACGACACCGGAGCAACCTTCCGGTTGTGAGGATTCGGGCAAGGAGAACAACGCAGCAGACCGCTTTTTAG
>CAVEDD010000171.1:0-3919 GCA_963614515.1 Treponemataceae bacterium | reverse complement strand
CAGTTATATCATCATCCGGAAAAATAAAGAATATCTCTCTTTTGATTATATTTGTGCAAATTTGGCCGGACGATGGAAACTGAATTCAATCCGCGCGATGTCAGCGCGGGCAAAGATAAGGAAATTGACGGAATTATAAGGCCGCAGGGTCTCGGGGAATTTTCCGGGCAGGACAAAATCATCAGGAATCTGAAGATTTTCGTTGCGGCGGCGAAGATGAGGGGGGAGACCCTCGACCACGTGCTTTTCCACGGCCCTCCGGGACTCGGGAAGACGACGCTCGCGCACATCATCGCCAACGAACTGGGCGTGAACATGAAAGTCACCTCCGGTCCTGTGCTTGACAAGCCGGGAGACCTCGCGGGACTGCTGACCTCCCTTGAGGAGGGGGACGTGCTGTTCATAGACGAGATTCACAGGCTCGCCCCCGTCGTGGAGGAATACCTCTATTCCGCGATGGAGGACTTCGTCATAGACATAATGGTCGACAAAGGCCCGGGAGCGAAATCCATCCGTCTGTCACTCAATCCTTTCACTCTCGTGGGGGCCACGACCCGCAGCGGGCTTCTGACTTCGCCTCTGCGTGCGAGGTTCGGAATCAAGTGCGCGATGGAATACTATGACACTCCGACTCTTCAGAAGATTGTGGAGAGGAGCGCTGGGATACTGAACGTCCCGATTGACGATGCTGCGGCCTACGAGATTGCGTTGAGAAGCCGAGGGACTCCGCGTATCGCGAACTCTCTGCTGAGGAGGGTGAGGGATTTCGCGCAGGTCGTCGGAACGGGAAAGATAGATCTCGAGATTTCAAGATATGCGCTGGATGCGCTCAACATAGACAAGAGGGGACTGGACGCGATTGACAACAAGATTCTCCGCACCATAATCACGAAATTCAAGGGAGGTCCTGTCGGGGCGAACACCATCGCGACGGCGATAGGGGAGGATCAGGGGACTCTGGAGGAGGTTTACGAGCCGTTCCTCATAAAGGAGGGTTTCATAATGCGCACGCCGAGGGGCAGGGAAGTGACGGAACTCGCCTACACGCATCTCGGCATAGACCGCATCCATCCGGACGAAAATCTGCTTTTTGAATGACAGGTCGGGGGTTGCGATGTAGGAATGAATGAAAGATTTGCTAAATTTGCAGCCCGAAGAAAGATTTAATTTTATAACCTTATATATAATGGCAAAAGAATTGATTTCAAAGATTCCTGAGGGTCCTTTGGCCGAAAAATGGACAAAGCACAAGTCTCAGATCCGGGTTGTATCGCCCGGCAACAAGAGAAAGATGGAAATCATTGTCATCGGCACGGGTCTGGGAGGAGCGTCTGCAGCCGCTTCGCTCGGTGAACTCGGCTACAATGTGAAGGTTTTCTGCATCAGTGATTCACCCCGCCGTGCGCACTCCATCGCAGCACAGGGAGGTATCAATGCCGCAAAGAACTATCAGAACGACAACGACTCCATCTACCGTCTGTTCTACGATACAATCAAAGGCGGTGACTACCGTAGCCGTGAGGCAAACGTCTATCGTCTTGCGGAGGTCAGCAACAACATCATCGACCAGTGTGTCGCGCAGGGTGTTCCTTTCGCGAGGGAATACGGCGGACTTCTCGCAAACCGCTCTTTCGGCGGGGCTCAGGTGAGCCGCACCTTCTACGCCCGCGGCCAGACCGGACAGCAGCTTCTTCTCGGGGCTTATGCCGCGCTCAACCGTCAGATTGCGGCCGGCACGGTGAAATCTTATCCGCGCCACGAGATGCTTGACATAGTCCTCATAAACGGTGAGGCCAAGGGAATCATAGCCCGCAATCTTGTGACCGGCGAAATCGAGCGTTTCGGCGCACACGCCGTAGTTCTTGCTTCAGGCGGTTACGGAAACACATATTTCCTTTCAACCAATGCAATGAACTCCAACGGTTCAGCGGCCTGGCAGTGCTACAAGAAGGGGGCGTTCTTCGCCAACCCTTGCTTCGCGCAGATTCACCCTACCTGCATCCCGGTTCACGGCGAGCAGCAGTCAAAGCTCACCCTGATGTCGGAGTCTCTCAGAAACGACGGACGAATCTGGGTTCCTAAGAAGCTTGAGGATGTGGCCAGACTCCGCAAACACGAAATCAAACCTTCAGACATCGCAGAAGAGGACAGGGACTACTACCTTGAGCGCCGTTACCCGGCATTCGGAAACCTTGTTCCGCGTGATGTGGCTTCACGCGCGGCGAAGGAGCGCTGCGACGCCGGCTACGGAGTGAATGAGACCGGACTTGCCGTATTCCTCGACTTCAAGACAGCAATCGAGCGTCTCGGCAAGGATGTCATCAAGGCACGCTACGGCAACCTCTTCCAGATGTATGAGAAGATTACCGCATCAGACCCTTACAAGGAGCCTATGATGATTTACCCGGCAATCCACTACACTATGGGCGGCCTCTGGGTGGATTACAACCTCCAGACGACGATTCCGGGTCTCTACGCAATCGGCGAGGCCAACTTCTCTGACCACGGCGGAAACCGTCTCGGCGCGTCAGCCCTCATGCAGGGTCTTGCCGACGGATATTTCATCCTCCCTTACACCATCGGTGACTATCTTGCATCCAAGTTCAAGGAACCTAAGACCGACATAAGCGCTCCTGAGTTCGAAGAGGCTGAGAAGGCTGTCCGTGCGAAGATTGACAGGCTTCTTTCAATCAAGGGCAAGGAATCGGTTGACACCATCCACAAGAAACTCGGCCACATTATGTGGGAGCACGTCGGTATGGCCCGCAACGAGGCAGGTCTGAAAGAGGGGATACAGATGATCCGCGACCTGAAGAAGGATTTCTGGAAGAATGTATATGTCGCAGGCGAACCTGGTACTTTCAACCAGGAGCTTGAAAAGGCTGTCCGTCTTGCGGATTTCCTTGAGATAGGCGAACTTATGGCCATCGACGCTCTTCACAGGCGCGAGTCCTGCGGAGGTCATTTCCGCGAGGAGATGCAGACCGAGGACGGCGAGACGAAGCGTGACGACGAAAACTATATGTATGTCGCCGCGTGGGAGTACAAGGGTGAGGGAGCCGAGCCTGAACTCCACAAGGAGCCTCTCAAGTATGAGAACATTCACATAGCGACAAGAAACTATAAAGACTAAACGATACGATGGATTTGACTTTGAAAGTATGGCGTCAGAAAAACGCCAGGGAGAAAGGGCATTTCGAGACCTATCAGGTCAAGGGCATTTCGCCTGACAGCTCTTTCCTTGAGATGCTTGACATCCTCAATGAGCAGCTTATCACGGAGGGTATGGATCCTGTCGCTGTCGAGAAGGGATGCAAGTCATCCGGACCGGTTTCCTTCGACCACGACTGCCGTGAGGGAATCTGCGGAGCCTGCTCACTCTATATCAACGGACGCGCACACGGACCTGACGACGAGGTGACCACCTGCCAGCTCCATATGCGCAAGTTCAAGGACGGTGACACAATCACCATCGAGCCTTGGCGCAGCCACGGTTTTCCTGTAATAAAGGATCTCGTGGTTGACCGCAGGGCGTTCGACAAGATTCTTCAGGCCGGAGGATACGTTTCGGTGGGAACAGGCGGAGTGCCTGACGCGAACGCGATTCCGATTCCTCGCGAGAAGGCCGAGGAAAGCATGGACGGCGCCGCCTGCATCGGCTGCGGAGCCTGCGTGGCGACCTGCAAGAACGGTTCTGCGATGCTCTTCGTCGCCGCACGCGTAAGTTCCCTCGCGCTTCTGCCTCAGGGCAAGGTGGAGGGCGCAAAACGCGCCAAGGCCATGGTCGCGAAGATGGACGAACTCGGCTTCGGAGCCTGCACCAACACCCGCGCCTGCGAGATGGAGTGCCCGAAGCACATCACCGTCTCACACATCGCACGCCTGAACCGCGAGTTCCTCTGCGCGAAGTTCAAGGACT
>CAVEDD010000170.1:0-3924 GCA_963614515.1 Treponemataceae bacterium | reverse complement strand
GTGCCGTAAAACCCCGATTGGGAGTCGGAAAATCCGGAAAGTTTGCGCAAACTTTCCGCTGAACATAAAAAAGGAATCGAATCAAAGCTCTGAGATACAAATGTTTCCCATCAGGCCGAAAATAATATCCGCTGAAGATCCGGAGAGTGAAAAATCGTCTGATAAATGGGTTTCGCGGGGAGAGGAACTGCTGAGATGGGTGTCCCATTGCGGAAACAGGAAAAATGAATACCTTTGCGGATTGATTTTTAAGGATTGCCTAAGGTTCTCATTTATTGTCCATGCCATGAGGAAGATTGCATTCGCTTTGATTTTATCGTTCCTGACCCTCTGCTCCGCTTCCGGGCGTGAAGCAGCGTTCCGCCTGTTCTGGGCATCGACCGACTCGCATTGTGTGGAGGGAGCGAAACCTTCGGTGGAATTTGCCGGTGAGGCGTTCGAATGCCCGGCGTGGAGAGGGGAGAGGGTGTTCGCCCAGGCTCTCGTGCTTGCCGGGCAGGACTTGAAGAATGTCTCTCTGAAAGTTTCCGACCTACGATGTGGAAAGGCTGTAATCGGGGAGGAATGCGTGAAACCGCAGTTCGTGGGGTTCGTGACTGCCGACCTCATTGACAGCACTTCATTCGGGCAGTGCAGAGACCGCAAGGACAAGTCGAAGTGGGGCGAGGTACAGGTGGCCGACATCATCGACATCAACCCGACCGCAGACATACCTGCTGGAAAGTTGCAGCCGCTGTGGATTACCGTCAGCGTGCCTTCGGATGCGAAACCGGGGAAATATTCAGGAAAGCTGACAGTGTCGGCGGATGGCGTGCAATCGCGCAGTCTCTCCATCAAGCTGACAGTTTCCGACAGGCTGCTGCCTCCGGTCAAGGACTGGACATTCCATCTGGATTTGTGGCAGAATCCCTATTCCGTAGCCCGCGTGGCCGGCGTACCTCTGTGGAGTGACGCTCATTTCGAAGCCATGCGTCCGGTTATGGAACTTCTTGCCGGAGCCGGACAGAAGTCCGTCACCGCGACCATAATGAACCGTCCGTGGAATGGGCAGACGGAGGATCCGTTCGGGACGATGGTGACGAAAATCAAGCGTGCGGACGGCAGCTGGCTCTATGACTACACCGTTTTTGACCGTTGGGTCGAATTCATGTTCTCGCTCGGAATCGACAGGCAGATCAACTGTTATTCGATGATTCCGTGGGCGATGGAGTTCGACTTTTTCAATCAGGCGACAAACTCCGTCGAAACCTTGCGCACTGCGGCCGGAAGCAGCGAGTACAACGATTATTGGGGAAATTTCCTGAAGGACTTCGCCGCCCATCTGAAGGCGAAGGGCTGGTTCGAGAAGACCCTGATTGCGATGGACGAGCGTCCTCTTGACGCGATGCAGACCGTTCTCGCGCTCATAAGGGAGGTGGAGCCGGAATTCCGGATTTCTCTTGCCGGGAGACTTCACGAACCGATTATCTATGACATTGACGATTTCAGCGAGGCATTCGCTTCCAAGAAAGAACTCACGGACGAGGTGAAAGAGAAAAGGAAGGGACTGGGGCAGACAACGACCGTCTACACCTGCTGCGCAGAGGCTCTGCCTAACCTCTACACGATATCTTCCCCTGCCGAAGCGGTCTGGCTCTGCTGGTTCGCTGCGGCCGAAGGCTATGACGGCTACCTCCGCTGGGCATACAACAGCTGGACCGCAGACCCTCTGACCGATGCCCGTTTCCGCACATGGCCGGCCGGAGACTGCTTCGTGGTCTATCCCGGAGGGCGTAGCAGCGTGCATTTCGCGAAACTCACGGAAGGGATACAGAATTATGAAAAAGTGAAGATTCTCCGCGACGGATGGGAACGCTGCGGTGACAGTGCTTCACTGGAGCGGCTTGATGCCGTGCTCAAGACTTTCACTGTTCCGATCTCCGATTCTGCCGATGCCGGGATGGCCGTCAAAGCCGCCCGCAGACTTTTCTCTGATTTCTGAAGAACCGATTTCAGATGAAGTCCGCAGTCTCAGAAACGGAACTATGGAATAGGTTCAGGCGCGGAGATGCCGAGGCGTTTTCGCTCATCTATGATATGTATGCCGACCTGCTGTTCCGCTATGGGATGAAAATCACCCCTGACAAGGAAACGGTCATGGATTCCATCCACGACATTTTTCTGAAACTCTACCGCCGGCGTCCGTCGGAAGATTCGGTGAGAAGTCCAAAGTTCTACCTTTTCAAGGCTTTCCGTGGGCAGCTCTATGACAATCTGAAGGTACGGAACAAATTGCCTTCAGTCGCCTTTGACGAGATCCCGTTCAGTGTGGAATGGAGACTGTCCGCCGAAGCCGCTGTGGAAAAGGAACGCGAGGATGAAATTCTTGAGAAATACAGACAGGCTCTTGATGTGATGACCGACCGTCAGAAAGAAGCCGTATATCTCCATTACACGATGGGACTCTCGTTCGAAGAATGTTCTGCGCTCATGGCCATGAACGTTCAGTCTCTACGCAATCTCATATCCCGTGCGGTCGGGAAAATTCGCAGAATAATGCCGTTCTCCGTGTTTCTGCTCCATTTCGTCTGAAAAACGGACAGCATCGGAGGACGAGAAAAATTTTCTTGCTGTGAGTATATTTCCCCTTTTTCTCCGGTCTATTGTAAGGCGTGTGAATCGTGCCATCGAAAGACAGGAACAAAATGAACTGCGGGAAATACACTGAAGACGAAATATTCTCCATCCTCGAACCGGTGGAGGAACATATTGAGGATGTTGACAGGAAAAGGCTCTGGATGCGGATTTCGGCCGACATCCGACGGAGGAAACCGGCGGGGCGCATTCTGCTGCGTTCCGCCGTTGCTGCTGCGTCTCTTGCCGCAGTGCTGATTCTCGGAGTCTTCATCAGCAACCGTCACAATGAAATTTCCGGCTTGGAGGGGATGAATTTTGAATCATTGACCGCCTCGATGCCCAGCGGAGGCGGGAACATCACGATATCATTTCCAGACAGGGTGGTGGAGGTGGCCGCATCCGCAGAGGTCTTCTATGGCAACGGCGTGCTGACTGTCGTTTCTGACGGAGAGCCCCGGACTTTTGAACTGACCGGCAGGGACGAGATTCACCAGATGACCGTACCTTACGGCAAAAGGGTGAGACTGAGTCTCTCTGACGGCACTTTGATTTCAATGAATTCCGGTTCGAGACTGATATACCGGACGGAGATGCGCGGAAAGAGGCGCGAGGTCTATCTGAACGGGGAGGCGTTCCTTGATGTGGCGAGGGATGAAAGCCGTCCGTTCACAGTGAAGACAGACCGTCTTGATGTTTCAGTTCTCGGAACGAGTTTCAATGTCAAGGCCTATCCTTATGAAGAAAAGCAGTCGGTCGTGCTCGTATCCGGCAAGGTTTCCGTACTCGGAGACATGCTTGACCATGACTATGTGATTGCTCCGGACCAGATGTTCAGTTACGGCAGTTCAAACTGCGATGTCTCTATAGATTCCGTCAATCCCGGAGATTATATATGCTGGAAAGACGACCTCCTGAACTTGGACAGTGACAGTCTCAAGGATGTTCTCATGCAGCTTACGCGCCGCTATAACATTGATTTTGTCTATGACAACGCATTGAGGGATGTCTCCATGACCGGGAAACTTGACCTCAGCGACGGACCGGATGCGGCACTGGAAAGCATCAGCCTCGTGTCGGGAATAAAATACCGAAAGGAAGGGAATTCGTACATCATCACAATGAAATAACAGACCTCATGTTACATAAAACAATAACCATCACCACCGCATGCTGCTTTTTCCTTCTGACATTCCTTTCTGTTCCGATTGCGGGACAGGAACGGGGAATTGATTTGACGGTCAGAAACGAGACAGTAAAGGAGGTTCTCGAAACCCTGGAAAAGGAGCACGGATATGCGTTCCTCTATAA
>CAVEDD010000169.1:0-3956 GCA_963614515.1 Treponemataceae bacterium | reverse complement strand
ACTACGATTACGGTTCCTGGGGCAAGCTCTACCAGCCGCTCGGGGACATCCGCTTTATGTATGTGGGCGAGAAGCCGGAGAACTTCTTTTTCGGGGAGCGGGACTTCATCAAGCTGTATGCGAACGCGAAGAACGGCATATACCCGGGGATGGTGGCCGCGGACTGGGTCGAGGGCGAGGAAGCTGGAGCGGAGGTGGATATGACGTGGAAGGAACTCATCATCTGCTCCGGCCCGTCTGACGCGCTGAATGTGCATTCCGCCGGATTTCACGTGTGCTGGCTCAATTCGGAGACCGCCGACCTGACGGAGTACGAGTTTTCCCTGCTTCAGAAGATTGCGAAGAAGATATATATCCTCTATGACATCGATGACACGGGGATAGCCAATATGTACCGGATTGCGCTGCGTTATCTCGACATCAACATCATCCGGCTTCCGGAGGAACTCAAGAGGTTCAAGGACCGCAAGGGCAAGCCCTGCAAGGACGCGAAGGACTTTTTCGTGCATTTCCGCCGTCCGGAGAACCAGAATCCCGTGTCCCTGTTCAAGGAACTTGTGAAACTCTCCGGAGGTCTGAAGTTCTGGCAGGAGAAGCACACGAAGTCCGGCGGATTCGGGGGATATGACATCAACAACGAGCAGCTGTATTCGTTCTTGCAGGCTTCGGGATATTTCCGCATAGCCACGAATCCGGACTGCACGGATTTCGCGTTCTGTCAGGTGAAGGACAATGTCGTGACTCTCATCGACGACGACAGCATCAGCGCCCATTGCTCGGCGTATCTTCTGGAGTATCTCCGCACCCACGCGAACTATTACAACCAGACTCTCGCCAACACCATCCACCGCTCTCCCCAGATAAGCAGGAGCTCTCTGGAGAAGCTCGCGGTGATTGTCCCGGATTTCAACGCGTTCGACAAACATTCCGACACTTTCTTCTTCAGCAACGGCCCGGTGAAGGTGTCGGCCACGGGGGCGAAGCAGCTGAAGCCGTCCGAATGCCCGCACAATGTCTACCGGAGCAAGATTATCGAGCACGACTTCCGTCCGGAGCAGCCGTTCTTCGACGTGGAGTATTCCGAGGAATATGCGACCCTGCTGAACCGGCTTTCCGTCCTCACCCCCGACACCCCCGATTACATTTCAACGCGGAAGCAAATTGACGCTGTAGATGAGCTTAGGCGATACAGGCTCAAAATCTTCCGGAACGACTGCACATTCATGCAGTTCGTGTACAATACGGGGCGCAACTACTGGAGGAAGGAGGAACTCGGGATGCAGTTGTCGCCGGATGAGGTGGCGGAGACGAACCTGCATTTCATCTCGAAGGCGATGGCTCTGGGCTACATCATGAGCAAGTACAAGGTCGCCGGTCAGCCTTACGCGATTTATGCTATGGAGACGGAGCAGTCCGAGGAGGGCACGCACCTCGGAGGAACGGGAAAGTCGCTCTTTATGACCAGCACCGAGCAGCTCCGCAGGCAGCTGTTCATCAACGGTCAGGAAATCAACCCGTCCAAGACGGACTTCATGCTCGCGGGTGTGCGTCCGGGAATCACGGACACGGTCTATTTCGACGACCTGAACGACGGCATCGACCTTCACCGGTTTATGCCTATGATCACGGGCAAGATGGTGGTGAACCCGAAGAACAGGGACGCGTTCATTCTGGAGTTCAAGGACAGTCCGAAGGTGGCGTTCACCTCCAACCACGCAATCAAGCGGTTCGATGCGTCTCTGCGCAGGCGCACCTGGTTCACCGCCTTCACGGACTACTACCATTCGGACGACCCGATGCGCGGGCTGAAGGAGCGGTCTCCATACACCGAGTTCAAGAAGAACCTCATCCAGGACTACACTCCGGATGAGATGAATGCATTCTACAATTTCATGTTCAACTGCATCGCGGTCTGGCACAAGCTCCACATCCGCATCCAGCCGCCGATGAGGCAGATCGAGCAGCGCAACCTTCAGAGGGCGATTACGGACGAGTTCATCTGGTGGGCAGAGGACTGGCTGCCGAACGGCCACCTTGATGTGATTGTCGACATCGACGAGGCTTTTGCTGCTTACCGCTCGACTCTGAACAAGAAGATTCAGGACAGCATCAAGAAGGCGACTTTCAAGAAGAAGCTGATTATGTTCTGTTCTTATAAGGGTTGGATGTACAATCCGACTGAGCTGCTCCGCTCGGAGACGGAGAGGCAGCGCAACGACATCCGCCGCAAGGTGAACGGGAACAATCTTTACTGCTTCTACATCGACACGCGTCCTGACCGGGAGACGGAGCTTGATCCGGTGTCAATCATAGGCACGCCGCCCGAGCCGGATGAACCGGGGGCAGGGGGAATCGGCACCTCGGCCGAGTCGTTCAGCGAGTCTTCACAGCCTCCGTTCTGACGGTCGCCCTGTACCGGAAAACGCAGGGGTCGGGCATAGGAGCGGGAGCTGTGATGAGGGGTTCGTTCACGCGAATCCCTTTTTTGTGGAGAGTTTGAAATTTCGGGGGCGGTTCTAAGGTGAAAAATCTTTGACCCTTTTGACCCCGATATAGTAAAAGTATAGATAAGTAAATGAAAGATAGAGAGTTACGCGGGGTCAAAATGCGGGGTCAAAATGGGTCAATTTGGTTTTGGCTTGACACCGATTTTGGGGCATTTCCGGAGGTATGGCTCGGGATGGAAAAATTTTTGACCCTCCTATGTATCAGAGAGTTAGGGCGAAAATCGGCAAATCGGGGTCAAATGGCTCTGAAAAAATTTGACCCCGCAAAGCATATTGAATATCAATTAGTTACAAAGGTTTTGGGTCAAGGGGTCAAAGGGTCAGAAAATTTTGCAACTGCAAACCGCTGAAAATTTCCCGTGTGAAAATCCGGGGTCAAAAACGCATATTATGGAAGAGGAAATCATCACCGTTCAGGAGCATCCCGACGCTCCGGAGAGACTTGAGTTCAATGCCGACGTTTACGGCCGGTCGATGCCGCTCTGGCATTACCGGAAGCTGCCGGGCGGACTTCGCAGCGCGAAGATTGAAGACCTGACGCGCGGCCGGCTTGTGCTCTACAGGGTGGAACTCGGACCGGATGAGGGCGACTGGTACACGGATTATGTCCGGGAAAGCACTTACAGGGCGCTTTGCCGGATGATCCGCGAGGGGAAGGACGTTCTGGTGAAGTGATTTTCCGGATAATGCCGCCGGTTGCGGGGCTTTTCCGTTGGATGTTTTGAAACATTTTTGTAACTTTGTGAACGATAGCCGCTTATAACCGTTCCGTATGCTTATTAAACTCAAATTCGATTCAGAGCTGAGACTTGACTACTTCGGTTTCCTCTTTCCGAGGATTCCGGGTGAGGAAGCATACAGGGTGAGCACGCGGGAACCGGTGGGAGAACTGCTCTGCGCGAGGGTGAGGGAATCGGCGCGTCCGGTGGCTGAGCCGGAGGGAAAACTCGTGGCCACTCTCGACCTTCCGCTGAATCCGGCGACGCGGAACATCGAGAACAAGTTCATCTATTACTCTCAGGCGGACACGGCGGCTCTGATGATGGCGGTGTCGGCGACTTTTGACCTCGATTTCGCGGGCTACTACCGCAAGGGCGAGGGTCTGGGATACGGGCGCAAGGACATTGTCGAGGCTTTCATCATCTCCCGGAAGCTTGTGAGCGTGGACTATACGGACACTCTCTACAAGCGGGTGTACCGTTCAAGCCAGAGGAAGATGAAGGAGCTGACGCGGCGGCTGCTCAGACGCAGTTACTATCTGGACGAAAGCATAAACCTCAAAGGACTGAAAGATGATAAGGATTATCAAGGAGATGTTCGTCAGCCAGGCGGCGGACAGCACAAGCACGCTGGCAATGGAAAGGCTTCCGATGATTCCGGCAAGCGGGACACTGGAGACCAAGGAGACGGTGGACGACAACGGACGCTGTTTGACCCACAAGATTGAGC
>CAVEDD010000168.1:0-4084 GCA_963614515.1 Treponemataceae bacterium | reverse complement strand
CCCGGTGTAAGGGGTGAGTTTAAGCGCGTAAGGCTTGCCGGCGGTGCGGACTGTCTGCTCGGCTGCCGGGAGTCCGTCAGAGCCGTAGGCCACCACGCGGATTTCGCCGCTCTGATAGACCACGTCCGGCCAGATGAGGCGGAAACGGCGCAAGAGTTCCGTGTCAGGTGCAATCGGAGCGGGTCGGGTCGGGTCTTCGGAAACTCCAGTTGCAGGAGTCTTTTCCGCGAATCCCTGGCTCACGCCGTTCACGAACAGTTCGGCCCTGTCGAACGAAGAGTAGGCCACGACCGGGATGTTCTCGCCCTCGTGCCCCGGCCAGGTCCAGTGCGGGAGCAGGTGGAGAGTCGGCACATCGTCGCGCCACTGGCTGCGGTAGAGCCAGAAGCGGTCTTTCGCTATGCTTGCGAGGTCGATGATTCCGAAAACGGAGGAGTGGTTCGGCCAGGAGTCCGTGTCGTATGGCGAAGGCTCGCCGAGGTAGTCGAAGCCGGTCCAGACGAACTGTCCGGGCATCCACGGGTAGTCCTCGTCCGCGGCGAAGTCCACATCCGGGATGTTCGACCACGAGCAGCATTCCGTGTCGTAGGACGAGGACTGATGGTCGCTCCAGCGGCGGCTCTTCGCGAGAAGGCCGTCGAATCCCGGTGCCGTGTTCACTTTCCCGTTCCCATTCTCCGCGCCGGAAGTTCCATGAGTCCCGGAAGTTCCCGAAACTCCCGAAGTTCGGGATGTCTCCGAAACCCCGTCGAGTTCTCCCGGAAGATGATAGACTCCCCGGGAACTTACCGTTGAGGCGGTCTCGCTGCCGAGTATTATGTTCTGCGGGAGCTTGCCGTAAGCCTCGACGAAGCGGCGCGGCTTGTAGTTGAATCCCGGGATGTCGAGCTGGGCACCGAAGCCGTTGTTGACGACCGCGTCGAACTGGTCCATTCCGCAGGTGACGGGACGGGTCGGGTCTTCGCGGTGGCAGATGGACTGGAGGGCGGCGGCTGTCTTGTAGCCGTCCCCGCTCCACTGGGTCGGCACCTCGTTCCCTATGCTCCACATTATTATGGACGGGCTGTTGCGGAAATGCCGCACGAGGTTCACTATGTCCTTCTCCGCCCATTCATCGAAGAATCGGTGGTAGCCGTTCTGGCATTTCGCCTTGTCCCACTCGTCGAAAGTCTCGGCCATCATCATCATACCCATCTCGTCACAGAGCTCCACAAGGTCTTCCGCAGGCATATTGTGCGAGGTGCGGATGGCGTCGCAGCCCATCTCCTTGAGCATCTCAATCTGATGGCGGAGCGCAGCCCTGTTCACCGCAGCCCCGAGAGGCCCGAGGTCGTGGTGCATGCACACTCCGTGAATCACCCTGCGTTCCCCGTTGAGGAAAAATCCCCTGTCGGCGACAAACTCGATTGTGCGCAGCCCGAAGCGGTTTTCGACGCTGTCAATGAGTTTCCCGTCCTTCAGAATGCGTGTCCGTGCCGTGTAGAGCGCAGGATTTTCCGGAGACCAGAGTTCCGGAGATGCTATGCTTATGTTCTGCTTCACAGCCTCGCCGTGGCATACGCTCCGTCTGTCGGTGCGCCGTGCCGCCTCATTGCCTGATTTGTCGAGGATTACGGTCTCGATGTCGAAAGCCTCGCTCTCCTGTGCGCCTTCGATTTCAGCGGATATGCTGACCGTGGCATATTCTTTTTCTATGTGGGGAGTCGTGATTTTCACGCCCCATACGGGGATATGGATAGTCGGGGTCTCGATGAGACGAACCTTGCGGTAGAGTCCCGCTCCGGGATACCATCTCGAAGAGAAAGGCCGGTTTTCCAGCAGCACCGTGACTCGGTTGAGTCCCTCGTGCAGGGAAGGGGTTATGTCGCAGTGGAATGCGTTGTAGCCGTAGGGCCATTCGCAGACCTGCTCTCCGTTCACGAAGACACGTGCCTCGCTCATCGCCCCGTCAAAAAGAAGTTCGAAGCGGCGGCCGTCAAGCCCGGCGACGCTGATGTCCGTGCGGTAGCATCCTTTGCCCATATAGGGCAGTCCGCCCGTGCGCCCGGTCTTTTCGCTCGGCACGCTCTCCCCGTTCTGCACCACGGCCACGGTCTGCAGGTCGTTCGCCTTGTCGAACGGGCCGGATATGGCCCAGTCGTGCGGCACCCGGACTTTCTCCCATCCGGAAACGGCGAGAGTGTCGTGGTCACGGCGGAACTCCCATTCCTTCAACACCTTCTCACTGCGCACCTGTCCCGCAAGCGGCAGCGAGGCGGCAGCGCAAAGCGCCAATGCCGCCACAATAATCCTTTGTATCATAAGAATATGATTTCTGTTTAGCTTCCCCAATGATTCCCCCAACATTCTACAAATATATGCTAATATAAGATGCGGGGATGCAGAAGTCAAATAAAAAGATGGAGTACCGCTTTTTATTTGGCTTCTGAGAAGGCGTCAAGTGCAATGGTAGGAGCCCCATCCTCAAACGCCCCCAGCGCATACCCGTCATTGTACCCGTTCGGAGCCTCAGGCTCCCAGTAGAACACGCCCTTGCAGCAGGAAATCTTCTGAGTCTCCTCAAGAAGGTAGCTCAGCATCGCCTTGGCGACATCCGGGTTCACGACCGGCATTCCAGTCTCGCAGATGATGACATCCTTGCCGTAGCTCTTGTTCACCGAAGATATGTTTGCAAGGCAGGCGTCGACATTCTCCCTCCACTCCGTGCCGTAGGACTGGGTGGCGTCATCCCACCAGCAAGGGTAGAGCGACATCCCGATTATGTCATACTTCGCGTTGTTCGCGTTGAGCACGGGGAAAATCCTGGTGTAGAGGCTGAGGTTGTTGCCCTGGTCGAGGTGGACGATGACCTTCGCGTCCGGGAAAACCGCCTTTGTCGCGTCGTAGCAGGCAGTGGTGAGTTCGGCGTAGTTCTTTCCGCTGTTGGTCTTGTAACTCCCCAGATCCCAGAGCATTCCGCTGCGGGTCTCGTTCCCGGCCTGCACCCACTCGACCTCGACCCCGTATTTCTTCAGAAGGGAGAGAACTTCGGTGGTGTGATCGGCGACCGCTGTCTTGAGCCCCTCGATGTCATAGGAAGCCCACGCGGCGGGAACGGTCTGATGTGAAGGGTCGGCCCAGGTGTCGCTGAAATGGAAGTCAATCATAATCCTCATTCCCAGTTTCTGGGCGCGGATGGCTTTCACGAGCACGTCGGAAGCCGAGTTCCAGCCGTCTTCAGGATTCACCCACACGCGGAGCCTGATGGAGTTCATTCCGATCTGCTTCATCAGTTCGGTGCACTCGGTCTGCTCGCCGGCGGCGTTGTAGAACTTGATTCCCTCGCTTTCCATCTTGGTCACCCAGCTGATGTCCGCACCCTTGGCGAACGCCGTGCGGTCGATGACGATTGGCTCGTCCGGGGTTACGGGAGTATGCGGAAGCGATTCCGAGGTGCAGGAGGAGCAGGAGGCTCCCATAAGCGTCGCCGCAGCCGCGAACACAAGCATAAGGCTTTTCGGCAGACCGGCCGCACGGCCGGAGAATATGTTTGTCAACTTGTTCATAATCATATGTTATATTGTTGAAAATTATTCTGCTGCAAACTTGACCGTCATATTCTGAGGGTCATTCAGGTCAATCGTAATCTTCCAGGTGCCCGGATCCACACTCGGCATGAAGTCGCTTGCCCCCGTGTCGAGCACGCCGTCCTTGTCCGCATCGGAGAAGCACCAGTCCCAATTCGAGTTGACCACGAAATGGATGCCATAAGTGCCCCAGGACTCAGCAGTGACCGTCGCCGACCAGGTTCCGCTTTCGCTGTCGTAAGTCATCGGGTCGGTGTCGAGTTTCCAACCGTTGAAGTCGCCGACTATGCTTATCGTGCTCACGGCCTCGTAAGCCCAACTGCGGTCCGCCATATTGACGCTCACCTTTGCGTAGGCCGGATCACCGCTCGGGAACCAGATGTTCCAGCGTGAGCTGCCGCAGAAGAGACGGTAGAGTCCAGCATTGTCCGAGAGCGGCGCTGAGCCGTAGATTTTCGTGCTTGAAGCGTCGGCTCCGTCTCCGAACACGAAGTTCTCCCATCCGGTGAAGTAGTGGT
>CAVEDD010000167.1:0-4268 GCA_963614515.1 Treponemataceae bacterium | reverse complement strand
AGTATGTCCCCTTCGATGAAAGAGTCTCCGAGAAAGGCGATTCTGTATGTCTTCCCGAGTGAAAGACTGTCGATGTCTCTGAGCGAAAGGCTGTCGATGTCCCCGAGTGAAAGGCTGTCCGCGTCCCCGTGCGAAGAACTGTCGGCATCCCAATAGAACGATGTCTCCACAGGCAGTTCCCCGGCCGGAGTCCCGACCTTGCTGCACAGGCTTTCAAAGTCGGGGGCGAACTCGTCGGACATTTCCGCGTCGTCCCATTCGAGCAGTCCGGACCATAGATTCGCGCGTCCCAGCTGCACGTCACCGATTTTTGCCGGAGACACGAACGAGAACGCCGTCACCGCAACGGCGACAAGCCCGGTCAGCGCAAATCCCCTGAAAGCTTTCATAACCGTTCTGCGTGAAGTTCTGAATATTTCGAATATATTTGCAAAAATAGATAAAAATCTTGATATAGTTGTGCGGAGTTTCGATTTGCCGGGTCGTCCTCAACGGCAAGCCCCACAGCATCCGCCCCGGCGAGACGACGATTTCTATCTGAACAGTTCAGAATGTAACCCGAACCTGATTAGTCTTATCAGGTTCTCGTTTTCATCAATCCATATAAGTAGAGTGTCATTTTCGACATGACACTCCATATATCCTTTGTACTCGCCAATCAGCATATGTGGCTTGTAGTGTTCGGGAATACTCTCTCCTTTCGATAGAATATTTACAACATCGTACAGTTTTTTCAAGGTATCCGGTCTGTTCCTGAATCTTTTGATGTCTTTTTTGAATTTGCTTGACGCTACAATCTCTTTCATTCAAGTGACTTTAAGAATGATTCATAACTTGACATGTCAACCTTTGTGAGATTCCCCGTCTCTTTCATTGCGGCTAAAGTCTCGTCATTCGGCTCGTCGAAAGCAACGTCCAAAAGAATGCTTTCCACGTAATTGTTGAGACTCCTGTTCTCTTTTTTCGCTTTCAGTCTCAGTCTGTCGAGCAAGTCTGCACGAAGCCTGAACGCCGTCTGCTTCCTGTTTGATGCTATTGTTTCCATATTCCTGTTACGTTTAATATCACAAAGATATAACATTAGTATAACAAAACAAAGCGACTGCATGAAAAAGAAAAAGGCGCACGGAGCACGACTTCCCCCTAATGTCAATTATACCCCTGATGCAGGGGGACGGGAGGGGGTAAGAAAAAAGACCGAATTGCTCCGGTCTTTTTTCTTCATTGCCAGGGTGCCCGGTCAGCGCAAATCCCCTGAAATGCTTCATTACCGTTCGGTCTAAAATCTGAGTGAAATCTACCGCACGGCCTTTTCTTCCATAACCCATCCCGTTATGGTCGAAACATACGGGATTATGACACTCGCCATCTTCTTGTGCCCCGAATAGTTCGGATGGCTGCTCGCGCCGAGATCTCCGTCCTCATCGTGAACCCCGTCCTGAATGGCCACGCTCCGGATTTTCTCCATCCCGCTCCTGCGGCAGGCTTCGCGGACATAGACGTAGATTCCGGGGTCAAGTCTGGCCGCGAGGCAGAGAATCGGGACATCCTCTCCGTAGCGCTCCCGGATTTCGCCCAGCAGTTTTATGTAGTTCCCGCAGAACGCATCCATCGACGGCTGTTTCCCGGTGGAGAAATCATTGGCTCCCAGATAGATGACCACGAGATCCGGAATCCGCTCCGCCGGAGGGCAGGCCGGCCCGGCGGACTCGTCGAAGAGCCTGTCATATTTTTCCGGCATCGTGGTCCCGGGAATGTCCTTCCCCCAGTCGTCGTAGTTGCGGGCTATTCCCCGTCCGGAGTGGCTCACAAGGTTGTAGTCGGCGTTGAAATAGCGGGAGATCACTGCGGCATAGGTAAGATTGCAGTTCTCGGTCTCGGCTTTGAACGGGTCGTCGCGTTTGGAATTCTCCGTGCCGTATCCGCAGGTGTAGGAGTCGCCTATGAATTCTATGTACCTCCCGCGCAAAGGCTCTGCCTGGAGCAGTTCCCCGGTTGTCCCGAAGGCGTGGAAAGTCGTCCGTCCCTGCTCCCCTTCGGTGCGCTTGAGCAGCGTCATGCAGTGCGCCCCCTTTCCGAGTTTCTCCGCAAGCACGATGGTGGTGTCCCTCCCGGCCGTTCTGATGACAAGGTCCGGAGTCTCTTCCGTGCCCTTGTCGAACCAGACGTTGTAATAGTTCGCCTTGGTGTCCGAGCACCTGAGCACAATGCTCTGTCCGGTGAATTTCACCCTGCACTGCACTCCGGACCAGTCGAACGACACGTCAGCCCCGTCCCTGAGCACCCTGCCCGCATATGTTATCCTCGAATCGGACGCGTCCGTCCATATTGTCGTCTTTTTCCCGGCCGCAGCGGCACAGTCTGCCGCCGCAAGAGTGAAAATCACCGCAGTCAGTGCGAATATCTTTCTCATATCGTATATATTTTCAAAAACGCCCGCAAAAATAAGCAAAAAACTGAAACCTTAGAATCTGAATGAAAAATTTGAAAAACGACATATGAACGCAATATTTTTTTGCATAACGGCGGAATTTGTCTATCTTTGCAGTCCCAAAATCAACACGGTGCCCGTAGTTCAGTTGGTTAGAGCGTCAGATTGTGGTTCTGAATGTCGTCGGTTCGAATCCGACCGGGCACCCTTCTTTAAGTAATCCTTAAAAAATAACACGGAAACGACCGGAACATCCCGGCCGTTTTTTTGTCCGTCATCCCCCGCCGAATCATATTTCCGCGAACTTGATTATCTTTGCGGAAATATTTTCATATCTATGGGACGTGAAATAAAATTCTCTCTTGTATATAGGGATATGTGGCAGTCGTCGGGGAAATATGTCCCGAGGGTCGATCAGCTGGTGAAGGTGGCTCAGCCAATCATCGATATGGGCTGCTTCGACCGCGTGGAGACCAACGGCGGAGCCTTCGAACAGGTCAATCTGCTTTTCGGCGAGAACCCGAACAGGGCGGTGCGCGAATGGACCGCGCCTTTTCATAAGGCCGGGATTCGGACCCATATGCTCGAAAGGGGGCTCAACGCCCTGAGGATGAACCCCGTTCCCGCCGATGTGCGCGAACTGATGTACAAGGTCAAGAAGGCGCAGGGCACGGACATATCCCGTTCATTCTGCGGACTCAACGACCACAGGAATCTGCGTCTGAGCGTAGAATATGCGAAAAAAGCGGGGATGGTCTCGCAGGTCGCGCTGAGCATCACCCATTCTCCCGTCCACACTGTTGAATATTATATGGACATCGTCCGCAAGGTCGTGGAATACGGGGCGGACGAAATATGCCTCAAGGATATGGCGGGAATCGGACGGCCGACTTTCCTTGCCGAACTTACCGGAAAGATAAAGAAGGAATATCCGCAGATTATAGTCCAGTACCACGGACACAGCGGACCGGGATTTTCTCCGGCTTCGATGCTTGAGGTCGCGCGTGCCGGGGCTGACTTTCTCGACGTGGCCGTAGAGCCGCTTTCGTGGGGGAAGGTGCATCCGGACGTGATTACGATACGCGAAATGCTCAAGGCCGACGGGTTCACGGTGAAAGACATCGATATGGACGCGTATATGGAGGTGCGCTCCCTCACGCAGTCGTTCATCGACGATTTTCTCGGCTACTGGATTGACCCGAACAACTCGCAGATGAGTTCGCTGCTTGTCGGCTGCGGACTTCCGGGCGGGATGATGGGTTCGATGATGGCCGACCTCAAGGGCTTTCATTCGGCGATAAACGCCGCTCTCCGTGCGCAGTCCAAGCCGGAGCTGAGTCTTGACAGCCTGATGGTGAGGCTTTTCCGGGAAGTCGAGTATGTCTGGCCGCGTCTGGGCTACCCTCCGCTCGTGACCCCGTTCAGCCAGTATGTGAAGAACACCGCGCTGATGAACCTGCTGGATTCGTTCAAGGGACGGCCGCGCTGGTCTTCAATCGACAAGGACACCTGGAATATGATACTCGGCAAGATGGGCCGTCTGCCCGGCCCGCTCGCTCCGGAAATCACGGAACTCGCGAAGTCTAAGGGACTTGAGTTCTACACGGGCAATCCTCAGGACGCGTTCCCGGACGAACTGCCGAAATTCCGCAGAATGATGGAGGAGGAAGGCTGGGACGAAGGTCAGGACAGCGAGGAGCTGTTCGAGTTCGCGATGCACGAACGTCAGTACAGGGATTACCGCTCCGGTGTCGCCAAGGAACGCTTCGAGGCGGAACTTGAGTCGAGAAAGGCCGTGGCGGGAGCTCCGATTGTCGTGACCCGTCCTGTCGTGGAG
>CAVEDD010000166.1:0-4278 GCA_963614515.1 Treponemataceae bacterium | reverse complement strand
TCTATCCTCAAAAATCCTTCACAAATCTCCACCAATTTATTTTTTAACGCTTACAAAGCCGTCACCTGGCTGACAGGAGAAACCGTTCCGGGATGACTTCCGGAAGTTTGCGGTGTGAAATGAAAAAAGAAAAATGATGTACAGAAGGGTATTGTTGAAATTGAGCGGGGAAAGCCTCGGCGGACCTGCCGGAAAGGGAATCGACGAGAGCTGTCTCGCCGAATATGCGGGAGAGATTGCAAGGGCGGTCAAGGGCGGTCTGCAGGTGGCCATAGTCATCGGCGGGGGCAACATTTTCCGAGGCCTGAGCGGCGTGGGAAAAGGATTTGACCGCGTCAACGGGGACAAGATGGGAATGCTCGCCACAGTAATCAATTCACTCGGACTCGCGATGGCCCTGCGTTCTGCGGGAGTCGAGGCGGAGGTGTTCACGGCCACGCCGATGACCCCGATCGCCCGCTACTATATGAGGGACGACGCCGTGGCAGTCCTCGAGAGGGGAGGGGTGGCACTCCTTGCCGGCGGTACGGGCAACCCGTTCTTCACCACAGACTCCGGAGCAGCCCTCCGCGCCCTCGAAATCAAAGCCGACGCGCTTCTGAAAGGCACCCGCGTGGACGGAGTTTACACAGCCGACCCGGAGAAGGAACCGACGGCGGTGAAATACGATGAACTGAGTTTCGACAAGGCGATGGAAGACCATCTCAAAGTGATGGACCAGACGGCGTTCGCCCTCTGCCGGGAGGGGAATATGCCCATAATCGTGTTCGACATCAACGGGAAAGACAATCTTCTCAAACTCGTCGGAGGCGAAAAGGTCGGGACTCTGGTGCACATATAGACCGGCACACCGGTTCATATGAAAATGAAAACACATATTAACACATATCACAATGATTGACAAGGCAAACGAAATCTTGGAAGAGGCCAAGATGAATATGGAGGACGCTGTGACGTTCCTCGAAGAGGATCTCAAGACCTACAGGGTGGGCAAAGCCAATCCTACGGTTTTCAGCAATGTGCTTGTGGATTATTACGGTTCGATGACCCCGGTTCCGCAGGTCGCTTCGGTGACCGCCCCGGACGCAAAGACACTCGCCATCCAGCCGTGGGAGAAGAAGATGATTCCGCTCATCGAGAAGGCCATCATTGACGCCAACCTCGGGCTGACTCCGTCCAACAACGGGGAGACCATCCGCTGCACCGTTCCGCCGCTGACCGAAGAGCGCCGCAAGGAACTCATCAAGAAGGCGAAGGCTGCCGGCGAGAACTCCAAGATTGTCGTGCGCAACGCCCGCCGCGATGCGATTGAGGCGCTGAAGAAGGCTCAGAAGGACGGGCTTGCCGAGGATATGGAGAAAGATTATGAGGACAAGGTTCAGAAATCCACGGACTCTTGGGTGAAGAAGATTGATGAGCTTGTTTCCGCCAAAGAGAAGGACATCCTCACTGTTTGACGGGGCGCCTGAAAGGCGAACTGCTGCGTTGGACGTCTTGATGAAATCCTCACAACCATGAGGTTGCTGCGGTATTCATCTTCGCCGTCCGCCTTGCATTTCATCCTTTCATGCATCCCCTCTCTTTCTGCCGGATGTGACGGGCGCCTGAAGGCGGACTGCTGCGTCGGGTGTCTTGATGAAATAAGGAAAATCAATGGGCTGTAAAAAGAAGATTAAGAAGATTTCACCGGCGGGCACGATGAAGTCCAACGGTGACTATGACTGGAAGTTTTCTACTTTCGGCGGGGTCACGCGTGTGAACATCACCACCGGCGGGGACATAGCCCATCTGGGCGAACTTGACCAGAAGCTCTGGACTGTGCTCAGCTGCCCGGCTTCGGGTCTTGAGATGGATCCGGAAACCTTGAAGGCTGTCGATCTGGACGGGGACGGGAAGATTCACGTGAACGAGATAATCGCCACCGTGGACTATCTCAAGGCCGTTCTGAAAGACCTTTCTGTCCTGATTGAACGAGAGGATTCGCTGTCGCTCTCCCAGATAAACGGCGAGACCGGACAGGGCGCGAAGATTTATGCGAGCGCGAAGCGTATAATAGACAGCCTTTCGCTCGGAGGTGAGCGCGTTTCGCTTTCAGATGTCGCCGCGAGCATCTCTGCTTCGGCGGCCTCCCCTTTCAACGGGGACGGGGTGATTACCGTAAACTCGGCTGAAGCCCCGGCTCTGAAGACAGTGCTCGGGGAGTGCATAGCCTGTGAGGGCGCAGTCGCCGACCGCAGCGGAGAACCCGGTGTGGATCAGGCTCATCTCGATGCGTTCTACGGGGCTGCGGCGGATTTCATCGCGTGGAAAGACTCCGAAACGGCGGATATGCTGCCTTACGGGGCTGACACCGCTGTGGCTATGGAAGTCTGCGACGCGCTGAAAGAGAAGATTGACGATTTCTTCCTGCGCTGTTCTCTTGCGGCCTTCCATCCTGACAGCGAGGCTGTCCTGGACGTGAGCGCGGAGCGTATGGGGGAGATAAGCGCGAAGAATCTCGCGTTCTGCACTGAGGAGATTGCCGCCTATCCGCTTGCGAAAGTCAATGCGGAGGGGGAACTTCCCCTTGCAGGAATAAATCCGGCGTGGAGCGCGGCTTTTGAAAAGTTCAGGACTCTTGTTCTTGATACTGATTTTCCGGGGGCGAAGGTTCTGACCGAGCCTCAGTGGCGTGCGGTTTACGGAAAATTCGACGCATTCAGGGCGCATCTCGCTGCCAAGGCGGGCGCCGAGGTCGAAGGCTTGGGATATGACCGCCTCAAGACGGTTCTCGCGGAGAACAGGAAAGCCGATCTGGAAAAACTCATCGCTGAGGACAATGCGGCGGCGGAGAGCATCGAGGGCATCCGGGAAGTGGACCGTCTGCTTCATCTGTGCCGCGACTTCTACACTCTCCTTCGCAACTATGTGACATTCTCCGACTTCTACTCCACGGCCGTGACGATGAGTTCGGTCTTCCAGGCCGGGCGGCTCTACATCGACCAGCGCAACTGCGACCTCTGCATCCGGGTCACCGATATGGCGAAACAGACGGCTATGGCGGGGGCGAGCGGGATGTTCCTGCTCTACTGCGACTGCACTTCGAAGAAGACGGCAGACAAGATGACCATAGTCGCCGTGATGACCGACGGGGACATCAATAACCTCAAAGTGGGAAGCAATGCGGTCTTCTACGACCGTGCGGGGAATGACTATGATGCCGTGGTGACGAAAATCATCGACAATCCCATCAGCATCCGTCAGGCGTTCTGGTCTCCGTACAGGAAGATAGGGGATTTCGTCGGCGGACAGATCAGCAAGATGGCCTCGAAACAGGAGTCCAAGGTCCTGGAAAAGGCGACCTCCGATCTTTCAACCGCCGGGACGAATCTTTCCGCCGCAGCGGCATCCGGCGGTGCTCAGACGACATCGGCGGCGCAGCCTTTCGATGTCGCGAAATTCGCGGGAATCTTCGCTATGATAGGAATGGCCCTGGGTTCCATCGGGACTTTCCTCGGTTCGCTGTTCTCGACTTTCGTGAGCCTTTCGTGGTACGGAATGATACTTTCCGTGCTCGGGCTGATTCTGATAATCTCCGGTCCGTCGATGGTCATGTCCTGGCTGAGTCTGCGCAAGCGCAATCTCGCGCCGATTCTCAACGCCAACGGCTGGGCGGTCAATGCCAATGTGATTGTAAACGCCCGTTTCGGACAGACGCTCACCGGTGTCGCAAAGATGCCGGCTTTCGTCGGCAACGACCCTTTCGCCGAAAAGAAGATGCCGGCGTGGAAAAAGGCGGTCATCGGCACGGCACTGATTCTCGGCATTCTCGTCGGAGTATATTTCTGTCTTCCGAAGAATATCCGTCCTTTCTGGCCGCAGCCTGAAGCGCAGACAGAGTGTCCGGCGCAGGAGACCGCCACGGCAGAATCCTGTCCGACAGTTCAGGCCGGTTCAGTTTCCGTTGGTTCTGCCCCGGCCGAGTGAGCCGCTGGTCTGCTGTATGGAAACAGTTCTTCTGACAGGAGGCATCGGGAGCGGGAAATCGGAGGTGAGGCGGATTCTCGAGGGGATGGGCGTGCCCTGCTATGATGCCGATTCTGCGGTCAAGAGGTTTTATGAAGCCCAGCCGGAATCCCCCTTTCTGCTGCCCGAAATCGAGAAGGCTCTCGGACGGCGGTTTCGCCGGAGAGACGGAGGTTTTGACAGCCGGGCGCTGGCCGGGGTGATATTCAGCGATGCGGCAAAGCTCAAGGCGGTCGAGGATATTGTGTTTCCCGCACTTGCCGCTGATTTTGA
>CAVEDD010000165.1:0-4282 GCA_963614515.1 Treponemataceae bacterium | reverse complement strand
GTACAGGGACAAGTTCGAGTTCCCTCAGGCACAGAAAGAAATCTATGAATCGATGATTGCTCCGGAATCCGGTGCGTCGAGCCGGGACATAATCAATTTCTGGATATCCAACGGTAAAGGCCTTGACATACCATCCAAGTTCCACCGGGATTTTCTTCCTGTCTTTGCATATCACCTTGTGGCGAGTCTCTACTACACGATGTCTCTCTTCAAGGTCAACGGTCTCGACTATCCGAAAACATTGATTTTCAGCGGTAACGGGAGCAGGTATATAGACGGCTACATCACGGCGGACAAATCCGTGCTTGCAAGGATTGCCGGGACAGTCATAGACGGAGTTTATGGTGTCAAGGGCGCGGAGGTGGAGATAATTCTTCCGCAGGAGCGCAAGGAAATCACCTGCTATGGCGGGCTCTGGTATAAGAAGGATTACGAAGATCCGAAAACGGTTTTCTATGCAGGAGACGGATGTCGTGGCGAGTATAAGGATGTCGAAGAGTTGAAGAAGAAATATCGCGACGGAATGAAAGAAAAGATTGTGGACGAGGTGGCGAAGATGAATGGGATTCTGAGAGATGTCCTCGGTTATCTTATCCGCAAGGAAGTTGCCGGTTCGCCTGTCGAACTTGACGAGATCTCCAAGACAATCAACGGCGGTCTTGACGCCTCTCTGGAGACGAATTTCCAGAAGAATGTCGAGGAACAGTACAAGGGCAGCGAGCAGTTCAAGGATACGCTCTTCTTCTATCCTGTGGTCCAGGGAATCTTCGAACTCACGAAGCTGCTTAAAGACACCAAAAACTGACGGGCATGAAATTTTTTGAGATTCTCGGAAGCCAACCTTGGCTTCTGGTCGGTTTGTGCGCCGTCTTTCAGATTTGGGCTCTGTGGTTTACTGTCAGCGAGTTCCGTAAATATCGTGCATTCCTGCGAAACGCAAAATGGAGTACGGTCACTGATGACAGCGGCCTTACGCTGATTTCGCTTGACGGGGGAACTGATGAAACAGGAAAGTTCGTCGGTGAGTTGAACCATTATATCGTTTCGCACAACGGAGCGGCGGAATACTCCGTGATAAAGGACAAGACGGAACGGATTCTTGACGGGAAATATGATTTCGCCTCATCCAAGCTTTCCGTCCCGACATACATCGGACTTTTCGGGACATTTCTCGGCGTTTACATAGGGCTGAAGTGTTTCAACTACGGGCTTGTCGACGCAGCGGACGGAATTACGGATGCAATGGTGCGGGAACTCGTGGGCGGCATCATCGTTTCAATGGTGACCTCCCTGATAGGTCTGCTCATATATCTTCTGTCGAATGTGTGGGTGGACAGATTCTGTACGAAGGTTGCCGACGCGGACAAAGAGCGTTTTCTCACATTCATCCAGGACGAGGTGCTTCCCGGACTCGGCACCAATGTCACGTCTTCCCTTAACCGTCTCCAGAACACAATCCGGAAATTTGAACCTTCTTTCCGGGCGGTAATCGATGAGTTCAAAGAGGCCTTCAACTCATGCACGGATATGTTCAGGGGATCTTTTGCCGATAATGTCTCCATCCTTACGCGGGCTGTGGAGGCTATGGGGAGCAATATGTCCCTTATCAACGAGAACATCAGGAAACAGGAGCAGCTTCTCTCCACGCTCCGGCAACGGGAAGTGGTCGACACCCTCGACAAATTCGTTGAGGCGGCCTCACGCTTTGAGGGGGTGACATCCGCGACATCGATGCTGGAAGACGTGAGTGAACGGATACGCGTTTCATCCTCCACTCTCGCGGAGCGTCAGGAAAGCTATAACAGGTCGCTGGAACTGCCGTCTGAACTTCTGGATAAAATCACATCCCTGCTTGACCGGGTGACCACGTTTGAGAAGAGCCTGAATGAATTGGGAGAAAATATGAACCGGACGCAGCTGTTCCGCAACGAGCAGTTGAATCTAATTCAGGCGCAGATTACCGCGCTTAAGGCGAAGACAGATGCAGTGACGGCCTATCAAGAAGTGCAGATTCCGGAACTTCAGGAATTTTATCGTCTGCAAAACGAAGCCGTACAGAAACTTGCCGCTTCTTTCAGACAGTCTGTCGACAGCAATGCCTCCGATATGGAAATCACTCTCTCGGACTTCAAAAGCCGTTTTGCCGAGATTGCCGCCTCCTGCCGCAGCGGCGTGGAGCAGAAACTTGACGAATTCAGAACCGCACTCGGCAATTCATTGGATTTCGTCGATGCCAACCGCAGGTTGGAGAATCTGGAGAAGCTGCAGGCCATCGAAAGAGGTATCGAAGAAATCAGGGACACTGTCAAAGACAAGACTCTCCTCAACAACATTTCCGCCTCGCTTGCCAGCGGGAATGAGAAACTTGACTCTATCGGAAGACGGGCAGTCTCTTCCGAACGCAGAAAAGAGCCTGAACGGCCGAGGCGCAGGGGATTCCTTTCTTTGTTCAAAAAGTAGTCTATGGGCAGACGGGGAAACAAGGAATCGTTCTGGCCGAGTTATGTGGACATAATGACCACGCTCTTTGCGATAATGGTCATTCTGTTCGTCGTTTCTTTCAGCCGGTTCAGGAATGTGGAGGCGGAACTTCAGAAATTCGCCGGGAAGTACAGGGAGATTGAGGCGATTTACGATGCCGTGGCCAAGATTGACCCCAACTATTTCGAGTTCAACAAGGAATATGTCAAGCATATTTTCAAGATTCAGGTGACATTCCAGACCGGATGCTTCAGAATCGCCGACCAATTGCAGGCGGATCTTGACAATCCGTCCCTCGCCGACAGTCTGAGACGCGAGATCATCAGAGCCGGTCACGAGATAGAGCACACCATCGCCGGATTGCAGAAAACTCACGCAAATCAGGACATCAAGTATCTTGTGGTCATAGAGGGTCAGGCTTCGAAAGACGGTTATGGCCTGGGGAACGATTATTTCAACAACGATGTCCTGAGTTATCAGAGAGCACTGAACCTGCGCAGATTCTGGCAGGAGCACGGAATCGACTTCACAACAATGTCAAAATGCGAATTGGTCGTGAGCGGAAGCGGCGAGGGTGGAATCCCGCGCGTAAACGGAGACGAGTCTCTGAACCAGAGATTCCTGATTCATATAGTCCCTGTCATCGGCAACATCAAACTGAAGGGCGGATCCAGATAAATTTTCGCTATCTTCGCATCCTGTGACCGGGCAATAACATAAAATGACGGGAATATGGAAGGGTTTTTCAGGTTGTCTCTGAGCAAATTGATTGCGCTGGCGTTAATTGTCCTCACTTTCTCCACGGCGCACAGCTGCGGGGGAAGGCGGGGCGTGACGGGCGTGAAGATGGAACTTCCGGCCGTTGAGGTTGGCGACACGCTGCGCCTCGTGCAGTACGAGGCCTTCACTCTGCTCTACAACCTTTCGCGGAAGACTCCCGACTGGGTCGCGTGGGAACTGACTGCCGCCGAGACCGAGGGGGAGCAGCCGAGAGCATCCAAATTCACCGTGGACTATTCTCTGGACTTCACACAGGGCGACAACGACGACTACCGCAATTCCGGCTGGGACCGGGGGCATATGGCTCCTTCGGCCGACATGAAATGGAGCGGGACCGCGATGAAGGAGTGTTTCTACTACACCAACGCCTGCCCGCAGAACCACAACCTCAACAACGGCGTGTGGAAATCGCTGGAGGAGACCTGCCGCTCGCTCGCCAAGTACTACGGCAAGGTCTGGATTGCCACCGGCCCGATTTATACCGACTATGCCTACGGACATATCGGCCCGCACCGTGTCGCCGTACCTGACGCCTTCTACAAGGTGCTGCTGATTCTCCACGAGGGGGAATATTACGGAATCGGATTCATCTGCGCGAACAAGGCCGGGAAAAAGAAACTTCCGGAATATTCCGTCACGATAGACAGTGTGGAGGCTGTGACCGGTCTTGATTTCTTCTGCAACCTCACCCCGGAACAGGCAGAGAGGGCGGAAGGCGCCGTGCAGCTTGAAATGTGGTTCTGATTTGTAAATTTCTTATATTTGTGCCGCGTTTGCACCGGGTTTGTGCCGAACTGTTCCCGGGTGCATTTCCGCCGCATTGCCTTGCTGGCGCGTTTCAGGGATACTGCAAAATTGTTAAGTAAGCGTTCACTTCTCCGCCTTGCCCTATGAAAGATAGTGCGGACCTTTGCCTAAACGGAAAAATCAAGGCAAATGGGAACATCAAACAAACAGACAAATGGAACGACTGCCCAGACGGGCGTTGTGGATTACGCGGCGGCGCTGCGGCAGTACAGCA
>CAVEDD010000164.1:0-4336 GCA_963614515.1 Treponemataceae bacterium | reverse complement strand
GGATTCTCGGGGACGGCAAGACAGGGCTGCCGGACAGCACGCTCGCCGCAATACGCAGCTACGCCGGCTTCAACCGGGAGTCGCTGCTCGGCAGGAAAGCCCCACTGCTTCCGGAGGCGGGGCTGGACGGGTTCAGCGACAAGAAGATGACCGTGCTCTGGTTCTACGACACTGACTGCTCCAAATGCAGGTTGGAGTCAGGCCTGCTCGAAGATTTTCTGATGCGGCATCCGGAATGCGGACTGACGGCGTTCTACATCGGAGACGAAACTGCGAAATGGGAGGCGTTCCGGAAAGGGCATTTCACACGGCTTGCGAATCACACGGATGTCAGACATCTGGCCGACCCCTCCGGAGAAAGCGGTTTCAGGAGAAAATACTCCGTCACCGCGACTCCGAGAATGTTCCTGATTGACACGAAGGGAATCATCGTCGGGCGTATGCTCGACACGGAATCGCTGGAACTTCTTCTGGATGAGCGGACAAGACGAGAGAAGGAGGCTGTCACGGAACTGTTCTACCAGCTTGTGCCGCTTCGGGGAGAGGAAGCGAAAAACACCCTCGAATATCTCATAGACACCCGCATCCTCTGCGAAAACTCCCATTTCGACACCGCAGAAGACTCACTGATGGTGGTGAATTTCGCCGGCATCCAGAAAGAACTGCTCTCCAAGGCCCGACCGGGCACAAAGATAGCCCCGGTCAAAGTCCGCGCCTCCCTCAACGGCCGCAAACCGGCGACCTACCGTCTCGACCGCCTCAGCCGCGCCCGGGGAAGGCGTCACCTGAGACTTCCGGATGCCACACGCAGGGAATCAAGGGAAATAAGCGGCAGAACCATCATCATCCTCCACACGGCCGGCTGCCGCCAGTGCGAAGCCGAACTCCGTGCCGCCAAATCCCTGAACATCAACACGCTCGCCGTCAACATCGACGAAATCCAGTCCCACGACCCGGAGACCTTCGCCAGACTCCTTGACAGTTTCGACCTCACGGCACTGCCCCTTCTCATCGAAACCGACCGTCAGGGTGTCATACTCCGCCGCTATTTCTCCCTCGTGCAGTGATGAATCTGACAATCGCGGCGGCGAGGAGGAGAAGGAAGGTGAATGTGCAGAGGCGGCCGGTGATGTCGCCGTGGGTGACGAAGAAAGTGAGTCCGTCATTGAGCGGCAGACGGAAATGGAGTGTCGCCTCTTTCCACCACGGACCATGCTCGACGATGCGCCCCTTGCTGTCGATGAGACCGGAAATGCCGGTGTTGCCGCAGCGGGCGATGGCGCGGCGGGTCTCTATGGCCCTCAGGGAGGCGTAGCTCAGGTGCTGACGGTAGCCCGGAGTGTCCCCCCACCAGGCGTCGTTGGTTATGATTGTCAGGGCGCGTGCGCCTTTGAGAACATATCCCCGGCAATAATCCCCGTAGACGGATTCGTAACATACCGCGCAGCCGAGAGGCACTTCCGTGACAGCCCCGTTCCGGTCGGAGGCGCGGAAATGCAGGAGAGAAATTTCATCCTGACCCACGCAGCGCCCCATCACGCCTCCGAGCGCACGGTCAATCGGGTCGAAGACAACGGGATAGGGCAGTTTCTCCACCGCGACCACAAGTTTCGTCTTATGGAAAATCTCGTCGCGTCCGCTTCCGTCAATCATCAGCGCGGAATTGTGTGACTCATACCATAGTCCGTCCATAATCTTCCTGGCGGTCAGCGACGGACGGTCAGCTGACTCGATGCGGGTGTAGGTCGAGGCTCCGAGCAGCATGTTCACGCCGGGGAAGTCCCCCAGCAGCGTCTTGAAGCGGTTGAGAGTCGGGCTTGCCCCGAGGAAGTTCGTCGTCACATCGGAGGTGAAAGTCTCCGGCGCAAGGAGCAGCATCCCGGGCACGGACGCATTCCCGCACCAGGTGGAATCGCTGTCATAAGACCGCCTGTAAGCCGTCAGCTCCGGATTTACAAGCCTCTCCAGAAGCGCATTCTGCTGAGCCTGGGTCATCGCCTCGAATTTGTGGTACGGGTCTATGTTCGGCTGCGCGACCAGCACGTCGACAGTCCCGGACGGCTCAGGTTCAGGCGCGAACCACTTGCATAGCGACCAGATCACCGGTCCGCAGAACACAAGGACGAGCGCGGCGGAATATGCAATCCTGGCCTTCGGCGAAAAGCCTTCCCAACGGCCGTCAGCAAGCCTGTGCCCGAACCATCCGCCGTCGGAGAGCCTGACAAGAAGCCCGAATATTCCGAGATTGCAGAGCCAGACCCAGAGAGACCCTCCGAGAGCGCCGGTGACGTCGTACCATTGGACAAGCGCCGGAGTGCGGGCGAAAGCGTTGCCGAGAACGAGCCACGGCCAGGAGATGTCCCATCCGAAATATGCCTTCTCCCACGCAATCCACGCGGCTGCGAGAAAAATGTACGGCAATATGCCCCCGAAAACCCTGCGCGAGCCCCTGAAAAGCAGGAACACGACCAGCATCTGGAGCGAATTCAGCAGCACGGCGGCGATTCCTCCGCCCACCGTCGCGTTGCACACCCAGAATGTCGTGAAACTGTTCCACAGGACGAAAGCGGCATAGAGACAGGCCCATACGTGTTTTCTCCCTGTCAGAGTCAGCATTCTCTCCGCACAGAGCAGCGGCACGAAGCCGACGAGGGCGAGCCAGCTGCAATGCGGCAGCAGGAACGGCATCGACATCATGACCGCGAAAAGCACGATCAATCCCCATATAATCATTGTTTCCCGTGAAACTCCTTCAGACATAATCCCGTATTTTCATAATCCGCACAAGCGGCGTAACCCCGCAAAGATATAAATAAATTGCGTATCTTTGCGTGTTTGTAAAATTTCAGACGTGTAAGGGAACATGCAACCGGATCTTCAGCTGCTGAACATAATAAAGGGATTCTGCATAGGCATCTGCTCTTCGGCGCCCATCGGGCCGATTGCCGTCTATGTCATACAGCAGAGCCTGAGCAAAGGACACAAGGCCGGATTCATAACCGGGCTTGGCGCGACCATCGTCGACACCGTATTCGCCTGCATCTCAATCTTCGCGCTCGCCTATGCGCAGGAATTCATGGGCAGACACAGCGAACTGCTGCTCGTGGCCGGAGGAATCACGGTGGCAATCATCGGAGTGATAATGATTTTTACCAACCCGATTGAAAGGGAGGCGCGCCTGAGCAAGGGAAACGAGCGCATCACGAAACTCACGAGCAAGAACAACAGGGTGACTGTCAATGACTTCATCAAGGCCCTGCTGATGGGGCTCGCAAATCCCGGCGGAATACTCGTGCTCTTCGCCCTTTTCACGGTGTTCGGAATCGACACGACCCGCAGCCAGGACTGGACCGCCGCGCCGATTATCCTTTCCGTCGCCGGAGGCACAATCTTCTACTGGTTCTTTTTCAGCTGGGGGGTAAGCCATTTCAGGAAATATGTGAAGATGCGCACGCTGATCTGGATCAACCGCATCACAGGCGCGGCCATCACGATAATAGGGCTTGCGCTGCTGAGCGAAGGTCTTTTCCGGGTGATATTTCAGGGGGCGGAACTGTTCTGAGCGCATCCGGATGACGGAACAGACACACAGACGGTCTCCCGGCGGCGTGGTTTGCGACGGTGCGATGATATAGGAATTATCTCAATGATATGGAATTATTAGGAATATGGGGAAATTGAAGTCATTTTTCGGGAACTGGATTGTGAAGAACCTGCTCGGGGCGGCCGTTGTTTTTGCGGTGCTCGTCGGCGGGGCGGCGGTGGCCCTGAACCTGATTACGGGGCACGACAAGGAGCTCACCGTGCCGGATCTCACCGCGATGAGGGTCAAGGATGCCGAATTCGAGGCGCATCAGTCGGGGATGAGGACTGAGGTCGTGGATTCGGTCTATGTGAAAAGGCTCGGAAGGGGCTATGTCTACAAGCAGAATCCCGCTCCGGGGGCGAAGGTCAAGAAAGGCCGCCGCATAGCCTTGACAATCAACGCCGTGACTCCGAAGAAAGTGAGCATGCCCAACCTTGTGGGCTATTCGATGAGGCAGGCCAAGGCCGAGCTGTCCACACGCGGGCTCGTTCTCGGGAAACTGATGTATGTCAGTGATATGGCGACGAACAACGTGCTCCGTCAGATGTACGGGAATATGGAAATCGAACCCGGCACTCAGATTGAGAGCGAGTCTGTGATTGACCTCGTCGTGGGTCTCAATTCCTACGACAACATGACGAGCGTTCCGGATGTGCGTGGGCTCAAACTGATGAGTGCCAGAGACGTGATTCAGGAGAACTCCCTCAATCTCAGAAAGGCCGTCTATGACAAGACTGTCCTGACCTACGA
>CAVEDD010000163.1:0-4385 GCA_963614515.1 Treponemataceae bacterium | reverse complement strand
CGGATCGAACCTTACGTCCCGCATTCTTACTATCTGTCCTATATCCATAGCCATTCTTCGTATTGGTTATGGATGCGAAGTTATAGCGCGAAACCGCCAAATAGTGGCCGCGTCTCATATTGATTATCAGACGATAACACGGACAGTTTTTGGCATTCAAAGGCTGTATGTTTGCCATAGAAATACACGGCAATGACAAAATACATTCAGAACGAACAGCACTATAATGATGTCCTCGGACGCATAGCGTCAGTAAAGGAATCCCTATGGATAGGAACGGCAGACATAAAGGACCTGTATGTAAAAGTCGGGAATGATGCAACTCCATTTCTGGGAATCCTGGCGGAACTCATCAGGCGAGGTGTTGATGTAAGACTCATTCATGCAAAGGAACCGGGGCCGAATTTCCGCGAGGACTTCGACCGGTATCCGATACTGTTCACGAAGCTGAAGCGGGTGCTGTGCCCGAGGGTGCATTTCAAGATGATGGTCTTTGACTACAAGGTGGCCTATATAGGCTCCGCCAACCTTACCGGTGCCGGAATCGGAATGAAGAGTCCTTTGAAAAGAAATTTCGAGGCAGGAATACTTACGGATGAGCCGGAGCTTCTTGATGCCGCAACGGAGCAATTCGATTACGTCTGGACGGGAATCCACTGCACCAAATGCGGAAGACGGGGCCTCTGCTCGGATCCCGTCAAATAGCTCTCTGTATTATTTGTACATTTTATACATCTGCATCACCTCATCCGCAACCATATCCCGCAGGCTCTGAGGTTCGATAACTTCCACGGCTCCCCCCTTGGAGCAGATATGCTGTACCAGATCGTATGCCGGGGACATTCTGTATTCATAATAAGTGTAGTTCTTCTCTGACTTCTCCGTCATCTTCCTCTGGGTCTTGTGAAGCGGCAGCGAGTCAAAGTACTTGACCTGATGATTGGCAACCTTCAGAATCACAGTCTCGGCAGGACCTTCCCCGTGGAAGATTCCGAAGCTGTCACGGTAATACTCATACGGTTGGAACTTCTTCGGGTACTTGAACTTCTCGTTGGTCACCTCAAGCAGGTCTATGCGGTCGAGGGCATAGGTGCGAAGGTCCTTGGGGTGAGTTCCCGGAATTCCAATGAGATACCACCTCTGCTGGAAGACCTTCAGGAAGTACGGCTGAATCCAGGTATCCTGCTTCTCATCTGACCAGAAGCTCTTGTAGACCATCCGCAGCACCCTGTTCTCCCGCATGGCGTTGATGACCACAGAAAGGAACTGACGGCCACCGGGGATTTCCTCGAACTGTATGCGGTCACGAAGGTCGCGGGACTCGTTGAGCATGTTGTCAACGGCAATGGTCGAGAGCATCCAGTCCTGCACACCGCCGGACTCCACCTCGCCCTCGTTGTCAATGTAGTACTTGTTGGAGTTCTTATGGCACTTAATCGTGATGCCGAAGATTTCCTCTATGTCATTCTTGTGACGATGGAAGGTTCTCTCGGAAAGCGGAGAATACGGATTGGCATTCATTGATGACCTGCGCCACGCCTTGTCGATTTCTTCGAAGGTGATTCCGCCGGAGCGCTGGATAAGGTCAATAAGCCACTGATACCTCTGATAAACACGTGATTTTTCAGCCATAGTTACTACTGTCATTACCGTTAATACTGCAAATATAGACAAGCACACTGACAAAAAATGTCATAGGATTAAATTATTTTCATTAACCCCCATTTCACGCGCGTGTGCGTATTATATACTGGTAGAATTCACTATCAGTCAATACTGAAATATTTTCTCGGCCTATGACATAATATGGCAGGGTATGGCGGTACTTTTGTAGCCGTAATCAAAAATGAATGACATTATGGATGATTTCAAGCAGTACATTCAGAAGCTCACGGACGAGGGCCTTTCCCTTGAGCAGGTAGTTGGCGGTGAGATTGTCGAGGACAATCCCGGCGCAGACTTCACGGAGAATGAGGGCGGCGAACTTACTATCATGGGATGCATGAGCAGCATCGTTGACGGGATGATAAAGAAGGACACCAAAAGGGTCTTCAATAAAGACGTATTCAAGGAGAAAAGCAGGGAGATAGAATATGTAGGGAAGATGTGCGGGACAACCCCGAGGCAGACAGTACTTCTTGCATGCTGCATTGAGAAGAGCAGCCGCCCGCATTTTGACAAGGAGAATCTTGCAAGTTTCATGGAGATGACTTACATAAAGCTCCTTTCCTTTGAAGGCGACTTGAGGTATCTCCATGACCGCAGGCTGATTCTGACGCAAAGAGACGGGGACATTCATATCCCCAGCCACGTCATACCGGCACTCACTGAGAACAAACCCTACAATCGTCCTTCCCTTACCGGAATGGACTCCCCTGCCATCCTCAAGGAGCTGAAGAGAATCATGAAGGAGAAGATAGGTGGAGAAATGGATGAGTCCGATATGATGGAAGAGCTGGATATGATCATGGACAACAACCCGCAGGCGAAATTCGTAAATGTCAGCACGGATTACAAGGTCCTCGGACAGGATCAGGTGACATATATGGAGAGGCTGATCTACTACAACCTCGTTTACCGCTATCTCTACGAAGATGACGACGTGGTCGGCTGGCATGATTTCGAGGATGTGGTTGATGATGACAGTGACATCAACCGCCTGCGCTCATACTTCAAGCGCGGGGAACTGGAGCTCCAGAAGAAAGGAGTCATCGAATCCACCTTTGAAGACGGTTTCGCCGATGCAGACTACTTCCACATCAAGGACGAGATCAAGGAACAGCTCTTCGAGGAAGTCGGAGGACTCCGCCGGAAACGTCGCAGGGGTGGCCGCCTGAAGCTCACTCCGACAAAGGACATACAGAGCAAGGAGATGTACTACAATCCGACCGAAGCCGGACAGATTGACCGCCTTGCTTCGCTTCTCGCCGATGAAAACTACAAGGCCACGACCAAGCGTCTCAAGGAGTCCGGTCTTCGCACGGGATTCTCCTGCATTTTCTACGGGTCACCGGGAACCGGAAAGACCGAAACCGTGTATCAGCTGGCAAAACGTACCGGAAGGGCCATCGCACCGGTCAACGTCTCTGAGATTAAGTCCTGCTGGGTCGGTGAATCCGAAAAGCTCATCAAGGGCGTGTTCGACAAGTATCGCGCTATGGTAGAGGAATCCCCCATCGCCCCCATCCTTCTTTTCAACGAGGCTGATGCCATCTTCGGAATCCGCCGTGAAGCTGCGACCGATGCTGTTGACAAGATGGAGAACAGCATCCAGAACATCATCCTTCAGGAAATGGAGAAGCTTGACGGCATTCTCATCGCAACAACGAATCTCACGCAGAACCTTGACAAGGCTTTCGAGAGACGCTTCCTCTACAAGGTCAAGTTCAGCAAGCCTTCTCTGGAAGCCAAGGGAAAGATATGGAAGTCCCTTCTTACTGACCTCTCCGAAGAGCAGGCCATGGAATTGGCTTCAAGCTACGACTTCTCCGGAGGCCAGATTGAGAACATATCCCGCAAAAAGGTGGTCCAGTCCATCATCGACGGACGCGAACCTGACTACGACGAGATACGATCCTACTGTTCGGAAGAACTCATTGACGGGAAGGAACACGACGGAAAGAGAATCGGATTCTGAGTAATCCCCTCACACATGTCAGGATTACTTCACCTGATGCCGCTCAATGACGGCTCCTTCAAATGTCTTGACTTCAAAACAGTCCGTACCATCGGGAAGCTGATGCCTGCCAAAGATATATGACCGGTTCTCACGGACTGCACGTTTTGCTGCGGAAAGTGCCAGTTCGCCGGTCTCGTAGGAAAAGGTGAGAACTTTCTCACGTCCTCTTGTATGATGGCGGTTCGATTCCCGAAGCGCCATCTTTGCGTCGTAGTCCCGGTCCCACTCGCGGTAGTATTCCAGCTTGGTGTCATCCTCGAATAGAAGCAGCTGGACGGCCTTGTCGTGGGTCAGCTTGAAGACTCCGAGCCCGACCTGACGAAGCGGAGTGACACCATCCCAGACTGAAGGAATCATCCCACGTGCTTCATTCAGGATCTGCGCCGTCACATCTGTCGGCTGCTGGAGGGAACACTGACGGGAATGCACCTCGAAATCCTTCGTTTTCACGAATACGGAAACGCCTGCCGCCATAAAGTCATCCACCCGGATTCTGTGGGCCACCTCTACGGCAACATTGAACAGCTCCCTGTCAAGAAGTGAAGGATTGGTGGTAACTCTTGGCTTCTGCTTCCTCCGTCTCAACGGGACTGTTGTCTATGCCATTGGCACTTTCATGCAGCTGCTGTGCGAACTTCTGCCCCACCAGACGTCTTCGGAAAAGGCAACAAGGAACGCGAAGTCTATTTCAACGCCAGAACGAAAA
>CAVEDD010000162.1:0-4393 GCA_963614515.1 Treponemataceae bacterium | reverse complement strand
ACGCCCTCCGGAATGTCGACCACATCGCCGGGCTTGAGCGCGACTGCCGGCCTGCCCCATTCCTGATACCAGCCGCGTCCGCTCACGCATATCAGAATCTGACGCGCGCCGTGGTGGATATGCCAGTTGTTGCGGCAACCGGGTTCGAAGGTCACATTTGAAAGAGGCAGAGCGCTTTCTCCAGTCGAAGACAGATTCACGGGGACGATGGGATTCAGGTAGGAGTTTCCGGTAAAATATTGTGCATATCCGGTATTCGGATTCCCTTGTTTCCAATCGCCGGCAACGGCGTCCGCCGCAGCATCACACCGGCTCAGTCCATTGTCGCTCAGGAACTTGAAGAGTTCGTCAATCTGTTCCCGAGTGTTTCCCATCCGCACCGCTCCGGCCTTGTGGGAGGCGAGCTGCGGCGCGACACCCTCGAGTGCGGACAGAGCCGCCACGGTGACAATCTCCCTGTCGGCGGGGGAAAGCTGGTCTCCGGCGAATATGTCTCCGAAAAGATGAGACTTCAGATAGAAGTCATCCTGAGGACAGAATGCATAGTCAAACGGCCGTCCGGAGAGTCTGGTCTGCACTCCCGTTCCGAGTTTCAGAGCAGCATCGGCATCGTCCCACACTGACGGACGGGTCCACGGCTTCCCTTCATTCCAGGAAGCGTCGCCGTCCTCAAGCACCTTGGACAGAACCCCGAGCGCATTGAGGGAGCGGGGAAAGCCCGTGTAGGCGTACAGCTGCGAGAATGCTTCCTTAAGTTCGTTGACCGTCACGCCGGCATCAAGGGCTGCGCGTACCGCAGGTTCAAGCCTGACGAGGTCGCCCTGCGCTTCGAGTGCGGCGCAGGTCGCGAGATGGAGCTGCCGCCCGGATAGAGTCTGAGCTGAGATATTGACTGACATAATTGCTGACATTATTACAAGAAGGGCTATATGTTTCATTACAAGCTGTTTATGAAATTCATCGGTTGATTGCGAGTCCGCCTCCGGTGTGCAGTGCCGGAATGTCGTGAACATCAGGATGTCCTGCGGTATTCAGACGGGGTGACACCCGTGTGCGTCTTGAAGAAGCGGACGAAGTGCTGGGGATATTCGAAGCCGAGCTTCTGACTCAGCTGCGCGATGCTCATCGTCTCGTCCGAGAGAAGTTTCCGGGCGGCGGACAGAACCCGGTCGTTTATGAAATCCCTGGCGGTGCGGCCGGTCTCGGTCTTCACCAGCTCGCCGAAATATTTCGGAGAGTAGCAGCATTTGTCCGCGAAATATGCCACCGTGGGAAGGCCTTCGTCCTCCGCTCTTTCGGCCAGATAGGAGTCCAGCAGGGTCGAGAACTTCCTGACCACGCTGTGGTTTATCTCCTCGCGGGTGATGAACTGCCTGTCGTAGAAGCGGAGGCAGTAGTTAAGCAGGAGTTCAATGTTGCTGACTATGAGTTCCCGCGAATGCTTGTCTATGCTGCGGCGGAGTTCCTGCTCAATCAGGCTGAGCACCCCCCGGAAAATCTCTATCTCGCCCGTGGAAAGGTGCAGAGCCTCGTCTGAAGTGTAGTCGAAGAACTCATAGCGGCCGATGGTCCGGCCGAGCTGGGTGCGGGCGAGCAGGTCCGGATGGAACACAAGACCCGTCCATTTCGGAAACTTCACCTCGGGATTCGCCTCCACCCTGACGCTCTGTCCGGGAGCGAAACTTGTCACGGTCATCTCGTCAAAGTCGTATTCGGTAAGACCATAGCTGAGTCTGCATCCCTTGTTCTCCTTCAGGAACAGGGCATAGAGTCCGTAGTGATAGATTCCCTCAGTCACCTCGTGTTCACGGTCATAACGCGCCACGCTCACAAGCGGGTTGAGCGTTTCAAAGCCGTAACAGTCGTTAAACTCCTGTACCGTGTTGAAATACAATTCTTTCATCTGCAATGACGGTTTTTCATCCGGCAGTCTCACATTGCGGGAAACCCCATCCGGACTGCCGGGGATGTATAAAGATAATCAGTTTCCGCCTATCACGCCGAGCACATCCTCGGCAATCTGTTCCGGAGTGAGACGGTTCTCTCTCAGCAGCTCGTCCACGACATAATGGTCCTCGAACCGTTTGCGCTGTCCCCTGACGAGAACCTTCATTCCGCTGTCTCCATAGTACCGGGCAATCTTCTCGCCCCAACCGCCGTCAATCTGGCCGTCCTCAAGCGTGACGACAAGTTCGTGCCCCTCCTTCAGTGCCTCCAGAGCCGCGGTGTCGAGCGAAGTGATGATTCTCGGATTGACGAGCGTCGCTTCGACCCCGTGCGCTTTGAGCAGGTCGCAGGCCTTCTCACCGAGCTGATAATAGCACCCGAGTCCGAAAACCGCCACCCGGTTTCCTCTGCGGGTGATTTCATACGCCGGGACAGACCAGTCCACATCGGCCGTTTCCGTATCCGTACGGGATATGACCCCGTTTACAGGCACGCGGACCGCCACCGGATGCTCCCTGTATGCGAGAGCCCAGTCAAGCATCGCGAAATATTCCTCGCGGCAGGACGGCGCCAGATAGATGAGATTCGGGATGTTCGCAAGCAGCGGAATGTCGTAGAAGCAGGTGTGTGTCACGTCGTTCAGGCTTTCGATTCCTCCGCCGAACACGAGTATCAGGGCAGGATTGTCGTTGATGCAGAGATCCTGCGAAAGCTGGTCGTAAGTCCTCTGTATGAAGGTGCTGTAAACTCCCCAGACAGGTTTTCCGCCGCGACGGGCAATCCCGGACGCCATCGCGACCGCCGTCTCCTCGGCTATGCCAACATCGACGAACTGCCTCCCCGCCTGTTCCCTGCGCTCTTTGGTGAATCCGAACACGGCCGGTGTGCCGGAGGTGATTGCCACAAGCTGCGGATGGGCGGGCATCTTCTCAAGGAGATGACTGGCAGTGAGATCTCCGTAATCCTCACCCGCGGATTTGTATCTCGGCTCGCCCGTCTCAATTTCGAACGGCGCGCCGTAATGCCATTTCTCCTTGTTCTCCTCGGCGTACTTCAGACCTTTGCCTTTGAGAGTGTTGATATGCACCACTACAGGGTGGTCGATATCCTTCACTTTCCCGAAAGCTTCAATCAGAGAAGCGATGTCGTTTCCGTCCGCCACATAGAGATAGTCAAGCCCCAGAGCCCTGAAAAGATTGTTCTCAGCATTCCCTCCGGTTTCCCTGAGCAGCCGGAGATTTTTATACAAACCGCCGTGGTTTTCGGCGATGGACATCTGGTTGTCATTGACTATGATGATGAAATTGCTCCGGAGTTCAGACCCTGCGACATCCAGTCCCTCAAGAGCCTCCCCACCGCTGAGAGAACCGTCACCGATCACGGCGATTACATTTTCCTTCCCTCCCGCGAGGTCACGTCCCTTGACAAGTCCGCAGGCGAGACTGACGGAAGTCGATGTGTGTCCGATGACGAAATGGTCGTGTTCACTTTCGGAGGGTTCGCTGTAGCCTGTCACGTCATCGTAGTGCTCCGGGTTCATAAAGGCCATTTTCCTGCCGGTCAGGATCTTGTGGGCATAGCTTTGATGGGATACGTCAAAGACGATTTTGTCCTCTGGCGAATGGAACACATAGTGCAGGGCGACCGTCGCCTCCACCATTCCAAGATTAGGACCCACGTGACCGCCGTGATTGCTCAGTTTTTCAATCAGGAAGCGCCTCACCTCACCGGCAAGGACATCCAGTTGTCCGATGTCCAGTTTTCTGACATCCTCCGGACCGTTGATATTCTCAAGATACATATAGCATTATGGTTTATTTCATCCGAATCCGAGCTGAATCAAGACCCGCATTGAATCAAAATCAGTTTTGAATCCGGATGCAAAGGTACTCAGACGCTTCGGGCCGCCGCATACCGCCAATCCGGAAGATGTTACCGTAATTACCGACAAATGTGCCCGCACATCCGCGTATCATATGGTGATTTCCAGCAGAATCCCCTCAAATCCCCTCACGCAGCTCTCGTAGTAGCCGTCTCCGGTCGTGCGGGGCCCGCTGAGCGTCTGATATCCGTCAGCATCCAGCCTGGAGGTCAGCGCATCCACCGCCTCTCTGCTCCCCACAGAGAAAGACAGATGGATGAAGCCTGCACGGTATTGGCTTTCGTTGTCCCCCTCCACCTCCGGGCGGGTCATGATTTCAAGCCTCGAACCACCGTCGTGGAATTTCAGAATATATGTCTTCAGGCCCGTCCGAGGGTTGTGATACAGGCTGTTGGACTCAGCCTTGAAGTATGTCTCAAAGAAATGTCTCATTCCTTCAAGATCATTGCAATACAATGCCGTGTGATCGATTTTCATCATATCTGTACTTTTATATTTCTGAACATCCGGCTTAGTAATCCTTAAAAAATAACTTGATAATCTTTGTTTGTCTTTTTGGTCTAT
>CAVEDD010000161.1:0-4394 GCA_963614515.1 Treponemataceae bacterium | reverse complement strand
TCATATATGCGAAGGAAATGATTATTATACAACATCTCATCAATCCAAGAATCCGGAATAGATTGAGCGCCACGCGTCATCCAACGGCTTGGGGTTATCATTGATATATATTCTGGTTTTAATTCTCTTGCTACATCAATAAAAAGATGATAGAGTGAGTTAGAACGGTTAGTACCCTCTCTCATCTGCTGATACGGCGGATTTCCGACTATCGCATTGAATTTCATATTCTCTTCTATATTATTGTTCTTCCAGTAGTTACGACCATCGTGCATCTTGGCAAGAAACATTCCCGACTGGTTGGTTATCTTGTTTATGAGGTCTTCGAAGTAACGGGCGTTGACTTTCGCATCACGGAAACCGCGCAGCGTCCTCTTGGTGATGCTCCGGGCCATCTCGGTCTTGCAGACGATGAAGATGTTGTCCCGGAGAACCTCATCCCAGATTTCATTCTGGGTGGCGAGGGGCACGTCTGTCGGAAGATTGTGCGTGGCACGGTACCGTTGCAACTTGAGGGCGAACACGCTGTAGGCCATATAAAGCGGGTACAGACCGGTCTTTGAGTTAATCTCGAGTATTCTCGTGTCCGGATCTTTGAACACCTTGGCCGTGACTTCTCCACGGTCAACGAAATGAGGCTCGAAAGACTCGGTCTCATTGTCGTCTTCGAAGAACTTCCACCCGCCTATGCAGTCGCCTATGTGCATATTCACCACTCTCCACGGAGTAAGGACCGTCTCTTTGTCCGGATTACGGAACCAGGTGAAAATCCGCGCTATCTCCTGCACCCTGCGCGCCGGCGGGAGTTGATCGGCTGCACGGACAAGGTCCCGGTAGTTCTTGCCTACAGCACGGAATACGTCAGGGTCGTAGTACGGGATGAAATCTCTGAACAATTCCTTAGTGACCTGCCGAGGCATAAACTCCTCCCACGACTGATCGTCGATGAGGTCGGTGAAATTCTCAAGCGTAATTTCCTGCTCATCGCCGGACAATTCCGCACCGTACATAAGAAGCGGAAGCCTGATGGAGATGCCCCTCAGGATGGAGATGGCGCTGTCGGCATTCTTTTTATTTTCCTTGGCTTCCTCCAGCATCCGGCGTTCTTCATCGGTGAGGGAATATTTCGGTTTCTTTTCAATCTTTTCAAGTTCTCTGTATTGCTCATCGGTCAGGCCCGTCTTGTTCACATCGATATCAGATGTCCGATGGTTGGCCTTAGTGGAGCCGATAATCTTATGCAGGTTCTGGAACTTTGCGAGTGCCTCCTTGTCCAATTTGCGGAGCATCTCCTGATTGTACAGGCGCGGGTCGTCGCAGCCGTTCTTGGTCACACGGCTGATGTAGGCACGCTTGAGCTGCTCCAGCATAGACTCCACATTATACTTGGCCATCCTCGTGCCGTCATAGCCGATGACAGGACAAAAATTCAAGAACTCCCCGAGACGTACCTTCTCGTCGCTCCCTGCTGTGGTTTTCCGGCCGACTCTTGCGGTGTCGGCAAGCACTTTCAATGCCCTGTCCGGGGCGAAATCGAACACATAGCAGTTTTCCTTGCGTCTCCCGTCACCGGTGGTGTAAGGAGTCTGCACCCTGAAGATGGTCTGCATATAGGCTTTCGCATCTGTGTTGTGAGACCCGGACAGCATCATTACCGCCGTCCACGGTCTGACCGAAACTCCTGTCGTCAGCTTGCCGCAAGACAGGGTAATCGTTCTCGTTTCTTCCGGGTTCTTGCCCATAGCTTTCTCCACGAGGGAAAGAGCGTCGTCGTTATCGACTTCCTCATCGCCATCACCGGCCACATTCACGATTTCAAATTGCCCGAATATCTGATGCTCTTTTAGCAGTGCGGAGAGAGCCTTGGCCTCCTTTACTCCAGGGACCATCCAGAGCGTGTGCCTGAAGCTGCCTCGGAACTCCAGGGTCGAGAACGGATAACTTGTGGCAGGGTCGTATTTTACTATAAGGTCAAGAAAATTCCTGACATAATCCTCGTGTATGAAGCGCCCTTCCATACCTTCTGGCATAGGTTTGAAGTCGCGCGCGGCATCACCCGTCCACGTGCGGAAGAACTCTTTGAAGTTGAACGCTTTATCTTCCGTGTCGGCAAAGCCCGACATCTCACTGGTCAGGTCGAAGGTGAAGATGTTGAGCTTCGGCAGCCCTGCATATGGATTGATGTCGCCGAAGTGGTTGATGTCCCATTCTTCCTTGGCTCTCTGCTCCATCACGTAGTCCCAGGTGTATATCTCGTCTTCCTTATAGTCCTCGAGGAGGTTGAAAGGGGTGCCGGAAAGATTGAGCACGTGGGTGTGCTTCTTTGAGAGCAGCTTTATCACATTCTGTCCCAGCTCCGTCTGTGTGCCTTCGTGCGCCTCGTCAACGATGAGCATATCGTAGTCTGCTGCGAATATTCCCGCATTCTTGTCGAACTTGCCGCCGGCCAGCTGCGCGCCGCGAAGATCCTGCATCGAGGCGAAATACACATAGTGCCTTGACGGGTTCGCCAAGGCATCGGACTCAAGTTCTTCATATTTGAATCCCTTCTCACGGGAGCCGTATCGATACTCGTCACCGTCTTTGAATATCTTTCCGAAATCCTCGAACCAGCCCTTGTCCACGACTGGGCGATGGGTTATGATGATGGTCCTGTGATAGCCGCATTCTTTTACGACCTGAAGAGCTGACAGCGTCTTGCCGAAACGCATTTTCGCGTTCCAAAGCATTATGTGACCCCCGCCGGTGAATTTCCTCACTGTTTTGTCGATTGCTTCAAGCTGCTCTGGGCGGAACTCGATTTCTTCCTCTACGGGGACTATTTCATAATTGTCAATGGCAGTCCTACCCTCTTTTACCGCCCGAATAGCTTTGATGGCGGTCTCGACACTGCATTCGAACCATTCGCACCCTTGTCTCTTCTGCGAGAAATCGTGGCGGCGTATACCGGAGCGAGTCAAGACATCATGTACGGCCTTGTCATTGAAGGCTTGGATGACGCCGCCTCTGATTGACACCGTAAGTTCCGTATAATGAAGAGTATATCGAATCCCGGCAGTCACAGTGTAACTGTCTATCCTTTCCCTTGCGGCTTTGTTGAGCTCGCTGCAGTTCGGCGAAAGGGTGAGATTGGACGCCTCGTCCAAAGTCGTCTCTCCTATCTTGACGCAGCCTCTGTGGTCTGCGTCATTGATGGACATCACGTAGATCAACTTGGCTTTCAGTGTCGAAAAGTATTGCATGGTTATTATACTTTGCTTATCAGGTCCACAAATTTGACCGGCTTTTTCCTGTCCCAGTCCATTATGACGCAATATGTTCCGTTGTGCCTGAACATATCGCCTCTCTCGCACCCTTCGCACTTTTCCGTCTTGACGCTTTCTCCGAAAAGGTCGGCTTCCCGGATTTCTTTATCTGCGCAACTGTTCGGGATGACACCCCTGATGCCGTCCATCTGCCATAGATTCCAGGAGATTATCTCAGCGATTGTCCTCAACTGCATTTTAGCAGGCATCTTGCCGAACTTTGCCTGAAAGTAGTCACGAAATGAGCAGAGCATCGCTTCTCTCGCCAGAACGAGGTTGTCTCCCTGCCATTCGAACCCGTAGGTGTTCCGGTAGGCGATTTTTGCCCAGGAATACCACTCCTTCTCGTCTTCCACATTCTCGTTTATGACCCTCATCTTTCTGTCGAGAATCCCTATTCTGTCCGCTAAGGCTATATCCTCTCCGGTTATCACATTATAGCGGCTTACGAGATACGGAGCCTCGCCGCAAGCCATCTCAAGTCTGGTGTCCCGGACATAATCCTGCCAAGTTTTGTCTTCCGGGAAACTGACAGGGCTGTTTTTTGTTATCCACCCCCCATCCGTTTCAGTGTTGAACGGACTCTCATCGGTATCGAACCACGCCTTGTCAATCAGATTGTTCTGCCGGTTACATATCCACGCAGCCGTGAATACTTCCGCTTTATCTCTCGAGCGGTACTCCTGCTCGGCCTTGGACTTGTTCACACGGGGACGAAGAATAAGACCGTTCTCGCCGGTGATTTCGGGAACGGTTATCTCATCATTCTCTTTATACCCTTCGCCCAGAGGCGCATAGTTGTCTGTCGCCCAGATGATATTGTGGACTTCGTTCTTATTGGACCGTGTGCGATCCATAAGAAGAATCTCCAAAAGCTTGGGGTCATAATCGTATATCGTGTTTTCCCGTATGTCGGACTTGTCGCTCATTATTGCGGTCTGTTTTCGTTTCAGCTGGAGTTTTTATACATCTCCAAATATACCGATTCCATTAAAAACCTCAAAATATATCCCGCGAAACCTGTTCGATTTTCGATGGCAATATACAGCCCCTCCCTAAAATTTTGACGAACCTCTATTTTCCTTTCCT
>CAVEDD010000160.1:0-4605 GCA_963614515.1 Treponemataceae bacterium | reverse complement strand
ATATAATTATGTACCTGTTCATATATATATTCCAGTTCGGAAGACTGCTTTCAATAACGCCGCGATTCGCCTTTTAAGGCCGCCTTTCATTTATTGAGTCTGTACCGCTCGCATCCCGTGGCGAAATACGCCACAATCTGCCGCGCCGCCGCAAGCCCGGCATTGACATTCGCCTCGGCCGTCTCCGCGCCCATCTTTTTCGGAGTCGCGAAATAACGCTTCCCGAGAGCCTCTTCAAACGCCCCTGCGGCATCCGGAGCCACATCGGTGACATATTTCAGATCCTCGCGCTCCTTGAGAAGTTTCAGCAGCGAAACCTCGTCAATCACTTCCTTTCTGGCAGTGTTCACGAGACATCCGCCCTTCGGCATCAGACCGACGAGCCGCGCTCCGACAGACCCCGCCGTCTGAGGGGTTGCGGGAATATGCAGCGAGACGAAATCACAGGAAAAATAGAGCTGTTCAAGCGAGGATGCGGCCTCAACGCCGTCCTTCTCGATGTCATCGGCGCTCAAAAACGGGTCGAATGCCGTCACTGACATCCCGAGTGCCTTCGCCTTGGCCGCCACGAGCCTGCCCACATTGCCGTAGGCCTGAAGCCCGAGCCGTTTGCCGAGAATCTCCGAACCTGTCCCCGGCGTAAAGCGGTTGCGCGACATATATATCATGAACGCGACCGCAAGTTCCGCCACCGCATTGGCGTTCTGTCCCGGAGTGTTCATCGCCACGACCCCGTGCTCCGTGCAGGAAGCAAGGTCAAGGTTGTCATAACCCGCCCCGGCGCGCACCACAATCTTCAGCTGCGGCGCGGCATCCAGGACTTCCGCCGTCACCTTGTCAGAACGGACAATCAGCGCGTCGGCATCAGCCACCGCCGAGACAAGTCCGCCCTGTCCATCATATTTTTCAAGAAGAGCCAGAGTGTGCCCCTGAGCCTCGACAATCTCCCTTATCCCGTCAACCGCCGCTTTCGCGAACGGCTTCTGTGTCGCAATCAGTATTTTCATAGCCGTATTTTCTTTTTGAATCTCACGGCCGGACACCGAATGTCCCCGGCCTCACTTCACGGTCTGTTCAGGCCTTCTCTTCAAGCACCTGCGTCTCAAAATCCCTCATCGCCTGCACGAGCGCCTCAACCGACTCCACCGGACAGGCGTTGTAAATCGAAGCACGGAATCCGCCCACGGAACGGTGTCCCTTGATGCCGACCATCCCGCGTTCAGTGGCGAATGCGAGAAAATCGTCCTGAAGATGCTCGAATCCCGGAGCCATCACGAAGCAGACATTCATTATGGACCTGTCCTCCGTGGCTGCCGTCCCGACAAAGAGGGAGTTGCGGTCAATCTCGCTGTAGAGCATCTCCGCCTTCCTGAGGTTGATTTCATGCATCGCCCCGACTCCGCCCTGTGCCTTTATCCACTTGAGGGTCTCATTCATCACGAAAATCGGGAACACCGGAGGTGTGTTGAACATTGATTTCCCGTCAATCAGAGTTTGATAGTTCAGCATCGTGGGGATGTAGTGGGAGACCTTGCCGAGCGCATCCTTGCGGACGATGGCGAAAGTGACTCCGGCTGTCCCGACATTTTTCTGCGCACCGCCGTAAATCAGCGCATATTTCGAGACATCCACCGGACGGGACATGATGTCGGAAGACATATCCGCAATCAGCGGAACCGGGCAGTCGATGTCACGGGAAATCTCCGTCCCGTAGATTGTGTTGTTCGTGGTTATGTGGAAATAGTCCAGATCGGTCGGAATCTCATAGCCTTTCGGGATGTAGGAATATGTCCTGTCGGCCGATGAGGCCACGAGCACGGCCTCCGCTCCCTTGGATTCGGCGAATCCTTTCGCTTCCTTGAAGGCTTTCTTCGCCCACACGCCGGTCTCGAGGTAGCCGGCTTTTCTTTCAAGGAAATTCATCACGGCATAGAGAAATCCCATACTCGCCCCGCCGCCGAAAAAGACCACTTCGTGCGTGTCCGGGATGTTCAGAAGTTCCTTCCACAGCGACCGGCACTCGTCCATCACGGCCTCCCATGGCTTCGACCTGTGTGAGATTTCGATTACCGACATCCCGGTTCCGGAAAAATCTTCAAGAGCCTCCGCCGCAGCCTTCACCGCCGGCTCAGGCAGGACGCAGGGTCCCGCGTTGAAATTATGAACAGTCTTCATATCCATTTATGTTTCATACGATTAACCGGAACGGATAAACGCTTCCGGCCGCGTATCGTTTCGCAAATATAAACATTATATTTTTGTCTCCCCGATATCCCGCCCCTCGCGGCCTATGCTTTCAGCACAGTGCATCCTTCGATGTCCGCAACCCGCGAAAGGAAGTCCTCTTCGGCCGAAAGACGCACGGCGACCGTCAGAGAACAGCTGGTGTCGAACTGCTGGTCACGGGCCTCCATCTTCATATCCTTCAGCACCTTCATCACGGCGTTCATCGACATATACCCGAATTCCAGACGAAAGTCAACCGCCGCGGTCTTTTCGATGACGACGGCCCGCGACAGGGCGTCGTCCGTGGATGTCCTGTAGGCACGGATAAGCCCGGGTATCCCCAGTTTTATGCCTCCGAAATAACGCACCACCACGACGAGCACATCGCTGAGTCCACGGGAATCAATCTGCCCGAGAATCTGCCGCCCGGCCGAACCTGAAGGCTCCCCATCGTCGTTGGCGCGGAACACATCTCCCTTGTAACCAAGACGATAGGCGTAGCAGTGGTGACGCGCATCGTGATATTCCTTTTTCAGCGAAGAGACGATTTCCTTGATCTGAGCCTCGGTTCCGACTGGGTATGCGAACGCGAGAAAGCGGCTTCCGTTGTCCCTAAAAAGCCCTTCCGACACCTCTGCGATGCTGTTGTACCTGTCTTTTATTTCAGCCATACCATAATAAGGAATCTGTCCTCTGGAATCCCTAACAAATCTCTGCCGATTGATTTTGCTCCGGTGATTTCCTCCGTGACGGCATTCCCAAAAATAGGCATATTTTCAGCGTTATCAAAATCGCGGGCGCACAAAGCCCGTTTTGGCCGGTTTTTGCAAAATTTTTGTGTGCATAGTGTTTCATTTTGTATCTTTGGAGGCATTTTCGGGATATCACAATTTCCCGCATAATCATTTTTGTCGTATGATATTGAAATACAGAGTTTCCCTGCCCTGGCTGAAGGGTTTTGCGAGAGTTTATGAACTGAAGGCGACAAGTTCGCTCTACTCTTTCCACAAGAGGATGCATGCGGATATGGATTTCCCTATGGATCAGGTCGTGCTTTTTAAGGCGGTGAATCCGGACGGAAGCGCAGTCGCCCGCTACAGCGTGCAGAATATGGGCAAAGGGACGATTGACGAGGTGACGCTCGGAGACTGCCACAAGAGAGGCGAGGACAATTTCGTCTATTTCTACGACACGACCAACAAAAAGAGCGTGCTCGTGAATTTCGAAGGCGAAGTCGAGGCGCGCCCGGGGGTGGTCTATCCGGTTCTCGTCGAGACCAAGGGCCCGAATCCGATTGAGTTCGAGAACGGATATGTGGCCTATGAGGACCTGCCGGAGGACAAGAAACGCAACATCATCAGAAAGGAAGAGGGGAACTGGGACGACGAGGACGATGATGATTTCGATGACGAGGAGGACGATGAGGGGGACGACAAGGACGAGGAGGATGTCGTCTATGACGAGAACGAGGGGGATGACGAATAGGCGGCGGATTGCGGCGTTGGACTTCGACAGATTACGATAAAGTTGATTGAAAAAAGTTGAGATAATATTGGGGCCGACCGGAGTCGGGAAAACTGATTTCGCGATTGAGCGGGCGCTGGGATGCGGTTCTCCGGTGATATCCTGCGACTCCCGACAGATTTTCAGGGAAATGACCATAGGGACGGCCGTCCCGGATGCTTCACAGCTTGCCGCCGTGAAGCATTATTTTATACACAGCAATTCCGTCACAGAAGACTACACCGCCGGACGCTATGAAATCGAGGCCCAGCGTCTTGTGAAGGAACTGTTCGCGCAGGGGCACGAGAAGCTGATTATGTGCGGAGGCTCCGGGTTCTACATCGACGCCTTCGTGAACGGTCTGGACGACTTCCCCCCGGCCGACCCTGCGCTGCGGGCTGAACTTTCGGCGCGTCTGCGGGAGGAAGGTGTTGAGTCTCTGGCCCGGCAGCTGGGGGCGCTTGACCCTGAAAGCTGCGAGGTGATTGACCTGTCGAACGGCCAGCGGGTCGTGCGGGCGCTTGAAGTCTGCCTGATGACCGGCCGCAAGTTCTCGTCGTTCAAGACCTCGCCCAACCGCCGCCACGATTTCAAGATTGAAAAAATCGGTCTCATCCGGCCGAAAGAGGAGCTCTATTCCCGCATCGACACCCGTGTGCTGCACATGATTGACACCGGTCTCGTGGAGGAGGTCCGCAGCCTGATTCCGTTCCGCGACCGGCCGGCTCTCCAGACTGTCGGGTACAAGGAAATCTTCGCGTGGTTCGACTTCCTTGACGGCAAGGTCAGCACGGAGGGCTGGGGTCCGACTTCTCCCGGCGACGGGCCGGTCACTTCGCTTGAGCGCGCCGTGGAGCTGATTCAGCGGAATTCTCG
>CAVEDD010000159.1:0-4607 GCA_963614515.1 Treponemataceae bacterium | reverse complement strand
GGCTGGGGTTGTCCAAAAACAAAGGCGTGGAGCCGTTTTCGCTAAATTCCGGCAGCACGTTCTGGACAAACGTTAAAACAAGAAGATAGAATCGTACTCCACACCCGCCTGATATGAAGCACGATGAGCATTAGAGCACCACCGACTCAGAATCACTTGGCGAGCGGAGTGTTATTACGACCAGTCCCTTGTTTTGGTTTTTTGTAAATTGTCCAGATTTACTGCCAAGGACGGCGAAAAACACTTTCGCAATATGTAATGACTCCTCGCGGAGTCAAGTGCAAATGTAGCAAAATATTTATATTAATCATCTATTTTAGGCTAATAAATGCAAATAGCGTATTGGGTCCTGTCTGAGTTATCTGCGAGTATCATAATGCATTGCTTCAGAAGATATCGCTTGACATACTATAACTTAGTCCTTGCCGCCCTGAAAAATCTTCCTCAAATCTGATCTCCGCTCTTTAACTGCCCGCTGAAAATGAATACATTTGCAGAAAGAACCGATGCTTATGGCTGAGAAGACTCAAATACAATCCTCCGAACCGGTCGCAAATTGCGACCAGTTAACTGTACCTGCGACTCGGGGTGCCAATCTCGTTGTGGAGAATAGGATCATCTCATTAAGGGATACACAGGTCATAGTCGACAGGGATCTTGCACTTTTGTACGGTGTTGATACAAAGCGTCTTAACGAGCAGGTGCGAAGAAATATCGAGAGATTTCCCGAGTCCTTCAGATTCCAGTTGTCCAAGAGTGAGAAAGATGAACTGGTCGCAAATTGCGACCGGTTCGAAAGCCTTAAGTATTCCTCAGCATTGCCGTACGCATTCACCGAACAAGGTGTCGCCATGCTTGCTTCTGTACTCCATAGCGAAACGGCAGTGCAGGTGAGCATCAAGATAATGGAGGCATTCGTGGCGATGCGTCACTATCTTCTTTCAAATGTTCATATCCTCCAGCATCTTGAGCAGGTGGACAGAAAACTTCTGGAGAATGATCAGAAGTTCAAGCTTCTATTCTCACGTTTCGAAAAAGATGAACCCACCAAGCAAGGAATCTTCTTCAACGGCCAGACATATGACGCTTACGCCTTCGTCTCCGACCGCATTCGCGAAGCGAAGACCCGCATCGTCCTCATAGACAACTACGTCGATGACACCGTCCTCACGATGCTGGACAAGCGAGTAGAAGGCGTTGCGTCCACGATCTACACGATGCAGATAAGCAAGGCGTTTCAACTCGATATCGACAAGCACAACGCCCAATATCCGGCAATCGAGGTGAAGGTCTTCAAGAACTCGCACGACCGGTTCCTCATCATCGACGACAGCATCTACCACTTTGGCGCGTCAATCAAGGACCTCGGCAAGAAGTGGTTCGCCGTCACGCTGATGACGGAATACACGGCCGACGAACTGCTTCGTCGCCTGTAGATTCCCTATACCTTATAATATAATGCGGAGCGGGTTGAAGAATCATCCTGTTGCACGCCTTCGCACGAAACCCTCGCGCTCAGAAGCAGACGGCTGCGCCGCTTGCAGTTAAAGCGGTCATCCGCACTCTCTGCGTCTGCTGCGCAGCCACAGAAAGTACGGCTGGGGTCTATAAGACTCCTCGAAGTCGGCGGAGCCGCAATCGAAGAGTCAATGCAGCTTTTGCGGGTCTTGCCATATCCTTTATATTAATTATATAAATGTATAAATCATATTTCGGATATACAAGAGTGAGTTTGCGATTTATTCGATTATTTTTCTGCCGGTTATAGATACGTTCCCGGGTTAGTTGTACAATTTGGCGTTAAACTGTAATTACTTAGGTGCGCAAAAATTTGCCGGAAAAATTTGGAGATTGAAAATATAGCCGTATATTTATAGTGTATTACAACACTAATACACAATGTCGGATAAACGATGAATGCCAGACAACGGATAAGCCCGAAGCATACGACATACGACATACGACAAAGCAAAACCATAAAATATTGGGAATAAGATGATTACAATCAACAATCTGAGCTTCTCCTACGGCGCGAACGCCGTGCTGAAGAACATCTCGATGGAGCTTAAGCCCGGGAACATCTACGGGCTGCTCGGAGAAAACGGAGTCGGGAAAACCACTCTGCTGACCCTGCTCTGCGGACTCAAGAAACCGCAGACGGGAACAATCGACATCGACGGCTGCAGACCTTATGACAGGAAGCCGGGACTGCTCACGCAGGTGTACTACCTCAGCGACGAGGTGGCCGAGAACGCGATGAAACCGATGGAGTTCGCACTGAACTACGGCAAGTTCTGGGAGGGGTTCTCCCTTGAGGCCTTTTCCGCGCTGACCGAGCTGTTTGAAGTGCCGATGGAGAACAGGATGGACAGGATGTCGGCCGGACAGCTCAAGAAGACCCACATTTCTTTCGCCCTCGCGAGCGGAAGCCGCTACATCCTCATGGACGAGCCGACCAACGGGCTTGACATCCCGTCAAAGGCACAGTTCCGCAAGGCTCTGATGCAGTACACCTCCGAGGAGGCCACCGTCGTGATTTCCACGCATCAGGTCAAGGACCTCGAGAATGTCATAGACCCGGTCATAATCCTCGACCGTCAGGATGTCCTGCTCGACGCCGGTCTCGCAGAGATTTCCTCGAAGCTGTTCTTCGACTACGGAACGGAGGTCAATCCGGACGCGCTCTACAGCGAGTTCATCCCGGGCGGATGCATCCAGGTCATCCCCAACCCCGACGGCCGCGAAAGCAAGGTCAACATTGAAGCCCTGTTCAACGCCGTCCACAGGAACAAGGACTGGTTCAAGGCGGTTTTCAATAAATAAAAGCATATGACTATGAACGATATATTCAATTTCAGGAGGTTCGGCAAGTACTATGTCAGCGACCTCCGCAACACATTCAACAACACCTGGCTCACTGTCCTGCTGACCGCGCTGTCCGGACTCATAGCCTACCTTTTCTGCGGCGCAATCCACCTTCTCGCCGACGGCAGCTGGAGCTCCTACGGGCTCATAGGCAGGGGGATATCCTTCTTCGTCCTGCTCTATATCCTCGTCATCGTCTTCCCGTCGAAGGCCTACGGTTTCTTCACTGACAAGCGCCGGGGCGGGTTCTACACATTGATTCCGGCATCCTCCCTCGAGAAATTCCTTGCGATGTTCATCAACGCGGCAATCCTCGCCCCTCTCGCCTACATCGCCATAGCCCTCGCCGCAGACGGGCTTCTCTGCCTCGCCGACCCTGAATGCGGGGAGACGCTCACAAGCGCCATAGCGAGCGGCGCACAGGATTTCAACGAGCTGTGCAGCGGGAACATCGACGGCGATATGCAGACGTTCCAGTTCTTCTCTTTCGGTGAACTCATCTGGGGAGTGATTCTGAACCTGCTCGGATGGACGCTCGTCTTTCTGCTCGGCGCGCTTTATTTCAAGAAGAACAAAATCGGGAAGACCATACTCGCGATGATTCTGTTCTCGATGGCGGTGAGCCTTGTCATCACGCCGATGACGCTGCAGCTCGGAGAAGGAATCTTCGGCTGGTTCGAGAGTTTCGAAGACCCGGAACACATTCTGAGCGTCTTCAAAGGGGGGACATATGGTCTGGCCATCGTCAACGTCGCCGCCCTCAGCATCTGGGCATACATCCGCGTACGGACCGTGAAACACTGAGCAACTGTTCTGTAAAAGGCTATGAATATGGAATTCAACGCGAACAAATCGATATATCTCCAGATTGCGGAGGCGGTCTGCGAGAAAATCCTCTCCGGAGCGCTGAATGGAGAGGACAGGATTCCGTCCGTCCGGGAATATGGGGCCGAAATCGGGGTGAACCCCAACACGGTGATGCGAAGCTACGAAAAACTCACGAGCGACGGGGTCATCTACAACAGGCGCGGGATAGGCTATTTCGTCACCCCGGACGCGCACGGCAAGGTTCTCTCAAGCCTCAGGCGCGAATTTCTGGAGACCGAATGGCCCTCTGTCCTGCGGAAGATGAAACTGCTGGAAATCAATCTCTCCGACCTCCCTGCGGAGTGAGTCTTTTTCAGATATGACAAAATCACCTCAAAAGTGACGGTTTCATAAGAAATCTGCACTTTTGAGGTGATTGTCTGATGGGGATGACCAGCCGCTGCAGCCGTTCAGAAGTTCCAATCAGTCATCGTAACCAATCTGGATGCCGTCGATGTAGAGCTTATAGCCCGCACCGGTTCCGGCCGGACGGATGTAGAAGTTGAAGCAGCCGCCCCACGCTCCGTTGCCGAGGAACTGAGCCTGAACGAGAGTCGGCACGCCGTTCTGGAGTTCGACGCCCATATCCGTCACCCAGTCGGTGAAATCATAGCCGCCATCTGCATTGACAGTCCAATGCGCTCCGAGCGCGCCCTCGCAGATGACAGGAATCTTCTTGGTCTCCTCCTCGCCTTCGTAGAGCATCTGGAGAATCACGGTGTAGGTCTTGTTCCACTCCGCCTTAGGCTGACCGTTGTTGCCGTTGCGGTAAATCTGTCCGTCGCCGGCTCCGATTTCCTCAGCCTGTTCGGTGACCTCGAGGCAGAGCGAGTTCTCTCCGCAGAGCTTGTAGTCCCTGTTTATGGTTATTCCGC
>CAVEDD010000158.1:0-4625 GCA_963614515.1 Treponemataceae bacterium | reverse complement strand
GCCGTGTAGATGTTCCAGAAATTGACGGCCGGCGGCAAATCGACATACAGGCTGATTAACTTTTAGCGGACGGCAATGATTGTTTTATGACTGCAACTACAAGATAGTATCTATCACAAAAACAATGAGGGTGACTGATCCGTCCTTCGACTTTTCAGCCACCCTCCCGGCAGTGTCGTGCGACCGGAATCGCAGAATTATTCGGTGATGAATCCGGCAGCCTTGGAGTAGGTCGCATGCCCCTTCGTGTCCGCAACCACGCAGAGCAGCTTATCGTCTTTCATTTCAGTGATGTAATCGTCGCGGTAGAAGGTGATGGACAGTTTACTCGTTTCGGCTCCGCTGACTTTAAACTCGCCCTCCTCCTCGTTGTCTTCGACTATATAGGTTATTCCCTCCGGTGACACATAACGCCATCCGAACTTCAACCCGGATGCCGGTCCCTTGAGGGTGATGCTGAAAACGCAGGTCTGACCTTTCACCAGTTTGGCATCCGAAGGCTGTGTCTTGAGCTGAGGGGCGGCTTCGCAGTAAAGGTCGCACACGACTGTGGAATTCGCGTCAGTGTCGTCATAGAGCCAGCTTTCGTAGTCAGGCCAGGTATATATTGAGTTGTAAACCGTGAACCTGCCGTCTTTGCCCGGATTGCCTGACAGGTAGGCCTGTATTGTCGTGATGTCGTAAACACTGATTTCTGTCATCAGGTTGTTACTGCAGCTGAGCTGTTCAAGTTTTTTGCAGCCGGAAACATCCAGCGTAGTCAGTTTATTGGAGGAGCAGTTCAGAAAATAAAGGTTCTCGCAATTCCCGGCGAATGTCAGACTTGTGAGTTTATTTTCGGAGAGAGAGACCCACCGGAGAGCCGGGCATCCGCTCAAATCAAGGGAAGCGAGGCGGTTGCCTGTGAGAGCAAGCATCTTCAGATCGGGACATTCTCCGATTCTTAAGTCTTCAAGCACATTCCTCTCTATCGCGACTCTGGTGAGTTTTGTACAGGATGTAAGGTCGAGCGAATTCACGGCTCCGGCACTGTTGTAAAATCTGAGAATCTTGAGATTAACGTTTTTCGAGAGGTCCAGCGAAGTTAATTCACCGGCCCTCAGCTCGAGCTCCTCGAGATTCACGTTTTTCGAGAGGTCCAGCGAAGTGAATTTACCGGCGCCCAGCCGGAGTTTCTTGAGGTTCACATTCCAGGAAAGGTCGATTGAGGAAAGTTCCGTAAAATTGTTCCAATCGATGGTCTCAAGCGCGGTGAAATACTCTATGCCGTCCAGCGACTTGACCCCATTATCGTAGATGCTCGCGCTCGGGCCGTCCTCAAGTTTCGTGACATCTTTCACCTCGGAATACTTGATGCTGTTCTCGTCTTTCACGATGCCCCTTGATTTGAGAAGCAGCGCGAAATTCTTGTCGAAACGGGAGCTGATGTCGGTGTCGTCAGTTGCTTCCTTCTTGACCTTTTTGACCGTGACGGTACATTTGGCTCTCTTGCCTCCGTCCACGGTGGTGACGGTGATGTCCGCCTCTCCCCATTTCACGGCGGTGACAAGCCCGTCCTCATCGACGGAAGCCACCTCCTCGTTGTCGGATTTCCATTTCACGCTCTTGTCGGCTGCGTTTTCCGGAAGGACAGTCGCCGTGAGCTGCTTTGTGGCCCCCTCATCCAGAGTTATGGCCGTCTCGACGGAGACGCTTTCCACGGCGGCGTTTCCCTCCGACGGATTTTCGGGATTCTCAATGTCCTTGTTCTTTTTGCATCCTGCGGCTATCGCAAGGGCCGCGCAGATGATGACAGAAGTCTTGAGCAGATGTTTCATAGTTGTATATGTTTGGTTGTTTGTTTGTGTCATTCGCCGTCTTGCCTGTTGCAGGCGCTTGTGATGCGAACCTTTCGTGAGGACAAAAGTATGGAACTCAAACTTTATTCGGAATAGGTAATTTTACCTACCGTTTCCGAATGACATCGATGATATGCATCGAAAATATTTGGCGTGAACGGAAAAAGTCGTAAATTTGCAGCCCTGTCGGCAGAAGACCGCCGACAGGATTTTTTATTTTATACAGGGGAAGAGAGGCTCTTTTTCTAAGGGGAAGAGAAACTCTTTTTCCAAAACGGTTTCCAATGAACACAAAGTACGTCTTCGTCACAGGTGGTGTCGCATCCTCACTCGGAAAGGGGATCATTTCCGCATCTCTCGCAAAACTTCTTCAGGCACGGGGTCTGAAGGTCACAATCCAGAAATTCGACCCCTACATCAACATCGACCCGGGCACGCTCAACCCTTACGAGCACGGCGAGTGCTATGTCACTGAGGACGGCGCGGAGACAGACCTCGACCTCGGGCACTACGAGCGCTTTCTCGGAGTCTATACCTCCAAGGCGAACAATGTCACCACGGGCAAGATTTACAACACCGTGATAAGCAAGGAACGCGAGGGCGCGTATCTGGGCAAGACAGTGCAGATTGTCCCTCACATCACGGACGAAATCAAGCGCAGGATGATGCTGCTCGCGAAGACCCGCGACTACGACGTAATCATCACCGAAATCGGCGGAACGGTCGGAGACATGGAGTCTCATCCTTTTGTCGAGGCCGTGCGCCAGCTCCAGTGGGAACTCCCTGAGGAGGACTGCGTTACGATACATCTGACCCTCGTGCCTTATCTCAGGGCCGCCAAGGAACTCAAGACCAAGCCGACCCAGCACAGCGTGCAGATGCTCCAGCAGAGCGGCGTGCAGCCGGACATCATCGTCTGCCGCACCGAGTACGACCTCTCTCCGGAACTCCGCAAGAAAGTCGCGCTATTCTGCAACGTGAAGCCGGGTCACGTCATCCAGTCCATTGATGCCGACTCCATCTACAAGGTGCCGCTCAAGATGCAGGAAGAGGGGCTTGACAAGCTGGTGCTCAACCATTTCGCGATTGAGGCTCCGGAACCCAACCTCGACAAATGGAAGGACTTCATCCGCAGGCTCGACAATCCGAAACGTACGGTGGAAATCGCGCTTGTCGGAAAATATAATCTGCAGGATGCCTACAAGTCGATTCTTGAGGCGTTCGTGCACGCGGCGGCCGCGAACGAGTGCAAGGTGAAGGTTCAGTACATCCACAGCGAGAACCTGAACGAAGACAATGCGGAGGAGCTGCTCGGGAAGAAGAACGGCATCCTTGTCGCTCCGGGATTCGGCGAAAGAGGGCTTGAGGGCAAGATTGCCGCGATAAAATATGCCCGTGAGCACGGTGTTCCTTTCTTCGGAATCTGTCTCGGGATGCAGATGTGCGTCGTGGAATTCGCCCGCAACGTGCTCGGGATGGACGGAGCCTGCTCCACTGAGGTCAATCCGGCCACGACTTTCCCTGTCATCAACCTTATGGAAGACCAGAAGAGCACAACCTCGAAGGGAGGGACTATGCGTCTGGGTGCATACGACTGCGAAATCAAGCCTGGTTCGCTTGCTGAGAAGATATACGGCTCCACCAGAATTTCCGAGCGTCACCGCCACCGCTACGAACTCAACAGCGACTTCCTCGGACTCTTCGAGAAAGCCGGTCTCATCGCGACGGGGCGCAATCCGGACACCCATCTTGTCGAAATCGTCGAACTGCCCTCCCATCCGTTCTTCATCGGAGTGCAGTTCCATCCGGAATACAAGAGCACCCCGGAGAACCCTCAGCCGATATTCGTGGCTTTCGTGAAGGCCGCGATGGAGAATGCCGGGCTTCACAAGACCGCGGATCCAAAAGAGTCCAAGACAGGCGTCAGGCAGAAATAATCGCCATGCGGAAATGATTGTCAGGCAGAAATACTCGCCAAGCAGAAATGAAAATGTTCAAACTGATTCTTCTCGTTCTTCCGCTGCTTCTCGGCACGGGCTGCAGAGACAGGCAGAAAAAGTCCGCTCCTGCGGGCGAGGCCGTGCGCTGCACCGTCGAAGTCGTGAACGAATATCCCCACTCCACTGAATCCTACACTCAGGGACTGTTTTTCCACGACGGGAAACTCTGCGAGAGCACCGGTCAGTATGGGCGTTCCTTTTTCTGTGAAGTGGACATCCCGACGGGGGAGCGCAGCTGCGGAATCAGTCTCGACCGCAAATATTTCGGCGAAGGCTCCGTAATCTTCGACGGAAAGCTCTATTATCTGACCTGGCGGAACTATGTCGTCCTTGTCTATGATGCCGGAAGTCTGAGATTCGAGCGGAGCATCGTCAATCCTCGCGAAGGCTGGGGGCTTACGACAGACGGCAAGTCGCTGATTATGAGCGACGGAAGTTCGAACATATATTTCCTTGACAAGAATTTCTCCGTCCGGAGGCGCATCGTCGTGAAGAACGGGCGTAAAGCTGTGGGGATGCTGAATGAACTGGAATGGATAGACGGAAAAATATGGGCGAATGTCTATCTTAGCGATGAAATCGTGGTCATAAACCCGGAAAACGGAGCCGTCGAGAAAATCATCGACTGCGGCGGACTGCTCCGCGAAGATTTGAGGACTCCGGAGACCGATGTGCTCAACGGCATCGCCTATAATCCGGCCGACGGGAGGATTTATCTGACCGGGAAGCTTTGGCCCCGGATGTTTGAGATAAGGGTAAAAGACAGGTAAAAGACATATAAAAGCGG
>CAVEDD010000157.1:0-4656 GCA_963614515.1 Treponemataceae bacterium | reverse complement strand
TCGCGGTTTGCGGATTATGTACCAGGGGAGGAGAAGAAAATGTCAATATGGGGACAGGAGCCGTCACCCGCTATCGTGTGGCGGCGGCCGGCACGCAGGCTGCTCTTGTGAAAGAGTCCGAGACTGAAGCGATTGTCGCCCGCTCCGATGACCATAATTTCCGTTTCTTCGCAGTCTCACCCGCAGTGGAGGCGATTGGGGAGACGATTGCGGTGAATGTGCCTTCCGTGCAGGAATATTCCGCAGGAGTGGAATCCTACATCAGCTTGTGGGCGGCGAAAAAGGTTACGACGGTGATTCCTGACATCGAGTTTGAACTTCAGACTCCCGCAGCCGTGCTCAATCTTCTCGTCCCGACAGACATAGTCGAGGAAAATGTTCCGGCCACATTGAAGTCTCTTGAAATATCCCCGGCCGATGAAACAACATCCGTTATTCTTGCTGGCGGGGGAAGCCTCAATCTCGAAAGCGGAGAGTTTACTCCCGTATCGTCCGGACAGTCAAGCACATTGACGGTGAATTTTCCGGAAGGAGGGCTGAAACTCGAAGCGGCGAAGACCGGTGTGGAGATTGCAGTGCTACCGTTCACAGTTCCGAAAGGGGGCTTCAATCTCAAGTTTACCGATGTGGACGGAAAATCATCCGAAACGCTCTTCCTTGCCCAGGAAAGCGATGAGGGCAAGACCATCGAGGCAGGCACGGTTACTGACATAACCGTTTCTGCATCCGGCGACGGCATCGAACCTGTGACCTTCCCGGTTCAGTTCCCTATAAGCAAGGTCGACGGAAAGCAGAATGTCACGGAGGCTCTGCAGCCGAGATGGAAAACTGAAGGGTATTGGTCCTGCATCTCTCAGCCGCAGGCGTATTGCCAGTGGCATCAAGTGAGCGATCCGCAGCAACCGGACGGATACAAGCAGTTCTTCGAGATTGTCAACAGCGGGAACATATCAACTCTTGGAGTGAAGGGCGTGTGGACCGGAGACTGCTTCGAATTCGTAATACCCGTGAAGAACTTCGCCGCCGGGACGAAAATCGAATTCAATGCTCCGTTCTACGGGCGTCAGGAACCGGTTTTCTGGTACATCAAGTATCTTGACGGTGAAGAGTGGAAGACTTGCAACCTCCATGACGAAACCTGCTATGACGGGAAGACTTCGATGGAATGCACATTCTCCCTCGTCAGGGGCACGAAGACAATCACCGAGGTGATGACATTCGGGAATGCAATCAAGAGCGGCTACCTGAAAATCCGCATAGAATGCGCTGACGGAGCGATTCAGGCAGATACCATGACCTCAGTGGCGACAAGGGAATATCCGTTCTATGATGCGGGCAAGAAGTATGCTGCGCCGTTCTATTTCTGGGACAATGCCGATGCTTCTGGCGGAGCGAGCACCGGTTCGGCGCCGAAGATTACCGCCGTTTCGTTCTCAATCGTCGATTGACGCGACACCGGACAGGGGCAGTTGCGGGAGCATACAACCCCGAAATGGTACAATGCCAAACATATAGTAATAAAACAGATATGAAGAAAAGAATTCTTGTGGCAGCGCTTCTTGCCCTGTCGTTCACTACAGCCCTCTATGCCAAGAAACCGGCGGAGCGCTGGAGCGAGGAAAAAGCCGATGCTTGGATGGCTCGACAGGGCTGGATTGTGGGCTGTGATTATGTCTGCGCCACTGCCATCAACCAGATTGAGATGTGGCAGGCCGAGACTTTCGACCCGGCAACGATTGAAAAGGAAATGGGCCGGGCAGAGTGGCTGGGTTTCAACACCGTGCGCGTTTTCCTCTCCAACCTTGTCTATACTGCCGACCCGAAGGGTTTCAAGGAACGTTTCGGACAGTTCCTTGACATCATCGAAAAACATAATATCAAGGCGATAGTGACTTTCTGGACCAACGGAGGCAAGTGCAGGAATCCTCAGCTGGGGCCCCAGCCCGAGAGTGTCCAGGGCGTGCACAACTCGCAGTGGTGCATGGTTCCCGGGACAGAAGTGGTGAACGACCCTTCCAGATGGGGAGAGCTTGAGAAGATGGTAAAAGACATAATCAAGACTTACCGCAACGACTCCAGAATCCTTCTCTGGTGTCTCTACAATGAGCCGCAGAACACCCAGAGGGGCGTAAAGCTCACCCTCCCGCTGATGAAGGAGACCTTCCGCTGGGCGCGCGAAATCAATCCGTCTCAGCCGCTTACGGCCCCGGTGTGGGAAATCCCGAGCGACAAGACTCCGCAGATGCCGACCGTGACCTGGGTCTGGGAGAACAGCGATGTCATCTCCTTCCACTGCTACAAGGATGCCGTCTATCTCGAAAAATTCATAAAGCTTCTGCTTCCCTACAACCGTCCGCTCATCTGCACAGAATATATGGGCAGACCGAAATCCACATTCAAGGAATGTATGCCTGTGCTGAAGAAATACAATGTGGGAGCAATAAATTTCGGACTTACAGCCGGAAAGTGTAACTTTCACCTCCAATGGACGAGCAAGGCCGGAGATCCTGAGCCTGAGGTCTGGTTCCACGACATTTTCAGGCTTGACGGAACGCCTTACAGTCAGGAGGAGGTCGATTTCATAAGAAAGATGACAGGAGCTGACAAAAGATAATGCGCAATTTCAGGAAAATGTTTCAGATGTGGTCGACGGGCGTTTTTTGCCTGTTGACCACAATCTGCCTCAATGCCTCCGGGACCGCTGTGGCCGACAGGTATTATTTTTCGCACGTCGGTACTCGCGACGGTCTGGCTTTCAACACCGTTCACGCCATAGCGCAGGACAGCAACGGCTTCATGTGGTTCGCGACCGAGGACGGACTCAGCCGTTACGACGGAAACCGCTTCAAGAATTTCCACAGGGAGGAACTCGGGACAGGTTCTGATTTCATAACCGCGCTCTGCCCTGACCGCGAGGGGAATCTGTGGATAGGGAGCGACAAGGGGGCGACCTGTTATGACTATCTGCACGACCGCTTCATTCCGCTTGACGGCACGAGTGACAAGGGGACGGTCCTCAACAGCAAGGTGACCCACATCTGCATAGACGATGGCGGTATCGTATGGATGTCGGCCAACGGACTCGGACTTTTCTCCTACAATCCCAAGACCGGACAGTTGAGAAACTGGTTCTGCGAGAACGGACGCACGACACTTCCGGTCAACATCCGATCCTTTGTTCCGGACGGGAACGGGGAGTTCTGGTTTTCGCTCTATTTCGCCGACCTGTGGCATTCCGACCGCAGCCTTTCGAAGATGGAGAAGGTGGACATCGCAGGCTGGATCGGGCAGGATGACATAATGTCAATGGACCGGGCGAACGGGAAACTGCTGCTCGCATCGTGGAAAAACGGGCTCTGTGAATATGACTTCCGCAGGGGGACGCTCAGGAGGCTGATACCCCACACGGCCGGCCGACGGCCCAAGGGGATGCACTTTGACCGCGATGGCAGGAAAATCTGGGTGGCCACCACCGGAGGGCTGTGTATGTACGACCTGTCAAACGGGAAGCACAGTTGCCTGCTCTCCGACGGGAATGACAAATACGCCCTTGCCGGGAACAACGTCACATCTGTCTTTGTCGACCGTTCAAACGGACTTTGGGCGGGGACTCTTTCCTCCGGGCTTAACTGCGCGAGGGAGTATCCCAAAAATTTCCGGAAATATTATATGGTCGGAGGGGAGAGCCTGTCGGGGAGTTTCATAATGGATATGGCCCAGGACGACAGCGGACGGATCTGGGTGGCATCCGAAAACAAGGGGCTGATGTATGTGGACGGGAAAAACGGGGAACTCAGGCGCTCCCGATTCGCGCTGCCGTCGAACATACGCTCCATCTGCTGCGACTCGGACAGACTGTGGGTGGGGGCCTGGGGCGGAGTCTACAGCCTGAACCTCCGTTCCGGGGAAGTGAGGGTCTACAACAGGGACATCCGAGACAATGCGCACCGTCTGTTCAGGACATCCTCTGGAGAGGTTCTGCTCGGCTACCCTCTCGGAATGATGATTTACGACAGAGGCCGCGACAGGTTCGTGCCGGTGCCGGCCTTTGACGGGATGTATGTGACGGGTATCGCCGAGTCGTATTCCGGAGACCTCTGGGTGGCCACCTATGCGGCCGGAGTCTGCCGCTACAGCCCTCGGAGCGGGAAGATAGAGGCGAGGTACGGCTTCGGCGGGACAGGAAACCGCCACATCCCGGTGGACAAGTTCATGTATGTCTATGAGGATTCATCCGGCGGGATATGGGTGGGCAGTTACGGCGAGAGTTTTCTCCGCTACGACAGGGATACTGACTCTTTCGTCCGCTTCGGAGACGGTGAGGGGTCGGGTCACAGGATAGCGTTCTCGATGGTTGAGGACAGGGAGGGACGGATGTGGGCCGCGACGGAAAAGGGCATAGTCGCGTTCGAATATCCCGGCGGCTCATTCAGGTACTTCTCCGAAAAGGACGGACTTCTGGACGATGTGGTCGAGGGACACACGGCTCTGCTCTCGTCGGACGGCGACATATACTTTGCATCCAACAACGGAATAGTCAGTTTCAGCCCCGAACGGCTCTGCGCTGATGATGCGGCTCCGCAAGCGGTGCTGACGGACTTCACTCTCGGAGTTGAAACCGTAACTCCCGGCGATGGAACGCCGCTGAAAGTCAAT
>CAVEDD010000156.1:0-4702 GCA_963614515.1 Treponemataceae bacterium | reverse complement strand
GAACAATTCCCGCTTGCTCCCGAAGTGGTAGTTCACCAGAGCGAGGTTCACCCCGGCGTTTTCAGCTATATCCCTGATTCTCGCGCCGTTGAATCCATCACGGATGAATGCGTCTTTCGCCGCCTCAAGAATTTTTTCTTCCGTAGTCTTTCCCATATCCCCAGTTGTCATATTTCGTCCGGTTTATGATATTATGACGTATCTTACGTCCGTTTTATGAAACAAGACCGCAAAGTAAAGACAAAAAATCCGTTTAAACAAATTTTTAAAACATTTGTTTAAACAAACATCGGATCCAGCGATTTACGCGGATTGACAATCCGGAAAATCAGAAATTCTGCCTATCTTCGCGTCCTTGAAATCATCCCCGAAAATCTGACAGATTATGACAAAAGCGGAACAGCAGGCAAAGGCGGATTATGCCGAAAAGTTGAGACAGTCATTCCCTAAACAGGACTTCGGCATCACCGAAAGACAGGATCGGATGCTTGCCCTGATTGCGTCCAGCGACGGCCGCGAGATCAGCCCGTCGCAATTGCTGAGCGGTATGCCCGGATTGAAAGCTTCGGACAGGGACGATGACATCAAGGCATTGCTGAAGTGTGGACTCATCGAAAGGTCACGGTACTTCTGGACCCAAGCATACAAACTGAAAGACAGATATTTCTTTCTTGCGGCTCTGAATGCGCTGCTCTATTTCCCGGACACCGTAGAGAAGGGGAGACGGGCGAGGCTTGCGGGGAACTCGTCAAGACTTCACATTGTCTGGAAACTTGCGGAGGGTGACGATGTCACGTCATCGGTGTCAGAGTATCTTCGGTGGAATCAGTCAGCGGCCGCATCGTTCCCGGAAATAGTCGGTCTGAGCGTGTTCGACCCCGTGTTCCGCGCCCTGCCTCAGGCCTATGTCGCGTTGGCGGTATCCTACAGACTTGAAAATCTGATTGCGGACAACAGCATAAACTCTGAAGAACTGGAGCTTCTCGGGGACTTTGTCCGCAGACATCTTAAAGACAAATTGCAGGCATTGCTGCTTGCCGAGGTCGAGGGCGTACGCTTCCTTTTCTGCGGGAAATCGAATCCCGTTCCGGACATCGCAGATCAGATCAGCGAATGGCCGGGTGCGGTTGCCGCAATCTCCGCACTCTATGCCGGGGATTACGGAAAGGCCGCCGAGCTGATGGACAAGGCGCTCAAAGTCCATAACAAGACTTCCGGAATGAAGAATGTATTCTCGTCATCTCTTCTGACATATTTCCTTATTGTCTCCTACCTTCTCTCGGACGATGTGAAGAGCCGGAAGAAACTCGACCAATATCTGAAGAAATGTCAGCAGAACCGGGAATTGCCATATATTCAACCGGCCGCATTTCTGCTTGCCTCACTCTCCGACGGGGTTTCAGAGCGCATCGCGGAGCAGAAAATCGCGGATGCCGCTTCAAATGACGACCTGACGGCCCGTGCGCTTGCAGCCGGGATTGCCCGAAGCCGCAATTTCCGCGTTTTCTTCCAGCCGCCGATGTCGAAACTTGCGATTGTCCGCCACGAAACGGGGGACTGCACAGGTGAGGAAAAGGCCGGTCTTGAGAAACTCTACGGCGGGCCGTCGCTGCTTTCCCGCCTTAGGGCGAAGCAGCCTTGGGAAATCGCTCTGGAAAAGCTGTCCGGTCTCCTGGACAATGGCGGTTCCGCGCAGTCTTCCGCCTCTGGGACGGCCGGGAAGGACAGGCGGATTCTGTATCTTGTCATTAATGACGAAAGACTTGAAATCCGGGAGCAGAATCGTCTCAGGAACGGCAGCTGGGGACAGGGCAAGCGGGTGTCAGTCAGTTCTTTCTGTGCCGGGATGTACAACGACATAAGCGACGATTCCGACCTCAAGGTTCAGACCCGCATAGCCAATGACAGGTACTCCGACATATCAGTCGGAGCCCTATTCCCGGCTCTTGTCGGTTGTGACAGGGTCTATCGTGAATCATATATCCCCGCGGCAAAGATTGAAATCGGCGAGGAACTCCCCTACATAGATGTGAAACTCAAGAAAGGGGGTTACGAATTTTCGACCAACGTGCCCTTGTCGCGATACCAGCGGGAATGTAACCTTGAAAATGTGGTCCGCCGCGACAAACTCCACTACGCCGTCATCCGTCTGAACAAGATACAGGCGCAGCTGCTGCTGAGACTGAAGGAGGTGGGCGTCAAATTCCCGGAAGAGTCCACGGCCGCACTGAAGGACTTCATCGGCAAGCTTTCCCGCATCATAGAGATTCATTCTCCTCTTCTGGAGAACGGCTCGTCGCTGGAGGAAAAGCAGGGGAACGCGATGCTCTATCTCCGCATAATCCCGAAATCCGGAATGTTCAACGCGCTTCTCTACTCCCGTCCGCTGGAAAACGGAAAACTCACTTTCTTCCCTGGCGAAGGGGATGCGGTCTACTATGATTCGGACGATTCCGGACGGTGTCAGGTCAAACGCGACCTCCGTGCCGAGCGTGCGGCGCTGAAGACTTTCCTTGCCGGGACGGGGCTTGACGCTTTCGAGTCCGACGAGGGGATGTACAACCTCGCTCCGGAGGATATGCTGCCTGTGGTCGACGCCTGCCGAGGTTTGCAGGACATATGTGTGCTGGAATGGCCGGAGGGGCGCAGCCTCAATGTCCTCGGAAAACTCATCGCGCAGAGCATCAAGATAAACCTGCGCTCCAAGGAGCAGTGGTTTGAAATCGAGGGCGATGTGCAGCTGCCTGACGGTCAGTCCCTCAGCTTGGAACAGATTATGGCGGCTCTCGGCTCCGGAGGTTATGGCGGCGGTTACCTGCGTCTTGGGGAGAGCGACTATCTTTCCCTCTCGGATTCCCTCGCGAAATACCTCAAGCGTCTCGAAGCCATCACCCAGTCGGGAAGGGGAGGCGAGCGCGTTTCACTTTTCCAGACCGGGGCTCTCGCCGACATCGTCCGCAAGTCAAACTTGGATGTCAACACTGACGAGGCCTACCGTGACAGGCTCGTGAGAATCGACGAGGCGGTGATGCTGAATCCGCAGATTCCGTCCGCGCTCAAGGCTGAACTGCGTGACTATCAGGAAGAAGGCTTCCGCTGGATGGCCTGTCTCGACCACTGGGGAGCAGGAGCCTGCCTTGCAGACGATATGGGTCTTGGCAAGACCGTGCAGACCATAGCCTTCCTGCTGTACAAGGCTGCGAAGGGTCCGTCTCTTGTGGTGGCTCCGGCATCGGTGCTGATGAACTGGAACAGGGAGCTCGCGAGATTCGCGCCGTCTCTCAACGCGGTCATCCTGAACGAGCAGGACGACAGGCTTGACGCGCTCTCCGGAGTGGGGGAATATGATGTCGTGCTGACGACCTACGGGCTGCTCGTGCGCGAGAAGGAGGCTCTGACTTCGAGAGAATGGAATGTAGTCTGCCTTGACGAGGCGCACACGATAAAGAACCGGGGCACGAAGATGTCCGATGCGGCGATGGCTATCAAGGCCGGCTCGCGGGTGATTCTCACCGGAACTCCGGTCCAGAACTATCTCGGGGAGCTGTGGAATCTCTTCCAGTTCCTGAATCCGGGGCTGCTGGGCAGTTACGAGTCGTTCCGTCAGAAGTTCATCGCACCGATTGAGGAGGCGGAGGACAAGGACCGTCAGGCCCAGCTCAAGAGGATAATCCAGCCTTTTATGCTGCGCAGGACGAAATCCGAGGTGGTGGAGGAACTTCCGGAGAAGACGGAGATATACCGTGCCGTGCCTATGAGCGCTGCGGAGTCTGTCGCCTACGAGAGTATGCGTCTTGAGGCGAAGAATGAACTTGAGCAGGACACAAAGGTGAATATGAATGCGCTCGCAGCAATCACGAAGCTTCGCGAGGCCGCCTGTGCGATGCCGCTGGTGAAGACAGGCTGGGCGGAGACTCCGACCAAGCTGAGCGCGTTGCGGGAGCTTGTGGGCGAAATCACCGCCGGAGGAAACAGCGTGCTTGTGTTCAGCCAGTTCACCGGTTTCCTCGACCTTGTGTCATCCGCCCTTGAGAAGGACGGCATCCCTCATTTCTACCTTCAGGGTTCGACCCCGATAAAGAAGCGTCAGGAGATGGTGACCGCGTTCCAGAGAGCGGAGAGGCCGGTTTTCCTGATAAGTCTCAAGGCTGGGGGACTCGGGCTGAATCTGACCGGGGCGAACTATGTGATACATCTCGACCCGTGGTGGAATCCGGCCATCGAACAGCAGGCCACCGACCGCGCCTACCGCATAGGACAGCAGCAGAATGTGACCGTATATCACCTGATTGCGCAGAACTCCATCGAGGAGAAGATTCTCCGTCTCCACAAGACCAAGCAGAACCTCGCCGACGCCATCCTCGAAGGTACCTCAGTCAGCCACGCCATCACCCTCGACGAACTCCGCGAACTCATCCGGTGATTAACGATGTCTATACCGCGCTCAATGGTTATATAGCAACTTCTGTTTACAGGATTTCCTCCAGCCGGTGCAGGTCGTAACCCTTGATCTGGGCGACGATCAGGTGCAGTGCGGCGTTTCCGCAGAGAGCCTTGACCTTGTCTCCCCGGCCGTAGCAGCGGATCTGCTTCACGGCCTCGTCCCACTGTTTCTGCGCAGTCTCTTCGGTTGCGTCCGTCTTGAGATACTTCAGCTCCACGATGTAGGCGTGGGCGGTGGTCTCGCAGCGGTGGAAGTCCG
>CAVEDD010000155.1:0-4703 GCA_963614515.1 Treponemataceae bacterium | reverse complement strand
GGTGTACTTGAGGGCCTTGCCGATGCGGCTGTTTTCAGAGACCCTCCCCGCCGTCCCATACATCCACCTCTCAAACTGGCAGATGACGGGATAGGATTCCTTCCGGCGCTTCTCTTTCAGGGCGTCTCCGGTGATTCCGGCCTCCTTTGCCTCGCTCTCTATATGGTAGAGTCTGTTGATATAGACCAGAGCTTCACTTGCCGTCCTTCTGTCCTCGTCCAGAGCATCGCTCCATTTCTGCATCTGGTCGAGAAAGTCGGCTCCGGCATTCCGAGGATGGCTGACCTGATGGAGGAGGCCGGACTGCCCGCACCAGAGTATCGCACTGAGGGCTACTTCACAACGGTTCTTTACAAAGACAAAAATACTGTAAAGAAAACTGGGAAGAAAACTATAAAGGAAACTGGGAAGAAAGCCCATGACCTCATACTGGAAGCAATCAAACTCAACCCTCAAATAACTGTCGCCGAGATTGCGGAGCAATGCGGATTGACATATAACGGTGCCTATTACCACATTGACAAATTAAGGAAAGAGGGTAAGATTTCCCGCCAGGGAGCCGACAAAGGCGGAGAGTGGGTCATCCTTTAATCTCTACCTGCAAACAATCTTCGAGCGACCCGGGAATGCTCCGGCGGGTCGGAGGCCCCGTGCCGCGCGTTACGTAAGATTTTTCCAAGAATATTGCCTATCAATTACAAGCTCCTTTCTGCCTTCTTCGCAAGCAAGACTCTCGGCCTTGACCTCGACCCGATGGAAGCCAAGAGCCGGTACGGGATGCGGGACGAACAAGAGAAAACGATGGACATCTGCTGATAGAACAGGCGTTTGTTCGTTTCGGGGATGGCGGACAGCTCGATAAAGTGGCACCACGTCAATTGTCTCGACAGTGTTGAGACTATCTTTTCATCGGGGAACAACCTTGCCACCTTGAGCATCCGGAAAATAGAAGCCCTCTGATAGCCCCTCCCGTCACGAAACGGAACAGTCAGCCTGTCAATCCCTCCGGAGTCGTTCACGGCAGTTTCATCCTCGGCCGAAGTCTTTACCGGACTCGAGGAAGTCCGGTAAAGGACAGCTCTTGTTTCCTTTCCGTGTAATCAGAACATCCGCGTCCCGTCCAGAAACTCTTCATTGCGGGTAATCAGCTCATTGAGCCGCTCGACTGACTTTCCGGTGCGGAGACCGTCCGGAGCGGTGTGGAGACAGTAGTCGACCAGCCGGTCCACCGTGCTTGTCGCCACGTGGGTGCGGGTGTCGCAGGATGCGTAGTAGATGAATACGCGGCCGTCGTCATCGGCAATCCAGCCGTTGCAGAACAGCACGTTCATCACGTCCCCGACAAATTCATCCCCCTCCGGAGCCATGAAGAATCCCGCCGGCTCGGCAATCACCTTCGTCGGGTCTTCAAGCGAAGTCATATACATATAGAGGACATATCTGAGTCCGGAAGCGCAGCCCCTCACTCCGTGCGCGAGATGAAGCCAGCCCTGCGGAGTCCTGATCGGGGCGGGGCCCTCGCCGTTCTTCAGCTCCATTATGGTGTGGTAGTGCCGGAAACTGATTATCTTCTCCTCCACGGCCTCGGCACGGCAGATGTCCGGAATCAGAGTCCAGCCGATTCCCCCGCCCCTGCCGGCGTCTATGAATCCGTCCTGAGGGCGCGTGTAGAGGGCGTATTTCCCGTCCACGAACTCCGGATGGAGCACCACGTTGCGCTGCTGCGAGCCTGACTTCAAGTCCGGAAGCCTTTCCCAGTCCACAAGGTTCTTCGTACGGGCGATTCCGGCGCAGGCCACTGCGGATGACAGGTCTCCGTCGGGAGCGTGAGGGTCTTTCCTTTCGACGCAGAATATACCGTAAATCCATCCGTCCTCGTGGAGAGTGAGACGCATGTCATAAATGTTCACGGCGGGTTCTCCGTATTCAGGCATAGTCACCGGACGGTCCCAGAAACGGAAATTGTCCACCCCGTCCGGGCTTTCGGCGACGGCGAAGAACGACTTCCTGTCCGCCCCCTCGACCCTTGCCACGAGCACATATTTCCCGTTCCATCTGATTGCCCCCGCATTGAACGCGGCGTGTATGCCGAAGCGCTCCTCAAGCTTGGGATTGGTCTTCGGATTCAGGTCATACCTCCAGGACAGAGGCGCGTGGTCCCCCGTCAGCACGGGATTCTCATATCTTTCATAGACTCCGTTCACATACACGGGTTTGTTCTCCCTCGCAAGAAGTCTTTCGTGATTTTCTTTCAGCCAATCAAGTCTCTCCTTAAAGTCCATAACTGCAAATTGTTATCGTTTCATTAAATTCTCTGTCCCGACTTGTCGCGGTTCATTCCTGTTCCAGGAATATGGTTCTGTCATCGGCGCAGAAACTGCGGAAATCCTCCGCATCAGCCGACCCCTCGAACGGGGCGTAGAAATGTCCCGGCTTGTCCCAGGCGTTCCTCCAGGTCAGCACATAGCACACAGGCTGCCCCTCGACGGCCTTCAGAAGCACGTCCGTCCACCAGCGCGGATTCGGTATTCCTTCGAAACCCGTTTCCGAGACGGCGACAAGCTTTCCGTGTTCCGCAGCGAAACTCTTCATATATTCCAAGTCCCCCGAAAGCACCCCGACAAAGTGCGCGTCGGCCTCGGCCATCGCATTTTCGGACGCCGGGTCCGGAGAAATGAATTCATAGTGGTCAACTCCGAGTATGTCAACGAGTTCATCGCCCGGGTAGCGGCTGAAATACTGCGTGCTGTCTATCTCGGAGTTCGGGGAATATGCCCAGAGGAGATTGTCGAGCCCCCGCTCCTTTTCAAAATAATCGTGCGTCAGCGCGAACAGCGCCTTGTACTGTTCCGGTGTGCAGAGATTGCCGCCCCACCAGAACCAGCTGCCTATGTTCTCGTGCCACGGACGGAAGATTGCCGGAATCCGGTTGCCGTCGCCGTCACGAAGCGAGTCGATGAAGTCCGCGGCTCTGCCGAGCCATTCCATGAACTTCCCGTGGTTCTCCCCGCCCTCAAGCACGGACGCAACGGCGTCGCGGCTCGAAATGTCCCACGAGTCTCCGCCGGTCAGAGGATTCCGCGCATGCCAGGAGAAAGTCACGATTCCCCCCTCTGTCCAGTGTTTCACCGCCGCCCGGAGCATCAGGTTGAAATCCACGCCGTCGAGGTTCGCCGCATCCCCGAGTTCTATGCCGCCGAGGTCGAAGCCGACCATCGCGGGCTTCAATCCGCAGACAGCCCGGACATCGCTTCTTTCGAGAGGGTCGGTCTCAGGTTCGGTCACTTTCCAGGAGTGGCCATAGACGGGGTCATCCTGATGGGCATAGAAGAATCCTCCCTCGCATACAGCCTGCTGAAGCCTGTCCCGCAGTCCGTCCGAAGTTCTCTCCTGCTTTGTTCCGCAGCCTGTCGCCGCGAGGAGAACGCCCGCCGTGAGCATCGCGTCAATGTATTGTCTCATTCTCATGATATCATTATTTTCAAAACATTCTTCAAAATGACATTCCGTCCGGCTGCCGGCCGCACCGTGTCGCAGACGGCGGTCTATGGCGCTGAATCATAGACCGAAGCGAGGGTGTAGGACTCCGAATCATCGGACACGGCCCGGACCATCGCCTCCGTCACCATCTCCCCGTCCGCGAGGTATTCCCCCGTGGAATGGTTTATCACCGCGCTCGACTCCCGTCCGGATCCATCGTAACCGTTGTCCCAGAAGAACGGGGCGATTCCGCAGTCACGGGACGCCTTGCAGAAATATTCGAGATAGTATCTCCGGAACTCTTTCTGCCGCTGAGTCTGACGGTTGGCACAGCCGGACTCTCCGATGTAGACCGGAATCCCCTTGTCCACATATTTCTCCTTCAGACGCTCCAGCACATCGAGCAGTTCGGTCTCCGCCGCCGGGCAGGGGTTGTTCACCGCCGTATGCCCCCATTCGTCATATTTGCATTCGAGAGTGTAATCGTAAGGGTCGTAGCAGTGCACCGCGACCATAAGGCGGCCTTCCGCGCTGTCTTCCGGAAGCGTGAGATGAGCCATAGTCAGATCCGGGTTGGCGCAGTAGCCCGGAATGCCGAGCCAGCGCGTGGCGTTGCAGCCCCCTGTCTCCCGCACCACGTCCACGAACGCCTGAACCCACTTGTTGATGACGGCATACTGCGCTCCGCCGTCCCTGAGGTTGTCTCCCCAGCCCCATCCGCCGTCGTGCAGTTCGTTGAAGGGTTCGAAAATCAGAAAATCCCCCTTGTCGGCGAAGCGGAGGGCGATCTGCCGCCACAGAGCCTTGAATTTCCTGGTTATGTTCACATAGTCAGCGGACGAAGATGCGGCTTTCTTGAGATTGAGCCACCAGGCGCTGTCCGCCCCGTCGTGATGGACATTTATTATGACATTGAGTCCCGCCGCCTCGGCATAGCCCACGAGTTCCGCGACCCGGTCCATCCACGCCGTCTCCACCTCATAGTCCGGAGCCTCACCTATGTGCCCCATCCAGGTGACAGGAATCCTCACGGAGGTGAAGCCCTTCGCCTTCAGGCCGTCGAAAGTGGCCTGAGTGGCCTTCGCATTGCCCCACGCCGTTTCTTCCGCGACACCATTATTGTGGGAGTCCATCTGATTGCCGAGATTCCAGCCGAGTCCGAGTTTCTCCGCCATTTTCAGGGCGGCGTCTCCGTCGGTCCTCTCCTCCGGCACGGTGTCGTC
>CAVEDD010000154.1:0-4732 GCA_963614515.1 Treponemataceae bacterium | reverse complement strand
GCCGGAGGGCAAGCGCACGCTTTCTCTCGCCTCGGACGGGAGGCACCTCTGGATTGGCACGGAAGCGGGGGTCTATCTTCTTGATGAAGAACCGAATACACTTAAAGAGGAAACCGACGGCGCTGCCATCGGGAAGACATCGGGAGACAGCGGAGAGGGCATTCTGAAACTCATTCCTGTCAGCGGCAGTGCGGTCTCCGCCCAGTCGCTCATTTATTCTGAAGCCGGCGATGGGGGCGGCGCTTCCGGCGGCGAATACGCACAAGGGCATTCCGACGGCTGCCTGTGGCTCTGCGACGACGGCGAAATCTGGCGATGCGGAATCTCCGGAGGCAGGTGGCGGCTCGTCCGCAAGTTCGAGACTCCGGTCTTCTGTCTCGCGGCGGATTCAGAGAATGTCTATGCCGGTTCGGTCAACGGCTTCTACTCCGTCCCGAAGTCCTCCGAACCTCTTGACGACAGCCCCGGGAGGGTGCTCATAACCTCGCTCCATCTCGACAACGTCCTCGTTGTACCCGGCAGGGAATATTCCGGACGCATAATCCTGAGCGAAGACATAGCGCTCACGAAGAAGATTGTGCTCGCACGCGGGCAGAACTCATTCGCGCTCACCTTCTCTCCGATGAAGTTCCCCGCCCCGGCGGGGCGTTTCGCCTACCGTCTCGCCGGATTCCACGACGAATGGCAGACCGCCCAGGCCGACACGAGGGCAGTCTTTCTCAATGTCCCGCCGGGGAGATATTCTTTCGAGGTCTGTCATCTCAACCCCGCCGGCGAACCCGACTCCGAGACAGGAGTCTTGAAAATCAGGATATTGAGAGCCTGGTATGCGACCATCTGGGCATACCTCGCCTATGCCTTCCTGCTTGTCGCCTTCACCGCCTTCGCGCTCCGTTTCCGCAGGGTCAAGCACCAGCTCCGCATCGAGCGGGCTGAAAGGGAGAAGGCCCAGTCCATCGCTGCGTCCACGATGAGCCGCACGCAGGAGTTCCGCGAGACCCTGAGCGCAATTTTCGGCTCGCGGGCAGCAGAGAGACATTCTTCCGGGAATTCCCCCGAGCCTGCGGACGGTCCGGACTCCGAAAGCTCGGCAGACGATTATTCTTCCGGAGGGGCTTCAGCGGCCTCTTCTCCGGACTCGAAATTCATGAAGGAGATTTCCGACATAGTCCTGAGGCATCTTTCCGACCCGGACTTCTCCGCCGCCGTCCTCTGCGAAGAATCCCGCTGGCCGGCGAAGCAGGTCTACCGCAAGATAAAGCAGCTCACCGGTCTCGGCACGGTGGAGTTCATCCGCGACATCCGTCTCTCGCAGGCGGCCGCGCTCCTCGAACAGGGACAGCTCAGCGTCACCGAAATAATGTACAAGGTGGGGTTCACCACTCCGTCCTACTTCTCCAAATGCTTCAAGGCCCGCTACGGACTCACGCCTTCGGAATATGCCGGCCGGCGCAGTTCCACCGCCCGTTGATTCTTCAGAATTGTCATTTTTGCTGAACAGGAAAAGTAATCAAATGACAATTCATCATGGCAACAGTTTTAATCAAGTTCCGTATGCCCTCTTCAGCAGAGAAGGAGGGTTCATTGTACTATCTGGTGATTCACAGGCGCAAATCAAGTCAGGTCAGTTCCGGTCACAGGCTTTATCCCCGGGAGTGGGACTCCGGGCGGCGGGAGATCGTCTGTCCTCCCGGGACGGGTGAGGACCGCAGGATTTACCTGGACTCGCTTAAGGAAGCATTGCGCGATGATACGGAAAAGCTCGGCGGAATAGTCTCGCGTCTTGAGCATCTGGGAAGCCCCTACACGGCCGGAGATGTAATCCGGGCTTTTAGCTCACCTGAAACGGGACGGCGGTTCGCCTCGTTCGCCAATGAGATTGTGGCGCATCTCAGGAAGATAGGCAAGAGTCGGACCTCCGAGACTTATGCGGCGGCTGTGAACAGCTTCTTGAGATTCAGCAAGGGGCGGGATGTATCGTTCGATGAGATTGACTCCGATCTGATGATGACTTACGGAGCCTATCTTTCGGCCACCGGTGTCTGTCAGAACGCGGTGTCATTCTATATGCGCAACCTGCGCGCCATCTACAACCGTGCGGTGGACAAGGAACTGACCGTGCAGCGTTTCCCGTTCAGGCACGTCTATACCGGCATAGGCAAGACCGTCAAGCGTGCGGTCCCGATAGAGGTCATCCGGATGATTCGCGACCTCGACCTCTCCGGGCATCCGTCGATGGACTATGCGAGAGATATCTTCATGTTCTCGTTCTACACCAGGGGAATGTCGTTCGTCGACATCGCCTTCCTGAAGAAAAAGGATTTGCGGAACGGAATATTGTCCTACAGACGGCGCAAGACGAACCGGCGGCTTCTCGTCAAGTGGGAGAAGCCTATGCAGGAACTCATTGACAAATACGACACATCATCGACCCCCTATCTGATGCCCGTCATCAAGGTGACAGGCGAAGACGAGCGCGGCCAGTATATGAACGAGGTGCACCGGGTGAACCGGAATCTGAAGAAGATAGGCAGGCTGCTCGGTCTGGAGATTCCTCTTACCACCTATGTCGCGCGGCACGGCTGGGCGAGCATCGCCAGGAGCAAGAACATACCTGTGGCCACAATCAGCGAGGCGATGGGCCACGATTCGGAAAATACGACACGCATCTATCTGGCCTCCCTGGACACATCCGTGGTGGACAAGGCGAACAGCATTGTCTTAAGGTCATTGTGAGGGGTGGAGACGGTTGCCCGGGACCGTTCCGGGATTCGGGAGCGCGGGCGGATTCGTGTCGCTCTCTCCGTAAGAGATGTATATTTCGGGGCGCAAATGTACATAAATTATTGGAAGTAAAAGAAAAAATCGAAAGAACTTTTTCAGTTTTCCCCGTGTTGCAGGCACCTCCGCTTGACAGATGTTTTGCGAAATTCCCGGCGTGATTCGGGAAAACCGCTGTCTGTCAGCTTTATGCCGCAGATTCGGGCGATATGTCCATCTCTTACGGAGAGATGTACATTATAAGAGAGTTTATGGTAGTGTATTGTGCTGATTCAGCGCTGTTTAATAGTTGCGCCAGCTTGAGTCGCGCCCATTTGGGGGAAGCCGGCTGCCGGCTTTTGAAAAACAATCCGGCAAGGATTGTATGCATTGTCCTGCTTCTTGTCTGCGGGTTTATGCAGGAATCCCGCGCCCAGGCCGTGGCCGTCAAGACCAACGGACTCTATTGGGCGGCCACCACACCCAACATCGGGATGGAGGTGGCCTTCAATCAGAAGTGGACGCTTGACATTTCGGGCGGCTATAATCCCTGGACATTCAAAGATGACAAGAAGATGCGCTTCTGGCTGGTGCAGCCGGAGTTGAGATACTGGCTCTGCGAGAAATTCGAAGGGCACTTCTTGGGCGTGCATCTCCATGGAGCGCAGTACTTCGGCGGTTTCAGGGAGAATCGTTATGACGGATACCTCGCCGGCGGAGGCTTCACCTACGGTTACGACTGGATACTCTCGCCTCACTGGAATCTGGAGGCGGCTGTCGGTGTCGGCTACGCCCGACTCTGGTACGACAGAAGTCCGCGTATTCCGTGCGAAAAATGCAGAGTCCGTGAACATTACGACTATTACGGACTCACGAAAGCCGCCCTCGCCATTATTTATTTATTCTGATAGGAATATGCTAAAGGTAAGACAACGATACACTCTTGTTTTCGCCGCTGCCACGCTCGGACTGCTTGCCGGCTGCGCCTCCGTGCGAAAAGCGGGAGAGACGGTGACCGTCAATCCGTCACCGGAGGTGCTGACTCCCGACGGCAGCGGACAGACCCGGATGGATGTGACTTTCCGTGTCCCCTCACGCTATCTGTCCGAAAGAAGCCGTCTGGTGATACAGCCCAGATTGGTTGTGGCTGACAGCGTGAGAGAGGAGTACCGCCCAGTCGTGATAGACGCGCCCATATACACAAAGAAGAAAGAACGGCTGGAAGTGTTGGAGGATTATTCGGATCCGTACGCGGGATATGCGATTGTGGTGAAACGCAGCTCAGGAGGATTCGACCTGCCGTACAGTCAGACAGTACGGTTGCCGGAGGGGGCTGACAACGCCCGTATCGTGGGTGTCGTGAGCACGGAGGGCTGCGGAGAGTGTTCCGCCGTCGATACGATAGATATCGCCTCGGTCAGAGACCTCGCGTCACTTGTCGACATGAAGAAGTCACCGGTGTCCGTCTGGATGGAACAGAAGTTCGTGGTGCGTCCCAAGACGATGGAGGGCAGCGGTGTCGCCAACCTGCAGTTCGCCATCAACAGGAACGACATCAACCTCTCCGTCGGCAACAACCGTGAGGAGCTGGAGAAGATGGTGAGTACGCTTGCTCCGGTGCTGAACGACACGCTCGCGACACTCAGTTCACTTGACATCTGCGGCATGGCTTCAGCCGACGGTTCTTTGGCGTACAATACGGCTCTCGCCCTCCGTCGTGCGGAGGCTGCGTCCCAGTGGCTGGTGAAGCGTCTGGACATCAGCCGGGCGGAGCGGCGTGTGATTTCCGTGAGTTCGCGTCCCGAAGGCTGGCAGCCCGTGCTTGACGCGATGACGGCCGACGGCAATCCCGACTCGGCGGCGGTGAAAGAGATACTTGAGAAATACGCCGACTTCAACGATGACGTGCAGGAACGTTACATCCGCAGACTGCCTTGCTGGAAAGATATATGCGACAGGTACTTGCAGAAGA
>CAVEDD010000153.1:0-4771 GCA_963614515.1 Treponemataceae bacterium | reverse complement strand
TTTCATCAAGCCGCCCAACGCGGCAGACCGCCTTTTGTGCAACCCCGTCATATGGACTCGATGAATTTCACAATGGCATCACGGTCCTCCTTAGACAGCTCTCGGAACTTAACCACAGACTCCCGCGCATCGCTCTCAGGATCGCCATGCCACATGATGGCCTCGATGACGGTGCTTGCCCGGCAGTCGTGAAGACGGTCCTCGCCTCCGGTGACAAGGGCGCTGAGTCCCCGTCCCCAGAGAGGAGTCGTGCGGCACCAGCCTGTGCGGATGTCATTCTTCATATGGAGCCGGTGCTGCACCATATCGGTGTAAGGCCAGATTGTCTGGTGAGGGTAGCGCGGGAGACGGCTGTCACCGTCCTCGAAGAATCCCGTCGGGTCGGTGAACTTGTCTTCTCCCGTCGTCCAGCTCGGACGGTGGCAGTAGGCGCAGCCGATCTGGGAAAACAGTTTCTTGCCCCGCTGGACATCCTCGTCGTCAAGGTCGCGTGCCGCAGGAACGGCAAGTCCCCGGTGCCATACCATAAAGTCGGCATAGTCGCTGTCGGACATTTCAGGCTCTATGTCCTTGCCAATGAGGTAATCATAGATGTCCTGCTCCACGCCGGCTTCAGTTCTGCGCTCGGGGAAATAATCATAGAACTTCTCCTGCACATCCTTGTCCTTGGAAGCGACCTTGGCATAAGTCGCGGCCATATAGTGCGACGGTTTCGTGCTGCGGGTCACATTGGTGATGTTCCAGATTGCATTTGCACCGGCGGCATCCTGAAGCGGTCCGCGTGAAAGGGCGTAGGTGAAACGGAGAGGATGCGTCGTGCCGCCATAGAGCTTCACCCACTCGCCGTTCGCGAAAATGGCGGGATTTAGCTTCACGCCGGCCTTTTCCTCGGCGATGTACTGAGCCTTGAGATCGTCATCGTCGATGGCGTCGAGAAGCCCGGTGCCGTAGATGCCGATTGTGGATTCGAGGCGGACGCGGACATTGCCGTGGTCAACCGTGACAGTCTCCCCGTTCTTCGTGACCTCGAGAGGGACGTAGTATGCATCCTCCGGGATTGTGACCTCCGGATATATGAGTTCATATGTCTCTCCGTCAGGGAAAGTATTGTTCCATTCATCCTTGTATTCCGGCCATTCAATCACGATTTTCGACTCGTCAATCGGAGCCTTGAACGGTTCCACCGCAAGGGTCTGGGGCATACCGGTCAGCGAGCTGAGGTAGGTGTCGGTCTCGTCGGTGATGACGAGAAGATAGCCGTTGCCCATCTTGTCGGCGCGGTATTCCGTCTGACGGCGGCCGTGACCGTAGTTGGGATGGCAGTAGAGGCAGCCCCGGCGGACCATAAGCGGCCCGAGTCCCCGGAAAGCGCCCTCCTTGTTCTGGTTATAGTCTCTCTCGAAGAGCTGTTCCCCATTCTTGAACGCCTGTACCATACCCTCGCTCTCGACCACCGGTGTCGGCTGCTCGTAGGCGGAAGCGCTTGAATTGAAGGCTGTTCCGAGTTTTCCTCCCGCGTACCACTCTTCTCCAAGCTCCGTCTTTCCCGGTTGCGGAGACGGGGTCTCAGACTTGTCGCAGGCGGCCACGGCGAGCAGGAGCGCCGCAAAATACGATATCTTCTTCATAATTTCTGTTTTTCTGCAACGACGGTTTTCCGAAACCGGCTACTGTTCTATCAGGACTTTGCGCGCCGCCTCAAGCGCATCATTCAGTTTGTCGCAGGCATCTGTGGCGACCTTCACCTTCGGGTCGCTGTAGTTGTCCACGAACGGGCGCGGCATGGCGTCGATGGCCTTCAGACAGTCCTCGATTGCGGCGATGAGCTTCGCGTCCGTATCCTTGTCCACGCTTGCGATGTAGGCGCTGACCGAATGGGGCTCGGCCTGAGTTGCTCCGAACTTGCCGAAATAGGCGTTGCGGACGCTGACTATGTTGTCGTAGAAGTCGGTAATCGAGTTGTGTGAATATGGAGACTCGATGTAGTTCACGTCCTTGCCGGTGTAAGGCTTGCCGATTTTCGAGTTGCCGACCTCATCGACGATGTCCTTGCAGCCCTCGATAATCTGCTCGCTTCCGGCAGTGACCGAAGTCCAGAGGCTTCCCGTCTGTCCGCTGAGCTTCAGCTGACGTCCGAACTCGCCGAACAGCTCCACCTCGGCATCTTCGAGTATGGCCTGCTTCTCTTCCGTCACATTGTCAAAGCCAGCCCAGGCAGCCTCCAGATGGCACGCGCTCACGGCAAGGTCGGCGGCGACGGCAATCGCATACTTGACTTCCCTGTCCGGAATGTCCGAAGCCGCACGCTCCTCTCCGTCGCGGAAGATTATATATTCGAGTCCGTGGAATCCGAGCAGACCGCCATTGAAGTTAGGGACATAATCCTCGATATGCTCCATCATCTCGTCGTTGTTCAGGACGACCTCAAGCTGCACCTTGTCGAGAGGCCAGGTGTCGATGTGCGGGTCAATCCCGTACTGCGCTGCTGCTCCGAAAAGGAAAGCCTCGCTCCACTCCCAGTACTCGCGGGCAGCCCTCCACTGACTGCAGGCCTGCTTCACGAGCGCATCGGTCTTTGTCCCGCCAAGCTGCTCGAGAGTCCCCTGGAGTTTGATGCACTCGTCAGCGAGAGCCTCGTAGGTCGGGATCACCGTCCCGTCGACAAACTGTCCGTTGACCTTCTGAAGAGTCGCGTTCTTTGCGGAGTCGTCTCCGAATCCTGATTTCTCGCAGGACAGCACTGCGAGAGCGGCTGCAAGAAAGGCAGCCAGTTTCATTGAAGTTTTCATAGCCTTATGCTGATTTGATTATTTTTTCTTGTGGAACGTGTTCTCGAACCACCCTGCGAAGGCGATTCCGAGCGTGACGGAAGGTTCGTTGTTGAACGGCTTCTCGTAGAACCTGTGTGAATATTCCGCCTTGATTATGATTTCGTCAATCGGATACCAGTTGATTCCGGCGGCGATGCGGTGCTTGCCGACCCAGGGATAGTCCGAAATCCCCTGCGCGACCTTGAACATCGCATCGTAATACTCGTAATGGGCGAAGACATAGCATTTGTCATCGATTTTCCTGAACGGGGCGAGGATGTCGTATCCGATTTCAAAACTTCCGACAATGGCGTCCGAACCCACGGAATTCCTGTGGGAAGGGGATGCCGCGGACATATTGTTCTTGTTGAACGCGGTGATTTCGGCGGAGTTGTTCAGGTGGGCATAGTCAAAGACTCCCCTCGCCACGACGCCGTACCCCCTGTAGTCGAAGTCAACGGAACCGATGAAGACCTCGCCCCGGCAGCCGTCATATTTCTTGTTCTTGGTGAGGGAGTTGCTGAAGCTGCCTCCGACATATCCGCTCAGCCCCAGACGAAGCCCCTTCACCGAACGGTTGTCGATGCGGAACGCTCCGGCGTAGGAATTGGCAATCTTGAACTCATACGGCGAACCTGCTCCGCCCTGAATGAAGTTCTCCGTGCTGAAACGGTCGGAATCAAGCCCGGGAAGGAACAGAAGCTCATATTTCCAGTCCTTATTCTTTCCGAACTCCCCCCAGAGTTCCAGACCGACCTCGTGCCAGGTGCAGGGGAAAATCGTGTTCTCGCCTTCCTGACGATAGCCCGTGAAGAACTCGTTCGGGAGATGGTGACTGTTTGTGAGACCGACCGGAACGATTATCATACCCGCACGGACATTGAACGCCGGATTTATGACTTTCTGAACCCAGGCCTGCTCCAGCGCGACCTCTCCTCCCCTCTCGATTTCGCTCTCGTATTCGCCGGTCTCGTCGGCCTCAAGTTCAACGGCGCTCTCGGTGCCTCCGTGCTCGAACTCGATTTCAGTTCCGAGACTCCAGCCCTTGCCGAAGTCGTAGCCGAGATTGATGACGAAATGCGGGATGTCGAAGCGTCCGTGACTCTTGTCATCGGCGTAATTCTCGGGGGTGATGTACCTCTGCCAGGCGTCGCTGTAGAAATTCCTCGTAAGCATCGCCTCGCCGTACCCTCCGATGGTGAGTCTCTGCGCGGGCGACGGCATCGCGGCCAGCAAAAGCGCGGCCGTCAGGATGATTTTCTGTTTCATATTTATTCTTGACCTTGCAACAAATGCAATCTATAGTGATCCTTAACGCTTAGATATCCGACCACATTCTGTAAAACCGCCGCAAAATTACACCGCCGGAGCATATGGGGTCAATCACGATTTTTGGGTAATTCCACGGTCGGACAATAACAACCTTTGGGTATTTGACGGCACGAGGGCATAATTCCTTTGTGACAAATGGATATTTCCACTATTTTTGCCGGCGGAAACAGATTTATCACACAAACTTGAGGGCAATCAAAAAGTCCCGGGATTGGAGCGGAGCGACCCAAGGGGTCTGGAGAATACGGTCCCCAATGCCCCCAGGGGCTGTCACGAAGTGACTGGGGGTTGAAAAATTAAATAAAAGTAGGAGGTGACTTTTCAGTCACCTCATCGGAACAGATATGAATTTTACAGGACTTATCATAGGCGTAGCCGCATTCCTGATGATAGGAATGTTCCACCCGATAGTCATAAAGGCGGAATATCATTTCGGCACCCGCTGCTGGTGGGTGTTCTTCGCAGTGGGTCTCGCCGCCACCGCCGCCTCCCTCTTCACCGACCACTATATATGGTCAACCCTGCTCGGCGTGTTCGCGTTCTCCTGTTTCTGGAGCATTCTCGAAATCTTCGAACAGCGGAAAAGGGTCGAAAAGGGCTGGTTCCCGGCAAATCCGAAACGAAAGGGA
>CAVEDD010000152.1:0-4858 GCA_963614515.1 Treponemataceae bacterium | reverse complement strand
GGCCGGGCAGAGGACGGCTGAAGTTCCGTGTTCCGACTCCTGGCAGAGAGCGCTTCCGGGCGGGCAAAGCGGAATGAAGTCCACGGCGAGGCGGTCGTTCAGGGCATCGACATCATAATGGACAGAACCGGAGCGGAAGCCTGCGGGCAGGTCTGCGGGACAAGCGCCAGAGCCGGCGGGGGATTCTCGGAAGGCCGGTTCGACGCCCTCAAGCCAGGCGGCAGCGGCAGAGGCGGTGATTCCGGTCCCGCAGGCGCAGGTCTCCGCTTCGACCCCCTTCTCGAAAGTCCTGACTTTCAATGGATTTCCGGCAAGGACAAAATTGATGTTAGCCCCCTGCGGAGCAAATTCCGGAGACCACCTCAACAGTTTTCCCTGCCCTGCGACGGACGCCCCGTCCACAGGACCGCTGATGAAACGGACGAAATGCCGCGTCCCCGTGTCGATGAACCATCCCGAAGCGGAAGAGTCCGCCGCCAACGAACCGTGATGCACGGCGACGGATATGTCGGACATTTTCAGTCTGACGGTCATCCCGGAATCCTTTCTTTCGAGAATGGCAGCCTCGTGCCTTCCGTCGGCTGCGATGAAGGACAGCAGCCCGTCCGAGGAAGACGGCCTTATTCCGAGAAAATCGGCGAACGCGGCGATGCAGCGGCCTCCGTTTCCGCACATCATCCCTCCGGAGCCGTCGGAATTGAAATATTCCATCGTAAAGTCAACCCCGTCGCGTCCTGCGCCGAGCAGCATAACCCCGTCTGCGCCCACGCCATAGTGACGGTCGCATATTTCCGAAATATATTTCCCGCTCAGGTGAATGTCCCCCTCACGGTTGTCGGCGACAAGAAAATCATTCCCCGCCCCGTTATATTTATAAAATGTCATCCCCATCAGTTTTATCAGCGCATCCGGACAGACTGGCTGTCCATATGGCGAGGCACATACTTCAATGAATCAAGCATTTACCTCAGCAGCTCCTCAAGCTGTACGGAACAGGAGGTCTTCGCGTCACGATATTTCACGATTACAGGGCAGTAGAGATGGATTCCCTCGTCCGCGCCCGGCCCGTGAATCACAGGCCGCGACCCGGCGACCACCACCGCGCCCTCCGGAATCACCACCTGACCGCCGCCGTTCCGCCGTATCCATCCGCCGCTTACGGCATCATAGACCGCTGTGGATGAGTTGATTATCACTCCGGTGCCTATCACGGCGCGGGACTTCACGACAGTCCCCTCATAGATTCCGCAGTTGCCGCCGATGAACACGTCATCCTCGATGATGACAGGCAACGCCCCCACCGGTTCGAGCACGCCGCCCAGCTGCGAGGCCGCCGAGAGATGAACCCTCTTCCCGACCTGGGCGCAGGAGCCGACAAGCGCGTGGGAGTCAATCATAGTCCCCTCATCGACATAAGCTCCGATGTTAACATACGCCGGTGGCATCACGACGACGCTCTTCGCCAGAAAAGCCCCCCGGCGCACGCTGCTTCCGCCCGGCACCAGACGCACCCCGTCTGAGGGCACGAAATGCCGCGCGGGCACCGTGTCCTTATCGACGGAATCCCCCATCTGCACGAGCGTCCCGATTCTGAACCCCTCCAGAATCCGCTCCTTCACCCCGACATTCACGACCCACTCCCCCGCGATTTTCTCCGCCACGCGAATTTCCCCCCGCTCGAGTCCGTCACAAAATTCCGAAAATTCCTCCTTTGTCATAATACATCTGAAACAATCTTTCTCATCAGTTCAACAGTCGATTCCTGAGCCGGAACAAGCGGAAGCCTCAACTCGTTGGCAATCAACCCTATCTCTGCGAGGGCGGCCTTGACCGGAATCGGGTTGCTCTCCACGAAGCAGGCGGAGAAGAACGGGCGGAGACGGTAGTAGAGTTTCTTCGCCGCGGCAAGATCCACTGTTCCGTTCCCGCAGCCGCAGGCCTTCGGAGCGCCGAGAGCCTCGACGAAGTTCACCATCAGCTCCGGAAAGGCGTTGGAAGCCACGCTTATCACGCCCTTCGCCCCCGCCGTCATAAACGCGAGGGTCAGGTCGTCGTCCCCGCTGAGCACAGAAAAACCCTCCGGAGCGCCGGCGAGTATGTCCGCCACCTGGGAGTACTTTCCGGAGGCCTCCTTCACGGCCACGATGTTGGGGACTTCAGATGCCAGTTTCAGACAGGTCTCAGCCTCCATATTCGCCCCGGTGCGGCCGGGGACATTGTAGATTACTATCGGCTTGTCCGTGGATTCGGCGACCGCCTTGAAATACTCGTACTGCCCCCGCTGCGTAGGTTTGTTGTAGAAAGGGACGACGATGAGGAAGGCATCCGCCCCGTGAGGCGCGAAGAACTCGATGTTTCGCACGGTCTGACGCAGCGAGTTGGTGCCCGCGCCGACAAGGAGAGGAGTCTTCTTCCCCCCTGCAAGTTCGTGTGCCTCGACAATCTCACGGCAGCGCACAAGCAACTGGAGTTTCTCGTCGTTTTCAAGGCACGGAGCCTCGCCAGTCGTGCCGAGCGGCACGAGAAAATGGATTCCGGCCTTGAGCTGCCTGTTCACGAGTTTCTCGAATGCGCAGAAATCGACTTCTCCGTCCCTGAACGGAGTAATCAGAGCTGTTCCGCAACCGGTAAAGAGCATTTTTTCTTTCATAATCAAAAATTTTATCGGGACGACCCCCGTCTTTCAGGCTGCCCTTTCGGACTGTGCCTTCAAACTGTGCCCGGGCGACAGAATCCGCCGATTACGCCGTAATCAAATCCTGAAAACGGTGCACGCCGGACAGGTTTTCCGTGAGCGTCGCCGCATAAACCGCCCCCTGGGCGAAACCGGCACGGGAAAAAGCCTCGTGGGTTATGGTTATGCGGTCGTTCAGCCCCTCGAACCCGACGGTGTGTATGCCCGGTATCTCGCCGCAGCGCACGGACTGGACCGACACCTCGCCTCCCATTCCGGCATTCACGATTTCCGCGATGGACTTCGCCGTGCCGCTCGGAGCATCGAGTTTATGGATGTGGTGCTTCTCTATTATATAGGGCATATATCCTCCAGCCGCGCCGAGCTTCTCCGAAAGAAGCGCTACCGCCGCGTAGAGGACATTCACGCCTATCGAAAAATTCGATGCGTAAATCATTGTGGTCCCGCACTTTCTGAAATACCCGACGACCTCGTCCTCAATATCGTTCCATCCCGTCGTTCCCACGACCGCCGCCTTGAAATTTTCCGCGATGAAACGCCAGTTCGCCCGGAACGCCTCCGGGGTGCTGAAATCTATGCACACGCACTCAGAAGCCGTCGCCTTCGGTACGGAACAGATGTCGTCAGTCGCGAGAACAAGTTCCATCCCCTTGGATTTCAGTTCATTCTCGACGATGTGACCCATTTTCCCGTAACCGCTGATTATCGCCTTAATCATATCACTCACTCAATATTGTAACTCAAACAGATATTTATGCACCTCGCGCACGAGACCGTTGAGACGGTCAGCCGCGACCACATAGGTCATATTACTGTCATTCAACATTTTCCCGAAGTTGTCCCTCAAATGCGGCACCGCCTCCTCAAGAGCCGGCACGATGTCTGGGAGCCCGTGTCCCACGACCGTAAGCTGGCCGTAGCCGGTTTTCAGCACGATGTCGGTTTTTCCGGCGGCAAGACGGATGAGATTGCCGATGTTGCAGGCGAGATCCACCGTCGCGGTCATCTGCGCCTCCGTCCGCACCGCCATATCCGGAACAACACGCACAGCATCGAAACAGCTCCGCATATCCGAATCCGCCTCCGCGCTGAAACTCAGGAGACAGACATTGCGTTTGAACGCGATTCCGCAGACTCCCTCAACCGGATTCCCCGGAACGACAGAGGTGCCCTCCCCTCCCGGATTCGACGAATCAAGCACCAGGACAGGGATATTGCGGGACAGCGCAGGAGCTATTGTCTTCGGGTGAAGCACTTTCGCCCCGAAACGCGCCATAGTAGCGGCATCCTCATAGGAAATGCGCGGAATGCGGCGGGTGTTCGGGCATACGCGGGGGTCGGTCGTGCGGATTCCGTCCACATCAGTCCATATCTCCACTCTGGAAGCCCCTGATGCGGCGGCGATTATCGAAGCCGACCAGTCGGACCCCCCGCGTCCCAGCACCGTACCGGCTCCGAATCTGTTCGATGCGATGAACCCCTGTGTTATCACCACCCCGTTGGGCTTTCCGTCAGCCGCCTTTCCGTCCGACGGAAAGGCTGTCCCGCGCGCGAACGCCTCAGCCACAGCTTCCGGAACTTTCCTGTCGATTATGTCGAACTGCGGCTCGCCGCGCATATATTCCGAGTCGGTGACAATCATTGTCCGGGCATCGATGAAGCCGGTGCGTATCCCCCTTGAATTGAGGGCACAGCAGATGATTGTGGACGAAAGTATCTCGCCGTGGGAGATGATTACGGCCTTCACCCTGTCTGGCACGTCCCCGAGCGCGGAGACGCTGCCCACCACTGCGGAAAGGGTGTCGCAGATTTCATCCACTCTGGCCAAGGCCCCGGCGCAGCCCTCCGGGTCGGCGGAGAGAAGGGAGCAGACGAGTTTCTTGTGACGGGAGCGCAGTTCATACAGGAGCGACTCCGATTTCTCCGTGTCGCCGCAGGCTGCCGCATCCGCAATCGCATAGAGTGCGTCAGTCACCTTTGACAGCGCGGAAACGCAGACCACGGGACGCTCCGGCAGTCTCGACGCGATGATTTCCATCGTGCGTGAAACCGCCTCGAACGTGCCTACGGACGTGCCTCCGAATTTCAAAACCACCGCCATTACTTTTCACTATTTTCCTCAGACCTCCCGAACACGGACTCTGACATTCTGATTTTCATTTA
>CAVEDD010000151.1:0-4858 GCA_963614515.1 Treponemataceae bacterium | reverse complement strand
TGAAGAAAAAGATGGGATGCAAGGCGGACGGTGAAGATGAAACCGCAGCAACCTGACGGTTGTGAGGATTTCATCAAGCCGTCCAACGAAGCAGACCGCTTTTTATTCGCCCCGATAAAGGGGTGTGGGGTAGACACCCCTCTCCGCAAACTCCTTGAACTTATCCACAACCCCCTGCCTGTCAGCCTGATATGTCACGCCGAACCAGCGTGAAGGCGTCGAGATGAGCTCGCAGGTCGCCGCACCTTTCTTTATGAGGCAGTCAACTGCGAAAGGAATGTAGAACTCGGCCTTCAGCTCGTTGATGTTCTCCTTGAGGAAATCGGTGAAGACCTCTTCGCTGAGGGCGAAATAGTCAGGGGTGAATCCCCACATGTTCATGGAACAGAGAGCCTTGTCTTCGAGAACCACATCCTCGCCCTTGCTGTTCGTCGCGTGGATTTTCCCGTCTTCCTTGCGGATTACGTTGTGGTGCTCCTCGACGTGGGTGAGCAGCCCGTGGGCGTCCGCCGTCCCGATTCCGCGTGAAACGGAGCCTGAATCCGAAAGCGTGTTGTCAATCTCGAAGCCCACGAGAGCATATTTCCCTTTCGAACCCTCGTTTTTCTTGAACCAGTCGGCGAGAACCTTGAATGACTCCTTTCCGTAGTAGTCGTCACCGTTGATGACCGCGAACGGCTCGTGGATGGCATCCTTCGCCATAAGCACGGCGTGGTTGGTGCCCCACGGCTTCACCCTCTCCGGGTTGAGCTTGAACCCTGCCGGAATCTTGTCGAGCTCCTGAATCACGAAGTCGAACTGGAGCGGTGTGCCGTCGAGGCATTTGACGTGGCTGTATCTTTCTGCGACGTGCTTCTTGAAATCTTCAAGGAAATATTCCCTGACGATATACACGACTTTCCCGAATCCGGCCTGGACAGCGTCATAAATCGAATAGTCGATGATTGTCTCACCGTTCGGTCCGAGTCCGTCCATCTGCTTGAGTCCGCCGTAACGGCTGCCCATTCCTGCTGCAAGTACAAGAAGTGTAGGTTTCATAATGTCTGTATTTTAAAAAGTTATATCCGTTTTTGTCAATCCGTTACGGTTATGGGTCAGTTCAATCCTGTTTCGGGATTATGGAGTTTTATGCGAAATCCGCAAAAATCCGGAACGAGATTCCCATAATCCTGCAAAAATAGTTAATTTTGCGGAGATATGTTGTAATTTTTTGTTTTGAGCAGGATTAAGGATATAATAAAGGATGTTTCAAGGAAGGCCGGTGATGTAATGAAGGACCCGAAAAAGTCGTTTCTGTGCTTCGCTGCGGTCGTTCTCGCCGTCTTTCTCTACGCATGGACTTTCGGACGCGGGAACACCTTCATCAGCTGGATCCGGGCGAAGGCGGAAATCGTGTCCATGAACCGTCAGATTCGGGAATATGAGGAAAAGACCCGTGAACTGGACCTCCGCATCAATGATCTGAAGACCAACCGGGACTCCCTGGAGAAATTCGCGAGGGAGAAGTTCTTTTTCTCGGCCCCCGGCGAGGACATCTATGTAACCGGCGAAAAATAAATCATTCGCGGACGCGGAGAACCGAGGCTTCGGAGACATCGTGGACGCGGAGAATCGAGGCTCCGGCGGCGATGGCGCGGCGGTGGAGTTCCGTGGTGCGGGCGAGAACCTCCGGGGCTTCGGGAGTCAGGCCGAGAGGCTTGTAAATCATACTCTTGCGGGATATTCCGACAAGAACCGGCCTGCCGAAGACGCTGAAATCGGCGAGGTGGTCGAGCAGTTCATAGTTCTGTTCCACAGTCTTGGCGAAGCCGAAGCCGGGGTCGAGAATCCAATCCCTGATTCCGAAATCCGCGGCCTTGAGGGCGAACTCCCGGAAATAGGCCAGAACGGCGGCGGTCACTCCGCTTTCATAGTCGCATCTCGACTGCATGTCCGAAGGTATGCCCTTCTTGTGCATCGCGATATATTCCAGTGAGCCTGCGGCGACTTCGGGCAGCATCTGCGGGTCGTCCTCCCCGGCGGATATGTCATTGACCGTCACTTCCCCGATTTCATCGAGCGTGCGGGCGATTATGTCCCGGCGGAACGTGTCTATCGAAATCTTCACCCCCTGCGGCACTACCTCGCGTATGGGGCGCAGCACCGCTTTCAGCCTTTTCCACTCATTTTCCGCATCGACGCTTTCCGAACCCGGGCGGGTGGAGCACGCCCCGATGTCGATATAGTCCGCGCCCTGTCCAATCATTTCCGAGACCCTCTCCACGACCTTGTCAATCAGAATCCTGCCCTCCGGAGTCATATTCCTGCTCCCCGGATAGAACGAGTCCGGCGTGATGTTCACGATGCCCATGATTTTCACTTTCCGTCCCGTCATATCCCCGTTCCTGTCGTTCATATCCATATTCATATCCCCGTTTTTGTCGTCCATATCCACATCCCCGTTTTTGTCGCCCATATCTATATTCCCGTTTCTGTCGTTCATATCCATATCCCCGTTTCTTTCGTTCATATCCATATTCCCGTTTCTGTCGTCCATATCCATATTCCCGTTCCTTTCGTTCATATCCATATTCCCGTTTCTTTCGTCCATTCCATATCCACATTCCTTTTCTCCATATCCCCGTTCATATATTCCGGATTAGACTTTTCCGTCCGGCGGGAATTGAGTATCCCCAAATTTTTCGTAAGTTTGCGGGTTGCAAAATTAGGGATTTTCATTTGAACGGAGACAGGAATATGCTTATAGTCATCGAAGGACTCGACGGGTCGGGCAAATCCACGCAGGTCAGAAAGTTACGGGAATATCTCGAAACGCTGCCGCAGAATCTGGAATATATCCATTTCCCCCGCTATGACTCTCCGGTCTATGGGGAACTGATTTCACGCTTCCTGCGCGGGGATTTCGGCACGAACGAACAGGTGCATCCGCAACTCGTGGCCCTTCTCTTCGCCGAGGACAGGCACGGGGCGGCTCCGGAAATCCGGCGCATCCTGCGTGAGGGCGGCAATGTCCTGCTCGACCGTTATGTCTATTCCAACATAGCCTACCAGTGCGCCAAACTCCCCAATCCGGACGAGTCCGAGGCTCTGCGGGAGTGGATATGCAACACCGAGTACGGGAATTTCGAACTTCCGCGTCCGGATCTGAACATTTTCCTTGATGTGCCCGTCGGATTCGTCGAGAAGAAGCTTTCCTCGACTCGCCGTGGCGGGGACAGGAGTTATCTCGAAGGCGGCCGTGACATCCACGAGGCCGATATGGAATTCCAAAAGGCCGTGCGGCGCATCTACTTGAGACAGTCTGAACTTGACAGGAATTTCATCCGGATTGACTGCTCGGACGCGGAGGGGGCTATGTTGCCGCCGGATGCGATTTTTGAGAAAATCAAGACCGTCGTTGACAAGGCCTTGGGCTGCTTTCATCCCGTAGGATAATTCAATTATGATATGTCGAAACTGATGAAATACTACAATATATTCCGCCGCTTCTGCGCGTTCGTCCTCGGCTCGGTGTTCCTTGTTTCGGGGATATTGAAACTTATGGACCCGGTGGGTTCGGAGTTCGTGATGAAGTCATATTTCACTTTTCTGCATATCGGGTTCATGGATTTCGCCGCGAAGTTCCTCGGTGTCTCCTTCGCCCTTGCGGAAGCCGTTCTCGGGGCGGCGCTGATGAGCGGAGTGTGGCGCAAGGCCGTGGGCATTTCTGTCGTGGTGCTGACGGTTTTCTTCACCCTGCTTACGCTCGTCCTGGTGATTTTCAATCCTGCGATGGACTGCGGCTGTTTCGGAGAGGCTCTGCATCTGACCCATTTCCAGACATTTGTCAAGAACCTGATTCTCTGCGCATTGTGTTGCGGCGCGTTCATCCCGATGCGCGAACTGGACAGGCCTGTGAAGGTGAAGTATGTCTCCTTCGCCCTGACCGCCGTCTCCATTTCCGCCCTGCTGGTCTATTCCCTGATTGCGCTGCCTCTCAAGGACTACACGGCCTTCGCTCCGGGAGCAATCCTACAGGCTGCCGCCGGCGAGGGGTCGGACGATTCCGCTGAACCGGAGTTCATCTATGAAAAGGACGGAATCACGCAGTCCTTCACTCTGGACAAACTCCCGGACAGCAGCTGGACTTTCGTCGATTCGCGCATCCCCCAGGCCGGTTTCGCCGCAGGAGCTGTGCTGTCCCTGAGCGATGCGGCGGGGGAGTACTGCGACACGATGGCCACGCAGGGGAACGTGCTTGTAATTTCGGTCTACAAAAAACTGAGCGCCGGCCGTCTTGAGGGGATTGAAGCCCTTGTGCGCGACGCCCGGGCGCTCGGATTCACTCCGCTTGTCCTTGTTCCGTCGGCGGATGTCTTCCCGGAGAGTGTCAGAGTCACTGCTTCGGAAACTTCTGCGGAGTTTGTCGGAGGCACTGTTTCGGAAACTTCCGCGGAGTCTGTCGGAGCTGTTTCAGGAGAAGATTCCGCGCCTTCGGGGGCTTTCCTGCCGGAATGGCTTGACGGCATTGTGCGTTTCTCTGATTTCAAGACCCTCGCCACGCTCAACCGCTCCAACGGCGGCGCGACCTGGATTTCCGACGGACAGATTGTCCGCAAATGGTCCTACACCCTCCGGCCGTCCGCTGAGAAGCTGGAGACGCTGCTCGCGGAAGACCCCGCCGCCCTCGCTCTCGAGACCGCGTCAAGGGGCAGTCTCGCGCTGCAGGGATTCCTGCTCTATGTCTTTGCCGTCCTGCTGCTTCTATAGAGTGACTTTAGCTGGACTTCGGCGGGCGCTTTTAGCGGGACTTCAGCGGACTTCAGCGGGCTCCGGCATTGACAATTTGCCCCGGAATTTCTTTTGTTCGCATACAAGT
>CAVEDD010000150.1:0-4965 GCA_963614515.1 Treponemataceae bacterium | reverse complement strand
TGCGACTCCACTGCGCGGCACCGCCCTTCAAAGGAGGATTGTGCTTCGACACGCGGATTGAGAAATGCCCGAGCCGGGGGTATCTCTTCTCCACGGCCTTCACGATGCGTGCGGCGACATTCTCGATGAGATTGGACGGCACAGCCATCTCTTTCGCGGCAATCGCGTATATCTCCGCCAGATCCACCGTGTCGGCAAGATTGTCGGTCCGAGCGGCCTTGTCGACATCGATTTCCGCCATGAAATCAACCACAAAGCGGTTGCCGTTCTTCTTTTCGTCTTCGTAACATCCGTGATTGGAATGGAACTCCATTCCCTCAAGTTCAAGCAGACTTGTCATATCTTTCTTTTTTATTGTTTTCCATGTCTGTCCGGTCTGTGTGAGGACCGGCCTACGTTCCCATATGCGCCTGAATGCCTGTCATCTGCAGTCAGCAGCTGCTTCTCCGCCGCGCCGCAGCCCGGAGCGACGCCGACAATGAACACGCAGGGCTTTTTCCCGACGATGAAGCCCTCCGCAATCCTGCGCTTCCACTCGCGCACGGGCAGTGTCCTGATGAACTCGTCCGCAGTCGTGATGTCAGCCGCCAAGCAGACAAGCGTGTCGTCCCCGCACACCGCGCAGATGTCGGAAAGCATCGCATCGTTACGGTACGGAGTCTCGATGAAGATGTGACTCCGTCCGCTCACCGAAACCTCCTTTTCAATCGATTTCAATGCCGTGCGCCGCTCCGCCGGCTTTGCCGGGAGGTAGCCGCAGAACTCGAAAGCCTGCCCGTTCAGTCCGGAGGCCATCAGCGCCAGCATCAGCGAGGACGGCCCGACGCACGGCACGACCGGAATCCCGTGCCTGTGGCAGAGGGCGACCAGCTGCGCTCCGGGGTCGGCGACCGCAGGGAGTCCGGCCTCCGAGATGAGCGCGACGTCGCCGCGCCGGAACAGCTCCAAGTAGGACTCCACTGTCGCCGCGTCCGTGTGCTCGTTCAGCTCGTGGAACTCCAGAGAGTCAATCCTGCCACGCAGCCCGGCCTTCGAGAGGTAGCGCCGCACCGTCCGCAGTTCTTCCACTACATATATCCCCACGCTCCCGAGCAGCTCCAGAACCGGAGCGGGAATCACCCTCCCCGGCTCATAATCCCCGAGCGGCGACGGCACCAGATAAAGTTTATTCACTGTATGTTCCATATCTTCTGAAAATCCTATTTCTTCCGTGCTTTTTTCTCTTTCCGTGTCTTCCGTGCCTTCGGCGTGTCCCGGGTTTCCATTTTCCCGCTGTCCTCCGGGGCCACCTTCAGAGTCGTCAGATTGTCCCTGTCCTCGTCCTTTATCCCGTTGAACTCCATCTGATAGCCGAGTCCGAGACCGTTGCGCTGCGAGTTGTCGAGATAGTTCGTGTATTGGTCCGCAGAATGCGAGAACAGGTTCAGCCGCAGCGTCCCCGGCCGGTTCAGCTTGATTTCTATGTCTATGTCGCCCACAACGTCGGTGGTCGAGCTTCCGCTCTTGTACTGCCTGTTCCCGATGTTGCCGTTGACCACCACCCTGTTGTTGAACAGCTGGGTCGAGACCGCCACGTCGAACACGTCGTTCCCCTTCGAGTTCGGCTGGTAGTTCAGCCCGAGGTCTATCGGGATGTCAAGCTTCTGCAGGATGTTGTTCAGCTGGTTTGCCATCACTTCCGACACATTCGAATAGAGCAGCGTCGAATTGTTCACGATTCCCGACTGTTCGTCCGGGAGGAAGCTGTTCGAGATGATGAGCGAAAGGAACTGCTTCTGAATCTTGTCGTCCGTGCTGAGGGCGCTCTCCACCTTCGACTTCACCGCCGGGTCGATGTCCGGGACATCGATGGAAAATCCCAGACGCGGGTTCTTCAGCTTGTCCGAGAGCTGTATCCCGCATTCCACCGTCCTTCTCGTGCTTACGGAGGAGGTGTCCGCGATGAGCGTGGAGAGCGACGCCTTGGTCTTGTAGACCGCGTCTATGTTGAGGCTGCTTTCCATGATGTCCCCGTTGAAACGGATGGAACTTCCCTCCTTGATCTGGAAGTCGCGTGCGGCAAGTCCGAGCGCCACGAATTTGTAGTTCCCGCTGTCGATGGTGTAGTTCCCGTTTATGCTGAAATCCTCGCCATTCATACCCAGTTCAATCTGTCCGCTCCCGTTTGCCGAGAGCATATTGCCGCTTTCCCTGTCAATCTCCACGAACGCGGTCACACCCGGAGTCGCGCCCACGCGGAGGTTCAGGCTGAAATCCCCGGCTTCTTCGGCCTGCTTCTTCAACCGGCCTATCATTTCTTCGTAAGGGTCTGTCCATACGACATTTCCGTCCTCCTTGAATCTCAGCAGGTCTGTTCCGCCGGCCACGCTCGTGTTCGGAATCGGAATGTGCAGACTGCCGGTCTTTTCCGTCACGGCGTCGATGTCGAGCGCCATCGCGCTGAACGGCCCGCTTATCCTCAGATTCCCGCTCGCGAAAAGATGGCCGTAGAAATCCGGATTGAGCGACGGAGTCGTGTCGAGACATTCCATTCCTCTGATGGCTGCGCTGAGTTCTATGGCCGGATTCTCAAACCCTCCGAAAAGAATCGCCCCGTTGATGCTGCCGCCTGAACCGAACCTGTCCGTGACGCTTACGCCGTCGAAATATGCGCCTTCGCTGTCGAGATGTACCGGGCCGCTGACCTGATAGGGTACGTTCGTGAATGCGAGGCTGAGCACGCCTTCGTCAATCCTCATGTCTTCCGAACTTATCTCCGGCGATGTCACCGGGCCGTCAACAGAAATCCGTCCGTAAAGTTCCCCCTCGAAGCGGTTGAAGATTTCCGCCACATAAGGCCGGGCATAGCCGATGTTCAGCCCGGAAAGCGTGATTCCCGCTTCGATTCCGCGGCTTGACGGAGTATATCTGACGTCCGCCGTGACGGTGCTCCTGCCTCCGATGTCGTTTTTCAGGTCTATGTCGAAGCGGTTGAACGTCTTGTCCCACCCGCAGCGTGCCGTCAGTATGCCGGCCTCTTCTCCCGCCACGAAGGTAGAGTCGCAGACCGCGTTGAACAATATGCTTTTGTCGTTGAGCGGGGATGTGAGCATGGCCGTCCCCGTCATCTTGCCGGCAAGTCCCGGATTCGGAGTCACAAGCGGATTTATGATGCCGATGTCGAAGCGGTCCAGCTCCACCGTGAGTGTGTCCGTTGAGGATTTCGAGATTCCGCCGCTGACCGAAAGCCGCTGCTCATCGCTGGTGAGTTCGAACGAGCTGACCTCCGCCCCGTCCCCGCTTATGTCGAAGATTGCTTCGTGTATGCTCCACCGCCTTGAATTGAGATTGACCGCCGAAGGCAGCAGCCTCAGAGAAAGTCCGGTGCCGCCGGCAGCCTGTCCGAGCTCCCCGAGGGCATAAATCTCCCCGCTGTTGCCGGAGTCTTCGCCGTTGTCGTACCGGAATCCTACTCCGAACCTGTTGTTGTCGGCGTACATCTTCAGCATGCTGTTCTCAAGCGTGGCAAGCTCCCCGATTTTTATCAGGTCTGAATCCGCGCTCCCGGTGAGATTGTCATCGCCGTTGTTGAACTCGGCGTGAAAATTCTTGAGGTAGTTCTCGTTGAACGCTATCCTCGGTGAGTTTATCCCCGCGTTCATCCGTCCGTCCGCTGAGATGTCCATTCTGACGCTCGTACTGTCGGCGATGTAGAAACCGGGGACAAGAAATGAGAGCAGGTCGCGGGAATCGTGGAAATTCATCACGATTTCATAAGTCCGCCCTTTCCATTCTCCTGAAACCCCTCCTGAAAGCAGCGGCAGGTCGCGCCTTGTCGTGATGTCCTGCAGATCGGAGAGGAATTCCCCCGGCGACCCGGTGCCGCTGTAGAGGGCGTCGAGAAAGCCGGAACTGAACTTTATCCTGTAAATGTCGTCCTTGGTGATTGATGTGAGTTCAGCGTCTCCGATTTCGTGGATGCCGGATGCGTTCTCCAGCACCAGACCGCCGACTTCTATCTTTCCTATGAGATCCTGTCCTCCGGTTCTGACGAAATTGGCGACTGTCCTGAACCTCAGCCGTGAAATCTTTCTCCTGTCAAGCTTCATGGCGTGCAGGTCGGCGTGACCGACGTTCGCGTAGAATTTGTAGAGACTGTTGTTCGTGTTGCCCGACAGGGCGAACGTCCCCTGGAACAGGAAGTTGAGGTTCGGGTCATTGCATACGATCTTTCCGTCGAAGGCATTTTCCGTAAGTTCCCCCGCGGCCGCAATCCTGCCGTAGTCATAGCCCAGAAGGTTCATCCTCGAAATCTTGAGCGAATCAATCTCCATCTGGAGTTCAGTCCCTTTCCTGTCCGGAAGCCTCATCCTCACCCCGGTTTCGAGGCTGCATTGGCGCAGCTTGTCGATTCCGGCGATTTTTCCCGCGTCAAGGTCTTTCGTGCGCAGCCTCGCCTCCATCATTATCGGACGGTTCTCCTTTATGAGGTCGCTGAATTTTATGTCCGCTTCGAGCCACCCGATGAGTGAACTGATTTCCGGCTGCACCCTCATATCGTTGATTTTCCCGTCCACCAGGCAGTTCATCATAAATCTCTGCCCCCTTGCGAATTTCCTGAAATCAATGCGCTCGTCCGTCCAGGCGTTCACGAGCGCATCCACCCCCGGCGAGCTGAACATGCAATGGGTCAGGCTCGCGTCCAGCGTCATCTTCTCCACATCCGGAACTCCGCTCAGCCGCCCGTTGAGAGTCCCGGCGAAGCTTCCGTCGGCGAGACATACCCTTATGTTCCTGAAATTCATATCCCTCACCGGCCCGCTCATACTTCCGGACACTCTGGTCTTCAGCCCTGTGTCCCGGAGGGAGGGGGCGAAGAACGTGAGCGTGCGGAAGTCGAGATAACTGTCATCGACGACTCCGTCCATCTTCACGCGATTGATGTAGTCGGAAAAATCCTCCACGCTGTCGAAACTCATCATATAG
>CAVEDD010000149.1:0-5023 GCA_963614515.1 Treponemataceae bacterium | reverse complement strand
TCGTCCCAGAGACGGGTCGTCCCGCCATATTCCGTAGTGTTCGGGATTATGACTATGAGCGTCCGGGAAAGATTGTCCTCATTCACGGTCGGCATCCTGCAGGCATAGCTGAAAATTTCGGCATAATCGCTGTCCCCGTTACGCCCGCCGAGAGTGACACCGCCCTTCGCCGTGGTGTTGAAACGGTTGTACACAATCGTGTTTACGCTTCCTATGCCGGACTCGGGTGAAACCGCCGCGGCCGTGTAGACATTGAAGCGGCTGCGGTAGGTGCGGAAAGGCTCGACGGCAAAGAAATGCTCCACCGCCTCATTTATGTCCTGAGCCAGAAGTCCCCCGCTTATGTCCTCAGCGCTGTAGCCGTCTCCGAGAAATACAAGGTCCACTCCGTCGCCTTCCGTCGCAGATTGGAGCGTAACAACTTCATCTTCGGCATATTCCGCATCATATTGCCGGACGGCGAGAGTGGTTCTGTAGTCCTTGTCCTTGAGTTTGAAGACCACGCTCCCCTCGCGGGACTCGCCGGAAGGCATCTGCTGGAATGTCAGCTGCAGCACTGTCTTGCCCTCGCCCGAGGTCCTGTCAAGAACGACCCATTCGGGCTTATCCTCGACAAACCAGTCCTCGTCAGAGCTGAGCGTGATTTTCCGCGTGACCGAAGTATTGAGCGCGGATGCCACAGCCGGCCGTACGGAAAGGTTGCGGTAGGCCGACACTCGCTTGAAGTCCTTCCATCCTGTCGCCACGCTGTATTGGATGACGGCGGATTCGGGCACCTCCACCGTGAAATTGTCTTTCGGAACGCCCGCGAAAGCCTGCGGCCGGACTGTCGGCGGTATGTCGCCCTTGCAGACGATGCTGTTCAGACCGAAGCAGTTCTGGAACGCCCCGCCCTCGGCATCGCCGGCATCCGACAGGATGGATTCCAAATCGGCGGGCAGGACAATCCCCTCCAGGCCTCTGCATCCGGAGAAGGCCCCCACACCGATACTGTTTACGTTCTCCGGAAATTCGAGTATGCCGGAAAGGCGGGTGTTGTAGGCGAAAATCCAGTTGCCTACAGCCCGCAGATTCGGAGGGAGCACAAGTTTCCCGGAAAAATCGCAGCCGTTGAAGCAATGCTCGCCGAGCGAAGTCAGACTTTCCGGAAGCACGAGTTCGCCACGGAACTTGGTGCCCGCGAATGCATAGCCTTCAATGGAAACCAGTCCGTCATTGAGGATGAGATTCCCGTCCAGACCGGTGTTCGAGAAGCATCTCACCGGAATGACGTTCACGCCCTTCGGAATCACGAGCGTACCGCTCAGGTTGCCGCAGTTCGCGAACGCATCCTCGCCTATATATTTCAGATTTTCAGGCAGATGAAGTTCGCCATAGAGTCCCGGGCAACTCAGGAACGTGCCCTTGCCGATTTCCTCGAGCGAATCCGGAAGCTTGAGCTCGCAGGCGAAATTGCAGCCGGCGAAGACACCGTCCCAATATCCGATGTATCCCACATAACTGCCTATCCTTTTGAGCGTACTCGGCAAATTCAGGCTGCCGCTCAGACTGGAGCAGCTCCGGAATGCCGCCTTGTCTATGAATTCAAGCCCCTCCGGGAAAGTCAGCGAACCGGCGAGCGCATTGCAGTCGCAGAACGCGGATTCGTTGATACCCTTCAGCCGGTCTGGGAATATGATTGATGTCAGAGTCTTCTTGGAGTTCAGCGCAGCGTTCGGAATCACGAGAGCGTCATTGCCTCTGTAGTCCTCCCCGTCGGCAAGTTGTCCGCCGTCGCCTGCGACAATCTCCACCTCCTTGAGATTCAATGCGGAAAGGCTCGTCATACGATACCTCATCACCGCGAAGTCCCTGGAATTGATCTGTCCTGTGACCTTGAGGTTCCGCACCTGGTCAATCTCCGTGCTCTCGGCAAGTTTTTCATCCAAAGTCCCGGCCTGTCCGACATTCACGACTATATACTCCGCCGCAGTCCAGTCGTGCGAAGCGGAGTCATTCTCCCACGCCGACACGGCGAAATTGCCGAGCACCAGTTCAAAATCGCCGTCACCTTTCCGGTTCACGACGATGGTGAAATTATGCTGCATCGATGCGGAAAGCTCGACATCCTCGTCCACAGTGAATTTCAGGGTCTTGCCCCCGACGGTTATGCTGACGGGCGATGTCCCCGCCGCGATTTTCTGCGGAACGGCCACGGCCCGCCACACGCCGCTGTTTTCATAGGGGATGATGCTGCCGGTCTCCGCCGATTCTCCTCCGGACGACACCACGCCGTCAGAAAGGTTCACCGAAGCCTCCAGCCTGAACCCGGTCAGCAGGACTTCCTTAGTCTCGGCCGCCCACTCTCCGACATCGAATCCGCCGCCTTCTTCAAGGATGACGACGACAGAGGTCATCCGGTGAGTCATCTCCACATTCACAGTCTGCGCCGTGGGCGCGGCATCGGCCGATTTTCCCCAGAGGAAATCCGAAGCCTCATATCCGGACATCGTCCCGTCCGTAGTCGCTCTCTGATCCTTGCTCACAGTCAGGGCGAGGGCGTTCACATTTTCAATGTATGTATATGGGTAGTAGGCATATATGTCCGCGTGGGTGTTCCTGTCTTTCCAGTATATGTCCCGGCTTCCGGTCCAGCTCCGGTCAGTGGCAGAATACTGATGCCAGACGTTGTCAGCCCTGTTTCCGGAAGTTTTCAATGTCCCGGAACTGCCGTTCTCGAAGTCGACGACATACACCCCGATTCTGTCCCCGTCCGCGAACCCGCCGTCGCTCACCCTCGTCCGGTAGAGCTGCGAAATCCCGCCCGAGAGCCTGATCGGGATCCGCCCCGAGCCCGGTCCGTCATCAGAATTCAGCGCCTCTGCGGCGCAGGATGCGAGCATCACCGCCAGAGACATCGGGCCGGCAAGTCTCCGCATACGGAAGAACCCGGCTTCCAGCCGCCTTTTCAACGACATTCCTATGTTTTCAAGATTATTGCTCAATCCGGACATAATACCATTCTCCTATTCAACCGACCCGCCGTGGTCGGTCCCGTCGGTCTGCCAGCCGACTATCCCGACATTTATGCTTCCGCCGGTCTTGTTCACCGTCACGGTGCAGATGTGCGCCCTCCCGGACTGCAAATCGACGCTTGTCCTCAGAGCATATTCATTCGTGCCGACGGCAATCTTCACAAGTTCCGCATTGACGACGGTCTGAGGCACGACAAGCGCGGAAAACACTCCGCTCCCCTCATTTCTCGCCGCAATCTCCGAAGTCCCGTCCCCCGGTTCGACGCTGCCGTCCGCCAGATTGACGAAACCCGAGGTCTTAAGCCCGCAGACAGTCACCTCCGCCCCGGCGAGCTCTTCCGTCGTCCATCCTGCCCCGGGCTTCAGAACAATCCGCAGGCAAGATGTCAGATGCTGCATCGGGATGTTCACGAGGTCCTCGGAAGGCATGACTCCGGTCGCCCGGCCCCAGAGGAAGTCCGAAGCGTTGTAACCCTCCGGTGTGCTCTGGTCGGCATTCACCCTGAAAGGCAGAGCCGCCACATCGCCAACAGCCTGTGAGTAAGGGTAATAGCAATAGAAGTCCGTTTCTGTCTTGTCGTCACGGTAGTAAAGCTCACGGGAGGTCAGGACACCGCCCACGAACATCAGAGGCTCGTTATCGTAGTGATTCCCGGAGTTCTCGAGAGCCTCAGGCTCATTCACGGCGAAAAGCCCGAGCACATCCCCGTTCTCGAACTTTTCGTCAGCGACCCGCGTCACCGCCGTCGCGATATGTATGGGTATCTCCTTTGCCGAGCCGTTCCCGCCGTTCCCGTTCTCAGTCCCGCCTCCGTTCTCAGTCTTGATGCTGCATCCGCTGAACAGGCATCCGCAGAGCAGGCATCCGCAGAACAACCGGCCGCAGAACAACCGGCCACAGAACAAGCGGCCGCAGAACAGCCTTCCCAAAGCAAACGCCGCCGCTGCGGCTCCAAAATCGCGTATTTTCATCAGGTACATATTCCATACGGCACTTTTCTCCGCCCGGCAATCTCAAATTCAGTTGGATTGCCATCACTTATCGAAAAGGGTCGTGTTCATCCCACGAAAATACGCAACTTTCCGGAGTTTTGCAAGAGTGGTGGGCTTCCCTAAAAGCACAACAGGTCAAATCATCATATTACTAAGTTTCTCTTTATCTTCAGAATAGATGTAATTGGACGGTTGCCATTGCCGCTAAACTCGGCCAATCCCAAGTCGGTGAAGTCGCACTGACTTGACTGTTTTAGACAACACATCATAATACTCACATCTACAATCATTTATGAATTATGTCATCCTTGATTACTGCCGTTATTCTTCCCTCCGGCTGTCCGCACGGTACTAACCACCTGCATGACACTGAAAACTGCTACCAGCGCATTTATGAGAATGTTCTTTTTCTTTTTCTTCGTTTCAACCTTTTTTGCTGATTCGGTTTTGTTCTCTGTACTCATAATCACCTGTTTATTAAATGTTATTATTGTATTCCGCAACCTTTGCGTTCTGTCTCCAATTATAGATGCTCACCTTATATCCTTCCAATTCTTCAAGTGACCGCCTCAAGTTCTCAATCTCGCGATTGCGCTCATTCACCTTGTCACACAACTCCAAATAAGATGGGGCATAATTCTGATAATAGACATCATCCGACTCTAACGATTTGAAACTTTCTTCTGCCACCCCGTTGACTGCATCGCACAATTTCTGTTTCAATTTTTCAAGCTTCTTCTGCTCTCTATATGATTTCACATGTCCATAAACCTCCAGTACTCCTGTGAGTATGTTACCACCCCAATTCAGACCTTTCGTCAGATTTTTTCCGAGTTTAATCGCGCCCCAAGGAGCGAACTTATAATTCCGGGCCACAACATCCCGGACTGCCTTGATTTGTTCGCCATTTATCCGCAGATTTTTCAGCCCCTCAGAACCATATCTCACGGCATCTCCAAGCATTTTCTCTTGCAGAGCATAATTCTTTTCCATACTCACTGAAGCACATTTTATAG
>CAVEDD010000148.1:0-5194 GCA_963614515.1 Treponemataceae bacterium | reverse complement strand
CAGCACTTGCACCAGTTCGTCTGAACTTTTCAAAGTTGGAGCAAGTTCGGCAAAGATTGGGCGATATTTTTACGCGCTGCCAAGCTTTGGCAGCCACAACGATTTATTTTGCATCGTGAAACAAGGACACCTTTTAACAGAATGGATATGAATCTTATTGTACGACTTTTCGGTAACGGCAATGTGCCGGCAACCGTTGTGGAAATGGGCAATCAGCTTGTTACCGCAGGAATGAAGCGCGGAGAGGAAATCGGGAACGGCCTTTCCGACATCATCGACGACATCTTTGACTCTATTTTTGAATGACGCTATGGGAGAACTTTTGAAATTCGCGACCAAGATTCTGCTTGGAACGACAGCCGCTGCCGCAGGCGCGGTGCTCATCAAGAACGGGCTGGAGAATGCCCGCAACATCAACCTGCTTCCCCGGGACGGTCAGGAGGTGCGACAATAATTTCAGCGAAATGTTCTCGACATCTTCCGGCGCAGTGAACGGACACTCCGGCTGATTGCAAAGCGGAAATCAGTTCTTCTGTCAGGTCGCGGACGAGGATGTCGATTCTGTGGCGTTCGTGGAGGCGGGCGATGTGCGGAGCGCAGAGCCACAGGACTATGGCGGTGGCGAGAGCCGCGGCGGAAAGAATCAGCGGGACTTGCCGCTGCCGGCGTTCCTTTTTGAGAATCAGCTGTTTGAGCGCGGCGGCATCGCTGACTCTCCTGCCGATTTCAGGTGCTGTGCACTTTGCCGCGACGCTTTTCCAGAAACGGCTGCTGCGCCTGACGGCGGGATGACTTGCGATTTCCCCGATGACTTTGCCGAGGGCGTAGAGGTCGCTGCGTCCGTCGGGGGCTGAGCCGGTCACCTGTTCCGGTGCCGCGTAGGACTCCGTTCCGGCGGCCATCTTCAGACCCGCGTGGGTGTCCGTGTCGGCGAGTCCGAAATCTATCAGTTTGACATTCCGCCCGTTGCGTGTCAGCATTATGTTCCCCGGCTTGATGTCCCGGTGGACAATCTGACGGTGGTGGAGGGCGTTGAGCGCATCGCAGAGTTCAAGTATGACCTTGCGTGCGAGAGACGGGTTCATCTCTTCATTCCTCAGCGCAGTCTCAAGTGTTTCACCGTCAATCCATTCCGTGACGATGCAGTTCCCGAGTCCCTCGATCTGACGGAAATCCAGAGTCCTGCAGATGTTCGGGTGCACGACGGAAGCTCCGATTTCATATTCCTTTCCAAGCAGTCCCTCATAGACCGGATTCCCAATATATTCATCCTTCAACGCCTTGATGCACACCGTCTTCCCGTCGATGACCGCCCGGCCGAGCCTCGAATGTCCTCCGGCGGATTCATACACGAACTCCACATCGGACGACGCGATGCCCCCGAATCCATCCTCGAAATCCTCCTCCCCGAAACCGAATATGACCGAACTCAACTCCATAGCGATTGCAAAGTAACGGCTTTTTTCGTAATTTTGGCTTCATTTTTCAATTGGGACAACTGTTTATTCGTGAGTTTATGCACGTTCGGGGATATATGGCGGCGGTTTTCGTGTCGGCTGTGCTGTTTTTAGGCTGCCGGGGGAAGAACTGTGGCGTTCGGGAGGATTATTCTTTCGTGGAGGACTGCCTGAACGGGTGCAGCATCGTGAGCGACGGGCGGAACTTCGGTGTCACCGATGAAAGCGGGCGTGTCGTCGTGCCGGTGCAGTACGGCCGGCTCTTTTTTCTTGCGGACGATTTGATTGCCGGGTTTTTCGGCGACGGCGGGCATCTTGCGTGTGAGGGAGCGGTTTCCGGGTGGTGGCATTTCCTTGACACTCACGGGAATGTGCTGGGAGAGACTGCCGGGAGTCCGGAGGATGAGCCTGAGACGCTGTTTGCCGGCTTTCGGAGTATCCGTATGGAGCAGGAGCGTGTCTGGGAGGAGATTGTTTCGGGATATGAACTTTTCTGCGGAAGATGTGCCTTCGAGGGGGCGGTTTTCGGGGATATGAAGACGGTTGCGGACAGTCTGCGAGAGGAAATTCTGCGTGCTGAGGGTCAGATGAGCGTGGGACAGAGGCGGCGGATTGTGCAGGCTTATGGGAAATATTTGGAGGACAGGGCGTTATGAACGGCGGTGACATTATGAATGATTATGTGGTTATTCCGCTCCGTCGCCTGCGGCTTTGCCTGATGCCGCTCCGTCGCCTGCGGCTTCGCCTGACAGCACTCCGTCCGGTCGGCGTTCTGCTTTCAGTGTTATGCGCTGTCGGACTCCTGATCTTTCCGGCGGGGGCTTCCGCCCGGAGAATCTGTGATGTGAAAGTTCCGGACACATCTTGCGCTGTGCTGACATCGGACATCAGGGACGATGTGAAAATCTCTGACATAAAAAAGGATGCGGCGTTTCTTTGGGGCGAAGGCCGGGCTGCGGATACTCGGACTGCTGACAGCCTCGCGACCGATGCGCTTGTGAAGAAGATTGCCGGAGTCATCGAACTGCCCTATGGGGATGCGGTGAGGACTGCACTGATGGCAACCTACCGGGATGATGTCGCCGGAACTTCCGAATTTGCAGTGTCGGGCGGCAGGAAAGAGACTCAGGTGCTGCGCTACATCAGGCGTGACGCAGTGGGAAGCGTTTTCGGAAACCGTCGCCGCCGCATCGCCGAAATGAAGGAAATCGCCGGGACTGCCGAGAAGAAACTGCAGATGGACGTGGCTCTGCGCTATCTTTCCTGGGCGGCGGTGCTGCTGCAGTCCGTGCCCGGTTTCAGCGCGGAAGAGGTCGCGGAACTGCGTTCGCGGCGGGTGAGGATACTTGAGGGGATGAATGTGAGCTTCGGCCGCCAGAGCGTTGCCGACAGGGATGTCGTGGAACTGAGCTTCACCTACAAGGGACAGCCTGTCAGGAATATAGACTACCGTTTCTTCAACGGGCGGGAATGGAGCGGCATACTCTCGGCAAAGGACGGGAAGGGCTTCATCGAAGTGTCCCCGGATTCGCGCCTTGACGACTACCGCATACTCTACGAGTCCGACCCCTCCCATCTCAGGCACATCTACCGCGAGGTCCAGGCCGTGGAGCGGGCTTTCGGGGCCGCCTCCGGGACTTCATCCGGCGGCACGGGCGTTCCGGGCAACGGCGCCAATCACAACGGGAAATCAGCCTCCGGAAATCAGACCCGGGATTATGCCGGGGACGGCAGCGGGAACTCCGGCTACGGAAGTCCGAAAAACGGCGGCACTCCTGACGGCGGCGCGACTGATGCCGCAGCGGTCAGCAGGATAGACTTCTCCGCCGTCAGAAGCAAGGTGATGGATGTCCTGTCCCGGGAAAAGTTCAGCGAAACTCCGGACTCGGCCTCCACATTGAGCCTTGCCCCGGTCATCTTCACTTCCGATTATGAATCAACGGTTTCGCGGATATGCGATGCTCTGACATCTCGGGACTATGAATCCGTCCGCCCGCTTTTCACGGAAACGGGATGGGACATATTCCTCCGACTCGTGGCCTACGGCAATGCGCGTGTCCTCTCTCACGATGACCTGGATTTCTACGCCCTCGGCGATGAGGTCTGCTGCCGCAGCATCCCGATGGCGTTTTCATTCAACGGCAACCCGCGCCGCTTCGTCGAGGATGTGGTCCTGACTTTCGACAGGGACGGCCTGGTGTCGAACCTCACGTTCTCGCTCGGCAGGGCGGCGACATCCGACATCTGCTCCCGTGACGGCTGGTCGGAGGAGGCGCGGCTCATACTTGTCGCATTCCTCGAAAACTACAAGACGGCATATTCCCTCCGCCGGCTCGACTATATAAGCTCTATTTTCGACGACGACGCGCTGATAATCACGGGGCGTGTCCTCCGCAGCGCAGGGCGGAGCAATGAGTACGGCACGAACCGATATGTCAGTTTCACGCGCCAGAACAAGGAGACATACATCCGCAACCTTTCGCGTGTCTTCGCGAGTCAGGAGTATGTGAACATCCAGTTCTCGGACAGCGAGGTCGTGAAACTCGGGAAAGGGGAGCAGCTCTTCGGAATCAAAATCCGGCAGGAGTATTTCTCCACGACCTATTCCGATGTCGGCTACCTTTTCATTCTCGTCGACTTGTCCGACCCCCGGGGTCCCGTGATTCATGTGCGGACCTGGCAGGAGTCTCCGGACAAGGATTTCGGGGTCATCGGGCCATATCATTTCTGATTTTCCCGGCGGATGATGTCATTGAACCGGCTCATATCGGAATGTCGCGCACTGTTCGCGGCGGCGCTTCTTCTCGGGGGCTTCCACACCGGCTTCCCCCTGTCGGCGCAGAGTTCCCGCGACGGGGATTTCTCCGTGCAGTCGTTCCGCCGTCTGGAATGGGATCTCGATGCGCGGAGCGGCAGGCCGCTGAAAGACCAGAACGGCAGGAAAGCGGCTCTGATAAAGGTGATTACCTCCGCCGAAGACCTGGATTTCGACGTTGGGGTGATGGGCGTCGTCGCGGTGAGGCGCGAGGTGGGGGAGATCTGGGTCTATGTGCCCGAGAAAGTGCTGAAAATCACCGTAAGACACAAGGATTTCGGGGTCATCCGGGACTATGTCTTCCCCGAACCCATAGAGTCTGCCGTGACCTATGAGATGGTGCTGCGGACTCCGACCCCTCAGCCGGAGAAGGAGATAATAGTCAGGGATTCGATTGTCTATCTTCCGTCTCCGGCGGATTCTTCCTCCTCCGCAGCGACACGCCGGCGCGAACCCATAGGCCTTGCGGTGTCTGGCATATTTGCAGTTCCTGACTGTTCCGGAGGGCTTATGCTCAGCTGGGAGAAATACCGCTGGGGCTGCTACCTCAAGGCCGTGTCCAACTTCCGGAGTTCCGCCTCGGCGTATGACTGTCGTTCCGACGGTACGACCGACGGGGGTTACATCTGGACTTCCGGCCGCTCCCGCGTCTCCCGCCTGTCCGTCACGACCGGAGCCGTCTTCCAGGTCTGCGGATGGCTGAGTATCTACGCCGGAGCCGGCTACGGCGGCCGCGCCCTCCTCTGGGAGGACTCCTCGCTCTACTGGGCGAGGGTGAGCGACCGCAGCCCGAGCGGAGTCGCCGCAGAAACCGGACTCCAGTTCCGTCTGCGCCGCATCCGTTTCTCCGCCGGCATCTCCACCGTGGCCTTCCGCACCTGTGACGGAGAATTCGGCCTCGGATTCTGCTTCTGAACCGCGC
>CAVEDD010000147.1:0-5242 GCA_963614515.1 Treponemataceae bacterium | reverse complement strand
GGATTCAACCCGTCGAAGGCCGAACTCACATTGTTTTCCATATCCACCTTTCCTGATTTGTTTTCGGAGCGCGAAATTAGCAAAAAAATGTGTATCTTCGCGGCGGTTTTTTGAAATACAAAAATATTACTCAAAAACGTTTTATAATGTCAAACAACATCTATTTGAAAAAGGGTCTGGACATTCCTCTCGAAGGAGCGGCCGCCCTCAACACCAGAAAGGTGATTGCTCCGGACATTATCGCCGTCAAGCCCACCGATTTCAGGGGGCTTGTCCCGAAACTTCTCGTCAAGGAAGGCGATAAAGTGCTCGCAGGCACGCCCGTAATGGCAGACAAGATGGCGCAGAACATCCTTTTCGCCTCTCCGGTAAGCGGCGAGGTCGTGGAAATTGTCCGCGGAGAAAAGAGAAAGCTGCTTGAAATCCGCATCAAGGCGGATCAGACGCAGGAGTATGTTGACTTTGGTGTGAAGAAAGTGGCGGAACTCGACGCCGAGGCGGTGAAGAGCGCGCTCCTCGAAAGCGGTCTCTGGCCGTCAATCATCCAAAGGCCGTACGGCATCATCGCCAATCCTGAACTCAAGCCTAAAGCCATCTTCATCTCGGCGTTCAACACGGCTCCGCTCGCGGCCGGCGTCGAGTATGCGCTCAGAGACGACTTCGCCGACGTTCAGGCCGGAGTCAACGCCCTGAACAAGCTCACGGACGGCGGCGTGCATATGTCATTCGACAGTGCGACCTACGCCGGATCTCCGTTCCACAAGCTCGAGAACATCATACCGCACACCTTCACAGGCAGACACCCGGCCGGAAACGTCGGAGTGCAGATTCACCACATCAGCCCGATCCGCAAGGGTGAGACTGTGTGGACTGTCCCTATGGTGCTGCTCGCCGCAATCGGAAAGCTCTTCAACAGCGGCAAATACGATGTAAGGAGAGAAATCGCGATTACAGGCCCGCGCGCCGTTGAACCGGCATACGTGAGCTGCGTTCCCGGAATGTCGATGAAGGAGTTCGCCTGGTTCTATCAGGAGCCGGAGAACCTCCGCTTCATCAGCGGCGACGCCCTTTCAGGCACGTCAGTCGGCATCGACGGATTCCTCGGATTCTTCGACAACCAGGTGACCATACTCAAAGAAGGCAACGACTTCGAGATGTTCGGATGGGCGAAACCGTTCAGAACCAGCCAGTTCAGCGCATCGCGCACCTACTTCTCCTGGCTCACCCCGAAAAAGAAATACAACCTGGACACGAACACCCACGGAGGAGTCCGCGCATTCGTCGTTTCGGATGTCTATGGCAAAGTTCTTCCGATGCACCTCTTCCCTGTCTATCTCGTGAAGGCCTGCCTCGCACAGGACATCGAGAAGATGGAGAAATTCGGCATATACGAGGTTCTTCCGGAGGATTTCGCACTCTGCGAATATGTCGACCCGTCAAAAATCGAGATTCAGTCAATCATCGAGGACGGGATATCCCTTATGTTGAAGGAAATGGCTTAAAAGAAAGATTATGAACGCATTAAGAAAATATGTGAATAAAATCAAGCCTGCCTTTGAGAAAGGCGGGAAGCTTGGATTCCTTCATTCTACGTTCGACGCATTCGAAACATTCCTCTTCGTCCCGGACACCGTGACCCGCAAGGGTTCGCACATCAGGGACTGCGTCGACCTCAAGAGGGTGATGATCATCGCGGTGCTCTCCCTCGTTCCGGCTCTCCTTTTCGGAATCTGGAACACGGGCTACCAGCATTCGCTCGCATACGGACTTGACTGGGGATTCTGGCCTATGGTGGGTTACGGAATCGTGAAGATTCTCCCGCTCTACCTCGTCTCCTACATCGTCGGTCTCGCCATCGAGTTCACTTCAGCACAGCTTCGCGGTCATGAGGTGAACGAGGGCTATCTCGTTTCCGGAATGATTATTCCGCTCATCGTCCCGATTGACGTACCGCTCTGGATGCTCGCGCTTGCAGTCGCATTCGCCGTCATTTTCGGCAAGGAAGTCTTCGGAGGCACCGGTATGAACATATGGAATCCGGCGCTCCTCGCGCGCGCGTTCCTGTTCTTCTCCTACCCGAGCAAGATGTCAGGTGACACAGTCTGGGTGGGCGGTCTCGGAGCGGGAGACAACGCCTGGTGCGCAGGCAACGGCCTCGTGGACGGTTTCTCCGGAGCGACTCCGCTCTCCAACCCGACGCTCGCCGGTCTCGCTGACAACCACTACTCCCTCCTCAACATGTTCCTCGGAACGATTCCGGGTTCAGTCGGAGAGACCTCAGTGATTGCGATACTCCTCGGAGCGCTCATTCTCGTATGCACGGGAGTCGCTTCCTGGAAAATCATGGTTTCGTCAATCGCCGGCGGTCTTGCGGTCGGCTACATCGGCTATGCCTGCGGTGCGACCGACCTTCCGGGCTACTACCAGCTCGTGATGGGAGGCTTCCTCTTCGGTTCAGTCTTCATGGCGACCGACCCTGTGACTTCCGCCCAGACCGAATGCGGCAAGTGGATTTACGGATTCCTTGTCGGAGCCCTCGCGGTGACCGTCAGAATCTGGAATCCGGGATATGCCGAGGGAATGATGCTCGCGATACTTCTGATGAACACATTCGCTCCGCTCATCGACCACTGCGTAATCGAGTGCTCGATCAAGAGGCACAACAAAAAAGTCAACGTCGCATAATACCTATATAATATGAATACAAACAGCAACGTATATACAGTTATATATTCAACCGTTCTCGTGGTTGTGGTCGCGGCGATTCTCGCTTTCGCAGCAGAGGGGCTGAAGGAAAAGCAGAACGAGAACATCAAGCTTGAGACAATCACCAAGGTGCTCACGGCTGCGGCTCAGGCCGACCCGGACTTCAGCGTCACGGAAGACACCGACATACTCGCGACCTACCGCGACAAGGTGATTGACGCCTACAATGTCGACTGTGAAGGTCACAAGATCGGGGAGTCGTTCAATCTCGGCAAGAAGAATCTCAATGACATACAGGTCGCTTCCACTTCGGATTTGAAGAAGCAGAACGACATAATCAAGAAGGTCGAGGCGGGCAACGCCGATGAAGCGAAGAATCTCAAACTTCCGGTCTATATCTTCGACATCGCCGGAGAGAAGGTCACCGTAATCCCATGCTACGGCGCGGGACTCTGGGGCCCTGTCTGGGGCTATCTCGCATTCGACGCTGACGGGTGCACCTTTGAGGGGGCCATCTTCGACCACAAGAGCGAGACTCCGGGACTGGGGGCGAAGATTGCCGAAGAGCCTTTCTACAACCAGTTCAGAGACCGCAGCCTCACGGACGAAGGCAAGTTCGGAGTCATCAAGGGCGGCGCGAAAGACCCGGTGCACGAGGTTGACGCCATTTCCGGAGCGACCATCACGTCTCAGGCGGTGGGCAGAACCATCAACACCTGGGTGAAATACTATCTTCCTTATCTCAACAATGTGGAGGAATAAGCCATGAAAGATTTTAATTTGAAGGAAACACTGCTCAACCCGATATTCAAGGGAAACCCGGTCACCGTCCTCGTGCTCGGAATCTGCTCTTCACTGGCAGTCACCGTGCAGCTCAAGGGGGCGATTGTGATGGCGCTGTCCGTGACAATCGTGACCGGAATGTCAAGTTTCGTGATGTCACTTCTGAGAAAGTCCGTCCCGAACCGCATACGAATCATCGTACAGCTCGTGGTGGTCTCCCTTATGGTGATTCTCATCGACCAGGTGCTCAAGGCCTACGCCTACAGCATAAGCAAGACGCTCTCGGTCTATGTCGGGCTCATAATCACGAACTGCATCGTGATGGGACGAATCGAGGCGTACGCTCTCGGGAACAAGCCTGTGCCGTCGCTTCTTGACGGTCTCGCGAACGGAGCGGGCTACGGAATGATACTCATCATCGTCGCCTTCATCCGCGAGCTTCTCGGAAGCGGCACTCTGCTCGGGTTCAGAATCATCCCCGAGGCATTCTACACCGCCGGGTATATGAACAACGGTCTCATCATCCTGCCTCCTATGGCTCTGATTATCCTCGGCTGCATAGTCTGGGTGCAGAGGTCAGTCCAGAAGGACCTTCAGGAAAAATAACAACCAATTCAGCAGTTAATTATGGAATATATAAGCTTATTCGTAAAGTCAGTCTTTGTTGACAATATGATTTTTGCATACTTCCTCGGTATGTGCTCATACCTGGCGGTATCAAAGAGCGTGAAGACAGCTTGCGGACTGGGTGTGGCTGTTATTTTCGTGCAGCTTCTCACGCTGCCGGTCAACTACCTTCTGAACAAGTATGTCCTTGCACCGGACGCTCTCATCGAGGGCGTCGACCTGAGCTTCCTCAGCTTCATCGTGTTCATCGCGGTGATTGCGGCCATCACGCAGATTGTCGAGATGGTCGTCGAGAAGTTCGCTCCGACCCTGTACTCGCAGCTCGGAATCTTCCTCCCGCTCATCGCGGTGAACTGCGCGATTCTCGGAGGCTCGCTCTTCATGCAGGAAAAGGATTTCGCGAATTTCGGCGAAGCCGTGACCTATGCCCTCGGTTCAAGCTTCGGCTGGTGTCTCGCAATCGTGACGCTTGCCGCAGTGCGCGAGAAGATGGCATATTCAAATGTCCCCGCGCCTCTGAAAGGACTCGGAATCACGTTCATCACCGTCGGAATGATGGGTATGGCGTTCATGACTTTTATGGGAATTCAACTTTAACGGAGGGGAAAGGATATGAATGAAATGACACTTACAATACTCTGGGCGATGGTGGTGTTCACCATCGTGACCCTGATTCTGGTGGCTCTCCTCCTGTTCATCAAGACGAAGCTGACCCCGAAAGGAACTGTCAGAATCAACATCAACGACGGGAAGAAGGAAGTGGACGTCACTCCGGGCAGCGACCTGCTCCACACTCTCGCCGAGCAGAACATCTTCCTGCCTTCGGCCTGCGGCGGAAAAGGCAACTGCGGCCAGTGCAAATGCCGCGTGGTGGAAGGCGGCGGAACGATACTCCCGACGGAGGTCGGTTTCTTCAACCGCAAGCAGATCAACGACCACTGGAGACTCGGCTGTCAGGTGAAGATCAAGGAGAATATGAAAATCGTCATTCCGGATTCCGCACTTTCAGTCAAGAAGCTCGAATGCGAGGTCATCAGCAACAACAATGTGGCGACTTTCATCAAGGAGTTCACAGTCAAGCTTCCTGAAGGCGAGCATCTCGAATTCAAGAGCGGCGAGTACATCC
>CAVEDD010000146.1:0-5285 GCA_963614515.1 Treponemataceae bacterium | reverse complement strand
GACATTATGCGCGCAGTCTGCCTCAAGGGAAGCCGAATCGCCGACGTGGGCTTCGAGTTCGTGATGCTCGCGCTGTTCTCCGCCCTGATGAACGTCGCGGCCGTCCTCACCTACCGCAAGCGCGGCTGAGAAATACACAATATTGCCGCTACCGCTTGCAAATCATAATCATTATACTTACTTTTGCAGGTGGAAAGTAGTGTAAGGTTGTGTCTATGATTGGGATAAAGCAAGTTTCAATTTCCATCTCACTCCTTGTCGTCCTCTTCATCCAGTTGGGGGGGGCGGCATATGGACAGCCGTCAGGAAAGCCTGACGGAGGTGCGAAGGTCTATTCCGGCCAGGTGACGGACAACACCGGCGAACCGGTCGCCGGAGCGTTCGTATATTATAAGGGTACGAGCACAGGCGTGAGCACCGACATTGACGGGCGCTATTCCATAGCCGCCCCGAAAAGGAACGCCACTCTCATATTCCAGTACCTCGGAATGCTGTCTCAGGAGTTTGCCGCGGATTCCGGCGGAGGGACTCTGAATGTCAGGCTTCTTCCGGACAACGAACTCGACGGCTCCTACATTGTGGGCGCCTACGGGACCGCGCAGAAACGCGAGGATATGGTCGGCTCGGCCTTTCAGGTCAATTCCGCCGCGCTGGTCGACAAACCGAAGACCCGGGTCGAAAACCTGCTTCAGGGGCTTGTGCCGGGGCTCTCCGTTTCTCCTAACGCCGACTATGCGTCCACGGTACGCTCGCGCTACAACACGAGAGTGCGAGGTGACGCCTCCCTCGCCGCTTCGAGCGAGCCTCTCTGGATTGTCGACGGAGTGCAGTTCTACACCGGCGGCAAGACAAACCAGATGAGCGGGATGTCAAGCACGGTGGGCCCGCTTTCATTACTTGATCCCGACGATATCGAATCCATCACCGTCCTGAAGGATGCCGACCAGACGACAATCTACGGCTCCAACGGCTCCAACGGCGTCATACTCATCACCACCAAGTCGGGCGGGAAAAACCGTCCCCTCAGCGTCTCCGCGAAAGTGAACTTCGGAGTGGTGGCCGCCGACAAGACGACGATGTTCAAAATGATGAACGCCGCGCAGTATATGGAGGTCGCGAAGGAGGCGTGGACGAATTCCGGATACACGATGGCGAACTTCCCGCTCCAGGACAACGACTTGAACTCCTACAGCACGACGGAGACTTCCTGGTATGACGAATGCATAGGACTCGGAAACAACGTCTATGCGAACGTATCCCTCAGCGGAGGCACGAAAAAGTCGTCATCCTACACCTCGGTCTCATATTACCGGGAAAAGCACACGGTGAGGAAAGACAGCCAGCAGAGGTTCACGCTCAGCAGCAAGAACAGCTACAGCATCGCGAAATGGCTCGACTTCACGGCCGGAATCAACGGATCATATAATCTGAACGACATAGTCAGCATTGACAAGTCCTACCTTGAGCTCTCCCCCGTCCTGTCGCCATACAACGATGACGGAAGTTACAGGCTCTATTACAAAATCTGGGACCAGTCGCTCCCGGGATGGTCGGTCCGCAAGTTCACCTACAACAAGATACCCAACAGGGATGAAGGGGACGACAGCCAGACCTCGCTCTATGTCAAGGCCAACGGACAGCTGTCCTTCCATATAATCGAAGGGCTCGACTTCACTTCCCTCATCTCCTTCGACATCACCCGCTCGCACGAGGACATCTACTACTCGAAAAAGACGCTTGAGGGGATGAATTCGGCCGGCGAGGGTGTGGGATATTCGCGCAGAGGCGATGCGAGCTATCTTTCGTGGCAGAATGTCAACAGGTTCAATTTCAGCCGCAAATTCGGGAAGCACAGCGTTTCGGCCCTCGCGGTGCTGGAACTGTACAGCCATACCAACAAATACCTCAGCGCAAGCGCGCAGGGATTCATGACGGACAATATCAAGGAAATCACATATGCCGACAAGTCGACGGTCAACGCATCGAGCGGCACCACTCCGGACAGGAGACTGTCGATGATCGCCCGTGCGTCATATTCCTACGATTCGCGCTACTACATTTCGGCGAACTACCGCCGCGACGGCAATTCCAGCTTCGGGAAATATGCGCGCTGGGCTGATTTCTGGTCGGTCGGGGCATCGTGGAACATCCACAAGGAAGCGTTCTTCAACTCTTCGCTCGTCCAGATGCTGAAACTCAAGGCTTCCTACGGCATCGACGGAAATTCGAGGCTCGACACCTCCGTCGCGAAGGGAAGCTACCTCTATTCCGATTCCTACAGCTACGGCAAGCTTTCCGGAGCGGTCATATCCACCGTCCCGAATCCCGGACTTTCGTGGGAGACGACGGCGAAGTTCAATGTCGGGGCGAGGATTGAACTGAAAGACATACTGGACTTTGAAATCGAGTACTACAACAACACCACGGACAATCTCCTGTCCAACGTCTATGTGTCACGCGCCGTGTCCGCCGACAAGGTGTATGCCAACATCGGCTCGGTCAGGAATCAGGGCGTAGAGGCGGACATCCGCAGCACCAACATCCACAGGGGCGATTTCACTTGGTACACGACCCTGAACATCGCCCACAACCGCAACCTGATACTCGAACTCTACAACGACATGCTGACAAGTTACGGGGAATATGCCAACAAGGCCGGCTACGAGAAGAATGTCTATTACCTCGTCGAGTGGGCGGGCGTGGACCCGACCGACGGCTCCGCGATGTGGTACGACATCAACGGGGATCTCACAAAGGCCTACAATGTCTCCAACCGCAGGCTGATGGCGGACAAGTCAAGGAATCCGGTGGTCTTCGGAGGACTCATCAACGAGTTCCAGTACAGGAATCTCAGCCTGCGCATCCAGCTGAACTACTCCATCGGCGGCTGGGCGCTGGCCACCTACGCGAGACAGATGATTGCCGACGGCTACGACATAACCTCCAGCAACGGGAATCAGGCCGTGGAGGTCTACAAGTACCGCTGGACGACTCCGGGGCAGAAGGCCTTGCTGCCTAAAGTCTCACAAGTCTCCACGAAGTCGCAGATGACCTCTTCCCGCCATCTCTACAACAGGACGAATTTCGACCTCGCCAGCATATCCCTGACATACAATCTTCCGCAGAGGATTGTCTCCCGGATGAAGATGAAGGGTATGGGCTTTTCGCTCGTATGTGACAACGTCTACCTTTTCACCCCCGACATGAAGGCCGGTGAAAACTCATACAAGACCATGATGTACGGTTATCCCCGCAACAGGACGATAACTTTGGGAATCAACTGCCAATTCTGAGATGAAGAAGATATTCGACATATTGACAAATGAAGTGCGGCTTGTCGCGCTTTCCTGCCTCTGCGCCGTCTCCTGTGATTTTCTGGAGGTGGAGAAAATCGGCAAGAGCGACATAGAGTCGTTCTATGACTCGCCGGAAAGCGTCAAGGCCGCCGTAACGGGCTGCTATTCGCTGATGAACAATCTGACCGACAAGTATATGGTTCTCTATCCGGAAATATGCGGGGATATGGTGACGATGGACGCTTCGGAAAGTTCAGCCTGGTCCTATCTCTACAACTTCGACCTGTCCGAATCCTACAACGCGACTCCGATAGGCTTCGTGTGGAAGTCGGCCTACGAGATTGTCCTCAATGCCTGCGAGGTCATAGACTATGCCCCCCAGGTCTCCGCACGCTACCCTCTCAGAACACAGGAGGTGGACAGCCAGATTGCACAGGCCCATTATCTCAGGGCTCTCGCCACCCTCGACCTTGCGCTGTGCTACAGCCAGCACTACGGCTACAGCGCCGACGCCTCGCACCTCGGGGTGGTCGTGATGCGTTCTTTCCCGAACCTGAACGCATCCATTGTCCGCTCATCCGCACGCGAGACCTACGGGTTCATTCTCGAAGACCTCGCGACCGCATATTCCCTCCTTCCGGACGACAGTTCGCCGGACACTCACTATGTGTCGAAAGCTGCGGTGGAGGCTCTCCGTGCGAGGGTGTACCTCTATATGGAGGACTATGAACAGGCGCTTGCGGCGGCTTCCGAGGTCATCGGAAACTACGGGTTCAGCCTCACCCCGAGGGAGGGATATTTCGACATGTTCACGACCGTGAACAACCGTGGCAGCGAGACAATCTTCTCGCTCGACGGCTACAGCGAGTCACGCGACCTGACGAAAGCCTTTGACTATCAGACACATTATCTGCTACCGTCTCAGAAGCTCCTGGACATATTCCTCGCGGATGAGGACGCGTCGCACCCTGACATAAGGTATTCGCTGCTGAACTATGACGGGAAGACGGGTTCAATGGGATGCTCGATGAAATACACCATACTTGAAGAGGTCTCGGACAAGGAGAAGGCGGTCGACATCTGCGTGTCCCGGCTCTCCGAAATGCATCTGATCCGCGCCGAGGCTCTCTGCGCACTCGGGCGTGATCTCGACATCGCCGCCTCCGACATCGCCCTGCTCCGCTCAAGGGCGACAGGACTGCCGGAATCTTCGTGTATGCCGGAGTATTCGGACGCAGAAGAACTTGAGAAGGCCGTGGAGCGGGAGCGGCTCAAGGAACTCTTTCACGAGGGTTTCAGGCTCTGGGACATAAGCAGGCACAGGCAGAATCTTGAACGGGACGCGTCCTCGACCGCCACGGTAAAGTTTATGGAATATCCGAATGACGACTTCATCTTCCCGATTCCGGGAGTGGAAATCGAGGCCAACAAGGAGATTCAACCCAACCCTAACAACGAAACTCAGAGATGATTAATCCGAAAACACTTGCGCTGACGCTGCTTGCGCTTGCCTTGACATCGTGTCATATCAACGATTTCAAGGAATTCAGCGACTGGTACATAGCCTTCGACCCGGGAAATTCGAGTTCGACGGTAATCAATGAGGCCGGCTCCGTCGTGGGGCAGTACGCAATCCATTTCTGTACGGTCAAGAGGGATGACACCGTTTCCGTGGAAGTGGAGGTCGAAGCCGGTGACGGGCTTACGGAAGGGCTTGACTACAAGGTCGTCTCCCCCGCTTCCGTAAAGTTCCCCCCGGGAGTGTACGACAGGGTCTTCATAATTGAATGGCTGCCGCATGTGCTTGACCCGTCGAAGGACAACACGCTGACACTCAGACTGCACGATTGTTCCGATGCCGGGATTATCCTCGGAGTGCCGGGTCCGTCGAAGCGCAATGTCTCAATAAAAATCAGCAAGACCAAGTAAGCATCATTAAGTAATCCTTAAAAAATAACTTGGTAATCTTTGTGTGTCTTTTTGGTCTAT
>CAVEDD010000145.1:0-5406 GCA_963614515.1 Treponemataceae bacterium | reverse complement strand
TGTCGACATAGACAAATCCGCCATTCCGGATTTTGTCAAAAGTCTGTATTCCAATTGGGTATAGCATACGGATTCATTTTTGTTCCACCCTGCAAAATTAATAAAATTGTACGGAAAAAGAACTACCTTTGCGAACCCGGCCGGGCATTATGACTGACAGTAACTTTATAGTCCCTACAATATTCAAGATATGAGACCTGTAACATTTATGGCAGCGGCATTGATATGCGCGAGTACATTTGTTTCCTGCAAGAACGGAAATAAAGGCAATGCCGAATTTACGATGAAAGTTGTCGTGAAAGATGGCGACTGCCTGGGACGGTTTGTCGAAGAGAAACGCGATGCTTACGTTGTGAGCGCCCAAGATGACTTTGAAGTCGGCAAAGCCGGTGCGCACGTTGAAGTATGGAAAGCGTCCGATGGTAAAGGTGTTGTGTATCTGAAGGATTTCGGAAAACAGAAGGTATATGCCTCTCCGGATTCAGACAGCAAAGTCATCGGCAGAATTGAATACGAAGAGGGATACGTTCCCGATACTTATCCCTGCCTCGGACTTGAAAACGGATGGTTCAAGATTCGGTTTGAGGACAAATCAGGCTACATAAAAGCCTCCCTGACGGACTGGGACGCCATTGATTCTTTTTAAAAGAAAAAACCGCTTTCACAAGCGGTTTTTCCTTCTGCCTTGCGGCAATCTCATAAAAATGGCTAAACGATTATTGATGCTGCAAAGGTACGGTGATGCGGCGGGGACGGCAATACCTACAAATTGGTATTCGGGACGGGCAGCGTGCGGCTATCCGTCTTTCAGAACCGCTGCGGAGTCTTTCAGGAGCGCCGCAGGGTGAAGAAGAACTGGAGTCCGTGCGGTTCACGGTTGACGGCTCGGATTTCACCGCCGTGGAACGCGACGGAGTTGCGCACGATTGAAAGACCGAGTCCCGAGCCTCCATCGTCCCGGGTGCGGCCTTCGGAGATGCGGTAGAAGCGCTCGAACAGCCTCGGAAGATGCTCCGGAGGGACTCCGCAGCCGGTGTCGTAATAACTCAGATGCAGCATTTCACCACTCTGTCCGTCCTGACACCCGATGTGCAGTTTCACGCCGTCCCCGGCATATTTCAGGCTGTTCTCGACAAGATTGCGGAAAATGGCATGGAGCAGCGTCCTGTTGCCGAAGACCGTAAGATTGTCCGGAAGAAAGTTTTCCATAATGTCCCCCCTTTCAGTGATGCGCTCGGAAAATTCGGCGCAGACCTCGTCCGCGATTTCCTTGAGATTGACATTCTGCCTCACAAGCTTCTCCGGAGACTCCTCGATTTTGCTTATCAGGGACATATCCCTGATAAGGTCGGAAAGGCGGACGGCCTGGACCCGGGCGCGGCGGATGAAATTGCGGCGGCGTTCCGGCTCCATATCCGGACAGGATTCAAGAGTTTCAAGATAGCCCATTATGCTCGTCACCGGCGTGCGCAGTTCGTGGGAGACATTCCCCGTGAGCTGCTGCTTGAGGTTCGCCACAGCCTTGTCGCTGTCCTCGACATAGCGGCTCTGGAGTCTCTGCACGTCGTCGCCGAAATGGGTGGAGAGCAGGACTATCACAAGCAGGGCGATGGCGAAAAGCAGAGCCGACGCGAGCGGGAAGATGTTGCTCGGGCGTATGAGCGGTTCGACATCGGCATCGTAGGGAAGAGCCACCCGTATGATCCGGTCTCCGTAAGTTTTTGAATAATAGAGATATTTCATACCGGTGGTCATCGACACCCGCACCGCCGTGGCCACGGAGTCCCGCAGCGAACCCGTGATTTCCGGGCGGTCGGCGTGGTTCTCCAGATTCAGATTCCTTATGCTGTCGAAGAGCACGTTCCCCGCTGTGTCAAGCACCGTCGCACGCAGATCCTCCGGAAAAAGGGAGGCGACATATTCATAGTCATCGGTTTTCGAGAGTATCCCGGCATAGGAATCAAGGTCGTTCTCCACATAGCGGATTTTCGTCCGCGTGTCAAGCCTCATCTGAAAGACCACCAGCATAAAGGCGAAGACCGCGAAAGCCGCCGCGAAACAGATTATCAGCTGCCGGCTGTAGATCCTGCGGACAGAAGATTTCCGTGTGTCGCCGCTTTTCATGGCTGAGGACTGAAACTGTAGCCGAAACCGGACCGGTTCGTTATGCAGGACTTCGACTCCCCGAGTTTGGCGCGGATTCTCGCGATGTGCACATCTATCGTCCTGTCAAGCACATAGGGCGCATCCTTCCACAAGGTGGAGATTATCTCCTCGCGGGAGAAAATCTTTCCCGGATGCCCTGCAAGCAGTGAAAGCAGTTCGAATTCCTTTTTCGAGAGGGTCACCGGCACCCCGCAGACATAGACCAGTTTGGATCTGAGGTCGATTTTCAGGCTTCCCGACTCGAGAACCTCGGAATCATCCTCCGGACTCCTGGCGGAACTCCGCCGCAGCACCGCCCTCACCCTCGCAAGCACTTCCTGAATCGAGAAAGGCTTGCAGACATAGTCGTCTCCGCCGGCCGAGAATCCCGTAAGCAGGTCATTTTCAGAGCTTTTGGCTGTAAGGAATATGATCGGGACATCGAGATGCCGTTCCTTCCTCACGATTTCCGCCATTCTGAAACCCGACATCCCGCCCATCATCACATCGAGCAGAACAAGCCCGCATCCGGAATCCAGTTTCGTCAGAGCCTCTTCCGCAGACGACGCCGTGTCAACGGAATATCCCGCATTTTCAAGATTGAAACGCAGAATTTCGCATATATCCTCCTCGTCATCGACGACAAGAATCCGAGTCCCGATTGAATTCACATCTTCTGACATATACATATTATATTATATAGAACAGAACACTGACGGCGCAAATATACTCAGTTTTGACGATATCCCATATCCCCGTATCACGATATGAAAGGAAAATGCCGGATGTAACAGAATTTTAACGGTTCCGTAATATGCAGCCAACATTCCGGGGATATTTTTGCACCGATAAAATTCGGTTTATATGGATTTGATGTATTTGGGCTTCGTCATCTTTCTTTTTCTGCTGGCGATTTCGGATCTATGGGTGGGAGTCAGCAACGACGCGGTCAACTTTCTCAATTCAGCGGTGGGTTCAAAGGCCGCCAAATTCCGGACAATCATCATAATAGCGGCTGTGGGAGTATTCTGCGGCGCGGTGATGAGCAACGGCATGATGGATGTCGCAAGACACGGAATCTTCCGTCCGGAACAGTTTGCGTTCAGCGAAATCATGCTGATCTGTCTCGCGGTGATGGTCACGGACATCGTGCTCATCGACACTTTCAATTCGCTCGGAATGCCGACATCCACGACCGTATCGCTCGTGTTTGAACTGCTCGGAGCGACGTGCGCGATGACTATGGTGAAGATGAACGCTGCGGAGGGCGGCGCTCTGGGCTTCTCGGACTATATGAACACTTCGAAGGCCCTGCAGGTGATTCTCGCGATTTTCATCTCCGTGGCCATCGCCTTCGTGGTCGGCGTCGCCGTGCAGTGGCTCGTGCGTCTTCTGTTCACTTTCAACTACCGGAACAAATCGCTGAAATGGAAGATAGGGCTGTTCGGCGGAGTGTCGGTGACCGCCATCATCTATTTCATGCTGCTCAAGGGTCTCTCCTCAATGTCTTTCATGACGCCGGAAATCAAGAACTGGATCGGGGAGCACACGGCGCTGCTCATCTGCGGCTGCCTCGTGTTCTTCACGCTGCTTATGCAGGGGCTGCACGCGCTGAAGGTCAATGTGTTCAAGGTTATCGTGCTTGTCGGCACGTTCGCGCTCGCGACGGCGTTCGCCGGGAATGACCTCGTGAACTTCATCGGTGTGCCGCTCACGGGCTACGCCTCCTATCAGGACTGGATTGCCTCCGGAGCCGGCGACCCGTCGCTCCATATGATGGATGTGCTGAACGAGCCGGCAAAGACTCCGCTTGTATTCCTGATAGCGGCCGGCACAATAATGGTATTCGCGCTCGCCACTTCAAAGAAAGCGCACAACGTGACCAAGACGGAACTTAATCTCGCCAAACAGGAAGAGGGCGAGGAGATGTTCGGAACATCGAGAGTGGCGCGCAGCCTTGTCCGATTCGGCAACTCCGTGGCACACGCCGCTGTCGCCGCTTCTCCGGACGGATTCCGCCGCTGGGTGGACAGGCGCTTCGACCGGAGTTTCATCGAAATCGAAGACGGCGCGCAGTACGACCTCGTCCGCGCCTCGGTGAACCTCGTGACGGCATCGCTGCTGATCGCCCTCGGAACGTCAATGAAACTCCCGCTTTCGACGACCTATGTGACTTTTATGGTCGCGATGGCGACTTCGCTCGCTGACAGGGCCTGGGGACGCGAAAGTGCGGTCTACAGAATCACCGGTGTCCTTTCAGTCATCGGCGGCTGGTTCCTCACCGCCGCAATCGCCTTCGCCGCCGCATTCATAGTGGCTCTGATAATGCACTGGGGCGGCACGGTGGCTATGATTGTGATTGTCGTCGCCGGACTGCTCGTGATGATTCACAGCAACATCAGCTATAAGCACAAGAACGATGAAGAGAACGGGGACAAGATGTTCCTCAGCGTCATCCGCTCCACGGATCAGGAGGAGACGGACAGGCTCGTCTGCAAGTATGTGGCCGCCAACGAAAGCCTTGTGCTCAGCAACGTAATCCTCAACTACCGCAGAGTCACCGACGGGCTCATAACCGAGAATGTCAAGATGCTGAAGAAATCCAGCTATGAACTGAAGGGGCAGAAAGACAGGCTGAAGAACATCCGCCGCAAGGACACAATCTGCGTCCGCCACCTCGACCAGGAGACGGCGATGCGCAAGAGCGCGTGGTTCTTCGCATCGTTCAACGAACTCGAGCAGCTCTATTACGCCATCCGCCGAATCTGCGAACCGGCATACGAGCACATCGACAACCATTTCACCCCGATTCCGCAGCGATATGTCGACGAGTTCGTGCCGGAGAGGGACAGTCTCATCGGGTATATGGACGAGATTATGATGCACTGCGAAGACGGGGACTACGCGTCGCTGAAATCGGTCGAGGAAAAGCTGAAAGTACAGCAGAAGGATTTCTCCACAATGCGCAAGGCCCTGATGGAGGACATCCGCGCCAACGCCGTGAATATGAACACGGGCTACCTCTACCTCAATGTCCTGCAGGAGTCCGAGCAGATGTCCATCATCCTCAAGCAGATGGTGCGCTCTTCCAGAAAGTTCCAGCTGTCATAAGGCGGGCGGGGGATTTCCCCCCCCCTTGGATATGGGGTATATAAAAACAGGGATGACTGATTTACGGTCATCCCTGTTTTTGTGAAGATAGTTTTTTGTGGAGATAGACGGATTCGAACCGACGACCCTCTGCTTGCAAAGCAGATGCTC
>CAVEDD010000144.1:0-5418 GCA_963614515.1 Treponemataceae bacterium | reverse complement strand
TCAAAGATGAGATTATCTGAACAAATCAGCCATGGTGGCCTGACATTGAATGTCGTCGGAATATCCGCCTGGGGCGAGTCCGAAAGTTGTAATCATGGTTACAAGGACTGTTTTCTCTGCCCCTGTCTCTCTGATAAATGTCTCTTTGCGGTTACGTATGCGTGCGTCCTTGCACTAGTGCGGTACAAGCATTTCGCGAAGAAGGTATTGCCTCCCTACCTGAACAACTCGTCGGCGGTGACTTCGGACTGGATGTTGTTGTAGTAGGCGTTGTGGGTGACGCCGTAGGTGGTCACGAGCGTTATGTGGACGGCCTTCTTTGTCCTCGTCTCATCGATGAAGCGGTTTCTTTTGTTGCGGAGAGCCTCGTCGCAGGATTTTGTTATGGTGTATTTCCCGGAGGCGAACTTCATCTCGCAGAGGTTGATTATGCGGTCGTTGCGGTCGAGCAGCAGGTCAATCTGGGCTCCCCGTGCGTCCTTGCCGCGTTCGTCCGCTGATGCCGTTCTCCAGGAACATACGTTCGTTATCACCCCGTTGATGCTGAGGGCTTCCTTGATTTGCCGGATGTGCTGGAGGCAGACCCTTTCGAACGAGACTCCGGCCCATGCGTTGTAGGCCGGGGTTCCCTGGACGAGTTCCCAGAAAGACGGGTCGTTGTTCCTGTTGTCGGAAAGGAACTTATAGTAAAAAACAGTGTAGTTGTCCGTGAGCTGGTAGAGGGCATATTTGCTGCGGGTTCCTATCCGGTTGTATTTCCTTATGAATCCGCAGTTTTCGAGGTCTTCGAGTATTGTCGTGATTTTCCCTCCGTCCTTGGCCTTTATTCCTTTGACGATGTCCTCGCGGGATTCTCCGATTCCTTTGCGGGACAGTTCCTCCACCACTGCAATGTAGGGAACCGGATTCTTGAAAAGCGCGGCATAGAGTTCGGCAAATTCACCGTCGAGTACGGCATTTTCGGCGAAAAACATGTCATCGATATTCTTTGCCACACTCTTCCCCTTTTGCAGGAAGCTCCAGTAATATGGAACTCCTCCGAGAATCATGTAGGTCTCAAGAATCTGTTGCCTTGTCATCGCAAGTCCGCGTGCCGATGCGTACTCTTCACATTCCATGAGCGTGAACGGTTTCAGGTTAATCTTGAATGTCAGGCGGTTGTGCAGCCCTCCGCGGTTCTTGAAGATTCTCTTTACAATCCACGAAGTCGCCGAGCCGCATACTACCAGGATTATGTCGTTTCTGTGGAATGCCCAGCCGTTCCAGAAATTTTCGAGCGCGGATACGAAATTAGACTTGGGGGCATCCATCCACGGAATCTCGTCCAGAAACACCACTTTCTTTGCGGAATTTGAACTTTCGAGAAATTTTCCGAGCAGGCCGAATGCGGAGAACCAGTCCTGCGGGATGTCGATGTCTCCGGCTCCCTGCGACACGAGTGCCATTCGGAAATTCTGAAGCTGTTTCGCGTTGCCGCAGTTATACACTCCGGAGTATCTGAACGTGAACGTGTCCGAGAAAGCTTCGCGGATGAGCAGCGTCTTCCCGATTCTTCGTCTTCCATAGACTGCGACAAATTTGGACGAATCGGCTGTCAGCAGCTCTCGGAGCTCGTTTTTTTCCTTTTCCCTTCCTATGAACATGGCTTCTTTCTTTTTTTGAACATCGCAAAGTTAAGAAAGAAAACGAAAATAACTCGCGGAATCGATGAATTCTTGTACGATTCCGCGAGTTATCCGGAAATTATTCGCGGAATCTCGAATTTTTTATGCGATTCCGCGAGTTATCGGCTCCGTCAGAGCAGGAGGCTGAAGAGGCGGAAGGTGGCGAAGGAGAAGAGCCAGGCTATCGCGAGGGTCATTCCTGCGGAGATGAACGCCCATTTCCAGCTGCCGGCCTCGTGGCGGATGGCGAAGAAAGTCGCTATGCACGGGAGGTAGAGCAGGATGAAGACCATATAGGCGAGGGCGCCGGCCGGAGTCGTGTGCTTCTGGAGAGCCCTCTGGAGGTGGCTTGTGTTCTCCGGGTCGGTTTCGGTGGCGCTCTCTGCACCGACGGCGGCCGGCGCGTCATCCTCGCTGTACATAATGCCGAGCGTGCTGACAATCAGCTCCTTCGCGCCGATGCCGGAGAGGATGCCGATGTCCATCTTCCAGTCGAATCCGAGAGGCTCAAGCGCGGGTGCGACCGCCTTGCCGAGACAGCCGAGGAAAGAATTTTCCTGCTGTTCCTCCACCGTGGAGTACTTGTCGTGGTTCGGGAAATAGCTCAGGAACCATATCGCAATCGAGCAGACGAGAATCACGCCTCCGATTTTCGAGAGATACTCCTTGCATTTCTCCCAGGTGTGGCGGAACACCGCCTTAGATGTCGGAATCCTGTACGGTGGCAGTTCCATCACGAAAGGCAGGTCGTCGTCCTTGATGAAATGGCTGAGAATGCGGGCGCTGACAACCGCGAGGGCGATGCCGAGCACATACAGGCCGAGAAGGACGAGGCCGGCGTGGCGCGGGAAGAATGCCGCGGTCAGAAGTATATAGACCGGAAGCCTGCCCGAGCAGGACATGAACGGAATCACGAGAATCGTCAGCAGCCGGCTCTTGCGCGACTCGATGGTACGCGTCGCCATAATCGCCGGCACATTGCAGCCGAAGCCCATAATCATAGGGATGAACGACTTGCCGTGCAGACCCATCCTGTGCATCAGACGGTCCATGATGAACGCCGCCCGGGCCATATACCCGGAATCCTCAAGCAGCGAGATGAAAAGATAGAGCAGCAGGATGTTGGGCAGGAAAACAAGCACGCTGCCCACTCCGCCGATGATGCCGTCCACAATCAAATCCCGCAGCCACCAGTCGCTCATGAAGCCGCTGACCATCTCCCCGACCTTGTCGATGCACCACTGGATCCAGTCCACCGGATAGGCCCCGAGGGTGAAAGTGCCCTGGAACACGATGAACAGCAGCACAAGGAAAATCGGGAACGCCAGCCACTTGTCCGTGACCACCGCGTCAATCTTCTCCGAAAGGGTCTTCTGCTCGTGCCCCTTGTCGTTGCGCTTCCATGTCTCCGCGAGCGCCCCCTGGATGAAGGCGTATTTCGCCTCCACAATCGCGGTCTCCGCGCTCATCCCGAGCATTTCCTTCAGCCTTTTCTGCTCCTCGAACCGTGCGGCGATGATTTCGTCCCGCTCCGGAAGAGCCTCCACGACCTTCGCGATGTCGCTGTCGTTTTCGAGATATTTTATCGCGAGGTAGCGCGTCGAGTATTTCTGCCGGATTTCGTCGTCCTTCTGGATAATCAGCTTTATGCGGTCGATGCTCTGCTCAAGCTCCGGCCCGTGGTTGATGTGGATGTGACGCGAAAGTTCCGGCGTGTTGTGCTCATAGACGGCGATCACCGTGTCGAAAAGCTCGTCGATCCCCTCGCCCGTGCGGCTCACCGTGGGCACTACAGGAAGTCCGAGGAGATAGCCCAACTGCTTGATGTCCAGAAAGTCACCGCTTGCCTTGAGTTCGTCATACATATTCAGGGCGACCACCATCCTCAGGTTCATGTCGATGACCTGCGTCGTCAGATAGAGATTCCTCTGAAGATTCGATGCGTCGATGACGTTGATGACGACGTCCGGAACTTCGTCGATGAGGTTTTTTCTCACATAGAGTTCTTCGGGGCTATATGCCGACAGGGAATATGTGCCGGGCAGGTCGACGAGGGTGAAGGAATATCCCCCGTGCTCGAAAACCCCCTCTTTCGCGTCCACCGTCACCCCGCTGTAGTTCCCCACGTGTTCGTGGGCGTTCGCCGCGATGTTGAAGAGCGAAGTCTTCCCGCAGTTGGGGTTTCCCACGAGAGCGACTCTGATGGACTTCCGCTTCTTCGCGACCAGGGCCTCTATTTCAGCATCCGAAAACTCCGACTCTTTGTCCTGCCTGAGAGTATCCTTGTCCTGCGTGGGAATGTCATCCGCCGTCGCGTCCGGATTCCCGGTGCTGTACTTTTTCGTGTCTTCGCAGTCGTCGGCCTCAATCGCCCTGCGCGGCTGCGACGGCCCGAACGCCTCCGGATTCTCCCTGAGCATTTCCCTCGCCTCGTCCCGCGAGAGCACCTCAATCCTTTCGGCCTCCTCGCGCCGCAGGGAAATCTTGTATCCTATGATTTCATATTCGATGGGGTCCCTGAGAGGCGCATTGAGTATGACCTTCACCCTGCTGCCCTTGACGAATCCCATTTCGGTAATCCTCTTCCTGAAACTGCCGTGTCCGCTGACCTTCACCACGACGGCGGTCTCGCCTGTCTTCAAATCCGAGAGTCTCATTTTTCTGCCTGTCTTTTGGAGATTTCTCCTGCATTTCCGGCGGCGCGGAGATGTCGGATGTCTCCGCCTTTTCTGTCAGATGTCTCCGCCTTTTTCAGCGGCGCAAAGATATCTAAAATGAATTCTCCCTCATATCCCCATTTGTCGGTATTTTGTACATTCGATTTTTCCCCGATTTTTGATGCAAGGTTTCCGGATTCCTGGTTTATATATCCGGAAATTGAAAAACGAATATATATGAAAACGAAAAAAATCATTCTTATGGCGGCGTTTGCGGCGCTTTCGCTGTCCTGTTCAAAAAACACCACGGATTATTCCAGATACTATCCGAATTGTATCCTGACCTGCAAGACGAACGATGCGGGAACATTCTATCTCCAGCTGGACAACGAGACCACCGCGCTTCCCAAGAACGTGAGCAAGCCTCTTTTCGGCGGCAGACAGGTCAGGGCTCTCGCCAATATCACCGACCTCGGCGAGGGGACGAAGGAAAACGGAGCCGAGGGTTTCGACAGGCTCGTTGAAATCAACTCCATCGACAGCATACTCACCAAGAAGCCGGTCGCTTCGCTCGGAAGCGTGGACGAGGACGAGAAAAAATATGGGAAAGACAATGTCAGAATCGTCGACATCTGGGCGACCGGAGTCGAGGACGGCTATCTCAACCTCTGCTTTGACGCTGCCTGGGGACGATACGGACGCGTCCACTATGTGAATCTCGTCACCGGGACAGACCCCGAGGACCCTTACACCCTCGTGTTCAGGCACGATGCCAACGGTGACGATTATATGAACGGCTCCTATGTCGCACGCTCCCTGGTGGCATTCAGCCTGAGCGAACTTCCTGACACGCAGGGCAAGACGGTGGATCTTACGCTGAAATACGACACCGCCGACGGGCAGAAATCCGTCAAGTACAAGTTCTGCAGCGGCAAGTCGGAGGACGAAACGCAGAAGCAGTCCGTGCTCAAGGGGCTTGACCTTAATCTCAAGATGGAATAGCGGGCGGCCGCTATTTTCATCCGGTAAGGATATGCAGACAGGGGAGCAGGAACTCATAAAATCTTCAATAAGGGGAGACGCTGACGCACGCAGGG
>CAVEDD010000143.1:0-5470 GCA_963614515.1 Treponemataceae bacterium | reverse complement strand
GTTTTCCTTCCTCTGACGGCGGGGGCGCAGGATGCGGAAGATTCTGCCGGGCTTGAGAATGCCGGAGAGACGACGCCCGTGACGGAAGTGATGTCGCTGAAAGAGTGTATGGAATATGCGGTGGAGAATGCGGCGCAGGTGCAGGTGCAGAGGATGAAAACCGGGGATGCCCGACTCGACAGACGGGACGCAATACTCACGGCTTTCACCCCTTCCATTGAGGCTTCGACCTACGGCTACTACCGCTGGGGACGCTCCATCGACCCTGAGACGAACACCTATGTCACCACCACCTCGCTGAACAACGGCTGGTCGGTGTCGGCGGGAATCACTCTTTTCGACGGTTTCTCCGCGCTCAACAACATTAAGATTGCGAAGACATCCCTCGCGATGGGGCTTACGCAGGAGCGGCAGGAAGAGGACAAGGTCTGCCTCGCTACGATGGAGGCCTATTTCAATGTAGTCTATTACACCGAACTGGTGGACATCCTTTCCGAGCAGGTGGAGAACGCCCGCTCGGCAGTCACGCTCGCCTCGCGTCAGGAGGAGCTCGGAGTGAAGAGCCACGCGGACCTCGTGCAGATGGAGGCGGACCTCGCGGACAGGGAATATGAACTTGTCTCGGCACGCAACAGCCTGACGGATGCGAAGATAACGCTTGAGGACGTGATGCTCTGGCCGGTGGGGGAATCCCTTGAGATTGACACCGCCCCCGCTTCCCTTGATGCGTCCCCCGACAATGTCCCGGTCGATGAGCTGATTGCAAAGGCACGAGCGTCGATGCCGTCGGTGCTTGTCGCGAAAGGGACGCTCGACAATGCGAAATATGCCCTGCGGACGGCCAAGTGGCAGTTTCTGCCCACTCTCGCGCTCTACGGCGGATGGTCCACGAGTTACTACACCTATCCTGGACAGGCCGGCTACACCCCGACACCCTACTGGAATCAGTTCACGAACAATGGCGGAGAATATCTCCAGCTCTCGCTCAACATCCCGATTTACGACCGCCTGAGCAAGTTCACGAAACTCTCGAAGCGCCGCAACGAATATCGTCGTGCGCAGATAGAATATGACAAGTCGCTCCGTGACGTCGAGTCCGAAGTCCGCCGTGCCGTGAGCGACCGCGACGGAGCCGAGTCCGCCCTGCTTCAGGCCGAACGCCGCGCCGATGCGCAGGAAGAGGCGTTCCGGCTGAACTTCCGCAAGTTCGAACAGGGTCTCATCTCCGCAATCGAGTACAACACCGTGTCATCCAACCTCCTCAAGGCCAAGGCCGAACGCCTCAATGCCCTGCTGAAATGGCAGCTCAAGCGCCGCGTGGTGGACTACTATAATGGCATCCGCTATATTGACCAAGAGTAAGAACCCACCCTCGGTCACATAAGAGGGAGTGACCCAAGCAAAGTTTGGGAGGGGTCTCGCGAAGCGAGACGCAATAAAAAATATCCTCCACGGAATAATGGAGGTCACAACAAAAATTAGGAACATATGGACAAAATAATAGAAAAGAAAAAAGGCATAGCCGCCGCATTCACGAAAAAAGCGTTGAAATGGTGGGCGCTCGGAGCGTTCGCAATCCTCGTCGCAGCGCTGATTCTCACGGGCCGGCGTTCTGTTCTCCGCGTGGACGGCAGCACCATACTCACCGCGGCGGCGCGTCAGGGCGAATTCAACGACTACATCCGCGTCAGCGGGCAGGTCCAGCCGATGACCACCGTCCAGCTCAGCCCCACCGAGGGCGGAAACGTGCAGAAGATAGTCGTGGAGGAGGGGAGTCACGTCAACGCCGGCGACGTCATCGTGGTTCTCGGCAACGAAAGCCTCGATATGCAGATTCTCAACTCCGAAGCGGAACTCGCCGAAAAGGAGAACATTCTCCGCAACACGATGATTTCCATGGAACAGCAGAAGCTCAGCGTGCGTCAGGAGCGGCTTTCCCTCCAGATTGAAGTCCGCCGCGCCCGCCGCGCCTACGAGCAGAACAAGGCTCTTTATGAAGAGAAACTCATCGCGAGGGAGGAATATCTCAAGGCCTCCGAGGACTATGAGCTCGCCAAGGACAAGCTTGAACTCGTCACCGACCGCGAGCGGCAGGACAGCCTCTACCGCAGCGTCCAGATTGCCCAGATGCACGAGAGTCTTGAGAATATGCGCCTTAATATGAATATGATACGCCGCCGCAAGGACAACCTCTCCGTCAAAGCCCCCATAAGCGGCGAACTCGGGCTGCTCGATGTGGAACTGGGACAGTCCGTCGCGGCCGGGGCGAAGATAGGTCAGATAAACAATCTCGACTCCTACAAGATTGAGGCTCAGATTGATGAACACTACATCGACCGCGTAGCCCCCGGGCTTGAGGCGACATTCGAACGCCAGAACGAGAAATATTCCGCAGTCATCCGCAAGGTCTATCCCGAGGTCCGCGACGGCAAGTTCAAGGCCGACTTCCGCTTCGACGGGCAGCAGCCCGAGAACATCCGCACCGGCCAGACCTACTACCTCAATCTCCAGCTCGGGCAGTCTGCGGAGGCCATACTGATTCCTCGCGGTTCGTTCTATCAGACCACCGGCGGCAAATGGGTCTATGTCCTCAACGCCGACGGCACGAAGGCGACCAGGCGCAGCGTGCGCATCGGCCGGCAGAATCCTCAGTATTATGAGGTTCTCGAGGGGCTCGCCCCTGGCGACAAGGTCATTGTCTCGTCGTATGATTCGTTTGGGAATAAGGATGAATTAATTATCAGGTAAAAGCCGCCTGAAAGGCGGTCTGCCGCGTTGGATGTCTTGATGAAATGGCTGCTGAAATGAATGTTGAAAAATAAAGATATGAACACGTATTTTAAGTTTCTGTCGAAGAATAAGTTGTACACGGCGATTGAGGCGTTCGGGCTTTCGGTGGCGCTCGGTTTCATAATCCTGCTCGCGTCCTATGCCCGCACGGAATTCAGCGTCGGTGCGCGTCAGCCATTGTCCAAGCAGCTCTATGCCATCGGCACGGAGGATATGTTGGGGATGACGCTCGGGACGGGGGAGGAATTTTTCCCGTCGATGCCGGAGATAAGTTCGTGGACGAGGATTGCGGTCTATGGTGATGCGGACATCACCGTTGACGGCGAATACTGTCAGGTCAAGGCCGACGCTCTTGACACCAACTTCCTGAAACTCTTTGATTATCGTCTCACAGGATGTGACCGTGACCGCATCCTGGCGGGGGAGGACGAGGTGATTGTCTCCGAATCCTTCGCGAAGAAGGCTTTCGGCGGGGAGAATCCGGTTGGCAGGACTGTCGTCTTCAAGAAAAAGAACCTGACCGTCACCGGTACGCTTCAAGACTTCGGCCCGGAAGATCCGTTCGAACCCTGCGACATTTTCCTGAGTATGAAAGTGATAGAGGGGATGGTGATGAAGATGGATCAGTTCGGTTCGGTGCAGACTCTGGTGACGCTTGACGACGGCGCCGACCCGGATGATGTCGCGGCAAAGCTGCTTGACAAATACTGCGGCTACTGGGACTGGTTCGACCGCGACGCGTCCAACTGCGACTTCATGTACGGCTCCTCGCTCACCCGTCTCGACAAGATATATTTCTGTGGACGGGAGGTTCTCAATCCGTTCCGCAAAGGCGACCGGAGGACGGTCGAAGTGCTTCTGGCCGTAGCATTTGTCCTGCTCATCTCCGCCATTTTCAACTACATCAACCTCACAGTGGCTCAGACAGGAGGGCGATCCAAGGAGATGGCCACGCGCAGACTTCTCGGGGAGTCGCGCAGCGGGATTGTGCGGCGCTACATCGGCGAATCCTTCCTTTTCACCGCCGTCTGCTTTGTTCTGGGCTGTGTGGTCGCCGTATGCTTCCGTCCGTGGATGGACCGGATGCTCTCGACGGAGATAGTGCTTCGTCCGGATGCGGTCACGGCCGGCGCCGCCCTTCTGCTCCTCTGCCTTATCTCGCTGATTTCCGGACTTCTGCCGGCCGCAATGGTTTCAAGGTTCAAACCGATTGATGTCGTGAAAGGCGATTTCCGCTTCCGCAGCAAAATGGTCTTCAGCAAGATTTTCATCGTCTGCCAGAATGTCATAAGCACCGTTCTGATAGCCGTGGCGCTGACTATGACCCTGCAGATGCGCCATCTCGTGAACCTGCCCACCGGCTACAATACGGACAATCTGCTCAATGTCACCACCTGGTCGCTCGGCTACAGGAATATGGACGCGCAGAACGAACTCGCCCGCCGGCTCCGCGCCCTGCCGCAGGTGGAGGCCGTCGGAATGGCGATGCAGGCTCCGTTTGCCTGCGGAAGCAACGGCGTGCACATCGAGAATGAAAAGATGTCGTGGATGAAAGTTTCCGGACTCGATTCGACGAGTTTCCGTCTTCTCGGTCTGAAAGTTCTGGAAAAATATTCCGAGCCGTTGGAGGGGACATATTGGCTTACGGAGGAGGCGAAAAGACGCTATGGGGTGTCGGAGGAAAACAGAGTCGTCGGGAAAAACGATTACGGAAAGTCTGAATATGAATGCTGCGGAATAATCGCCGACTATCGGGCCAACGATGCTCTGTCCCGTCCGATGGAGGACAGCCACAATGCGGTGATGAACAGGACATCGCTGTGTTCGCGGATGATTGTGAAGGTTACGGGAGACCGCGGGGAGGCGTTCGCCGCCGTTTCGGACGTGTGGCGCGGAGTCGCTCTCGATTACCTCGGGATTCCGAAGGCTGCGGAAATGGACTATGTCGATGATTTGCTGGACAGCGCCCTCACCGGGACGCGCAACACGATGGCTCTGGTGAGCACCTTCATGATTCTTGCAATACTTATCTCGGCTCTCGGCCTGCTCGCGATGTCCGTCTATTACACCGGACAGCAGTCCCGCCAGATTGCCCTGCGCAAGATTTTCGGCTCGGATGTCCGCACCGCCGTCCGGACGCTCTCCCGGGATTTCCTGCTGATGGCCTCCGCAGCGGCCGTAATCGCCGTCCCTTTCTGCGTCTGGGCGATGCGCCGGTATCTCCTGGACTTCTACAACGCGATTGCGTTCCCGTGGTGGGTGATTCCGGTGGCGGCTCTGCTGACGCTCATTGTCGCGGCAGTCTCGATTCTCGGGCAGACCTGGAAGGCTGCGACCGCCAATCCGGTCGAAAAATTGAAGGCCGAGTAAAATTTTTCCGACGAAAAATAGGTTTGGCACAGTAGTTGCAAAAGATTTTCTCCGGTTATTAGTTTTAGTGTTATTAATTATGTGGTTAGTGAGAGGTGTCCTCGCGTGAGCGACGACAGCTCTTTTTTTGTGCAAAAATTCTTAATTTTGTAAGCGTTAAAAAATAAATTGGTGTAGATTTGTGAAGGATTTTTGAGGATAGATTTCTTTTGGAAGAGGGAGTGTACTGGAGGTACATGACCGATGAGAAAAGAGATATAGACCAAAAAGACACACAAAGATTACCAAGTTATTTTTTAAGGATTACTTA